>NZ_JAJSOU010000012.1:0-163872 GCF_021282405.1 Buttiauxella cochleicola
GAGAGAAAAAGCTTGCTGAATGAGGTCAGGAGACAGGAGGTCAGCGAGGCTTTGAACTTCATCGGGGGCAGTGAGATTGATAATACCGAGAGCTTGTGAAAGTTCCATTTAAAAAGGGTCCATGTTGTGCATGAACCCTTTTTACACGAGCCACCGGATCGGTCAACTGATCCTTAAACGATCAGCATTAGGCCGATTGGCCCCTTTTTGCTATTGGCGCTTACGCCTAATCAGAACTAGATATGCAGCTCTTTGAGTGTCTCTTTCGGCAGAGCCAACTCTTCATTGCTGTTTACGCTTACGCCATGCTCAAGGATATGACGGGCGATATCCTGTGCTTCTTCCAGCGAGTGCATGTGGTAAGTGCCACACTGGTAAACATTCAGCTCAGGGATCTGGTTTTGCTCTTTCACCTTCAACACATCTTCCATTGCCGCTTTCCATGCATCAGCAACGCGAGTCTCTTCAGGTACACCAATCAAGCTCATGTAGAAGCCCGTACGGCAGCCCATTGGCGAAATATCAATAATCTCTACGCCATTCCCATTCAGGTGGTCACGCATAAAACCAGCAAACAGGTGTTCAAGAGTATGAATCCCTTTTTCTGGCATCACTTCCTTGTTCGGGATGCAAAAACGCAGATCAAATACAGTGATAGTATCGCCATGAGGCGTATGCATCGTTTTCGCTACACGCACTGCTGGTGCGCCCATGCGGGTATGGTCAACTGTGAAGCTATCCAACAACGGCATCTGATCACCTCCGATAAGTGATTTTTTTTAAAAATAAAATGAACCATTCTTTCTCACACTACTCTGAGTATATGAAAGACGCGCATTTGTTATCATCATCCCTGATTCAGAGATGTATATTTTGGCCACACTGATTGTGGCCTTTTTCTTTTCTACTAAGCGTGTTTCTCAAGCCACACATCAAACGGCTCGGTATCACTGGCTTCGATATCTCGCTGGCGCTGCCATGAAGCATCATGTTCTTTCTGCAACACGTCTTCGGTCAAAATCTCCAGCGGCTCTTGTACCAAAATCTGACGATATTGCTCAGCAAGGGCAAGACCTGTACCGCCGATACCATTATCAATCATAGACCGCAGAATACGTGCTGAGTACGTTAATTCTGGATCGTCGAAGCAGGCAACCAGTTGGTCACACACATCCTGATATTCACTATTCCCGGCGATGCCATCGAGCGTTTCGGCAACACGGCGTAAATCTGTGAACAAATCTTTGCCCACTTTAGCCAACGGATGCTGAGCAGTTTCACAACCGATACCCAGCGTCAGGCCCGGCTTGCGCCCTTCCAGAATCACACGATTCCAGTTTGTGCGGGTGCAAAGCAATTCGTCGCTGCTCATTTCAGGCGCGTCAGCCAGCACACACCAAATCATGAACAGGTCGAGGAAACGAACCTGCTGCTCATCAACACCAATTGGTGAGAACGGATTAATATCAAGTGAACGCACTTCAATATATTCAATCCCGCCGCGCATTAGCGCATCAGAAGGCGACTCGCCAGGCCCTGTAACGCGTTTAGGGCGAATAGGTGCATAGAGTTCATTTTCAATTTGCAGTACGTTGGTGTTGATCTGAAGGCGCTTGCCATCTTTCTCAACGCCCATCTGCGCATACTCTTCCGATGGCGTTTTAATCGCACGCTTCAACCCGGCGACATAAGTCTCCAGATTGTTAAACGTAATACCAAGGTTACTCTGGGATTTATTGGTGTAGCCCAGGTCGCTCAGTCGCAATGAAGTCGCATATGGCAGGTAATTCATGCCACATTCGGTCTTTTCAAATGGCAGTGCGCTCTCTTTCCCTTGTAGGAAGGAGGAGCAAATCGCCGGCGATGCCCCGAACAAATATGGGATAACCCAGCCAAAACGGTAATAGTTACGAATCAGGCGGAAGTACCCGGCGGAAATCGCTTCCTTGCCGCTTTCAGCATCTTCAACACCCAGACGCGCCTTCCAGAACTCTAGCGGCAGCGAAAAGTTGTAGTGCACGCCCGAAATAGTCTGCATCAACGCACCGTAACGGTTTTTCAAACCTTCACGGTATAACGTTTTAAAACGCCCGTTGTTGGACGAGCCATACTGCGCCAGCTCGATATTCTGACCATCGTTGATATAACACGGCATGCTAAGCGGCCACATACGCTCATCACCCAGTTCACGGGCTGTATGGCGATGGAGATCGCGCATGAATGTCAGCATATGGTCGATATCACCATCAACTGGAGTAATAAACTCCAGTAGCGCTTCCGCGAAATCAGTAGTAATCCATTTGTGTGTCAGCGCTGAACCAAGGCTTTCCGGGTGGCCTGTTGTTGCCAACTGACCATCTGGTGTGACTCGCAGCGTTTCACGCTCAAGACCACGACAAATACCTTTAACTGCCTGAGGATGCTGTTCCAGCCAGGCCAGCGCCTGTGATACGTTCGGGATCAAATTGACCTCCCGCCTGTCGAATTCATTTTTATTAAGCATAAGAGATGGCGATAATAATACCCTTTAGATTTCGAGTTGCAGGAAGGCGGCAAAAGAGCAAATCCTCTTGAGCTTACTTAAGTAAGTGACAGAGGTTTGCGAGTGCAGCCAACACACCTGCAGCTTGAAAGATAACGGGTATTTCAGTCCATGCAATTAGTGCCACCACGCGATGCCCTGTACCGTTGCAGCCGCTACAACGATATAGCGAAGCGCTTTACCAAGGCATAAAAAAAAGATTACCGGTCCCCAGCTCATTCGTAATAAGCCAGCTAACAGGCACAGTAGATCGCCAACTAACGGCATCCAACTGAGTAATAATGTTGCCGGGCCGAAACGTACCAGCCAGCCAGTTGCTTTCCCATGCCAGCGCGATTGTTCCCGCAATGGAAAAAAGCGCCCCAGAATAACGTTAGTTAAGCCACCAAGGCTATTACCCATTGTTGCTATTAAGATGAGTAACCAGGTTGGGCCAGAGCCTGCAACTAATAGTGCTACCAGCACCACTTCGGAACTTCCTGGCAATAACGTAGCGCTTAGAAAGCTACTGGTAAATAATGAAAAAAGTGATAGTCCTTCACTCACAGCAAACGGACGTCCACGCCATCCATTCCCGCCGCTCTTGCAGCTTCCAGGCCAAAATCTGCATCTTCAAACACCACACATTTATTTGGTGCGACGCCCATTAATTCAGCGCACAGCAAAAAAGTATCGGGAGCGGGTTTGTGATTTTTGACATGGTCTGCGGCAACAACAGCTGAGAAATACTGCCGTAAGCCTAAATGGTTGAGCAGCGCTTCGGCGATATCGCTTTCACTGCCCGTACCTACAGCCATAGGGCGACGCCCATGCCAGGATTTGACAACATCAATGAGGGGAAGTGGGCGCACCGTATCAAGAAGCATAGCTCTCACAGCTTGCGTCTTTTCTTGCGCCAGGCGATGAGGGTCAAGATCTGCACGATTGAGTTCGATAATTGCCTGTGCAATACGCCAGGTAGGTGAACCATTCAACGCAACCATTGCTTGTTCATCGAATTGCATGCCATAGCCTGCCAGCGTCTCACGCCACGCCTTGCGATGTGTAGGTTCGGTATCGAGGATGGTTCCGTCCATATCGAAAATTAGACCTTCGTAACGTTCGTACATCTCATCCCTCACATCACTCAATATTGAGGCGTTACTTTATCGTAAACCAATAATATTGTCGCTTATTTGTAATTGAGATAGTTCAGAAGGTGACTAATGGGTAAATATGGCGTTACAGGGGATTTTTTTGAAATTCAGGAGGTAAAACTTGGGGAAATATGGTGCACCCAGGAAGATTCGAACTTCCGACCGCTCGGTTCGTAGCCGAGTACTCTATCCAGCTGAGCTATGGGTGCATCGGGGTATTACTTTACTGCTGATTCAATGTCGTTGAACTTACTACAACATCGAAGAAGAATGGTGCACCCAGGAAGATTCGAACTTCCGACCGCTCGGTTCGTAGCCGAGTACTCTATCCAGCTGAGCTATGGGTGCATCGGGGTATTACTTTACTACTGATTCAATGTCGTTGAACTTACCACAACATCGAAGAAGAATGGTGCACCCAGGAAGATTCGAACTTCCGACCGCTCGGTTCGTAGCCGAGTACTCTATCCAGCTGAGCTATGGGTGCACAGGATTACTTCTTTTACTGCTGACTTAATGCTGTTTGTTGTTCTAAACAACATCAAACTAGATGGTGCATCCGGAGAGTTACTCTCGGTGCTCGCCCAAACGGGCCGTTGCTAAAGCAACGTTTCTCTCCCTGTCGATCCTTAAGAAATTAACTTTCTTTGGAACACTACCGGCGCAAAATGGTAGTAGGAAGAATGGTGCACCCAGGAAGATTCGAACTTCCGACCGCTCGGTTCGTAGCCGAGTACTCTATCCAGCTGAGCTATGGGTGCAAAATGGCGGTGAGGCGGGGATTCGAACCCCGGATGCAGCTTTTGACCGCATACTCCCTTAGCAGGGGAGCGCCTTCAGCCTCTCGGCCACCTCACCACACGCCTCTTTCGAGGTGTACCGTTGAACTTGTTTCTGCTCATCGGCACTGCGTGGCGCACATATTACTTTCCTGCACTTATAAGTCAAACAATTTTTCCCAACTAATAATCAATTGCACACTTCACGCACAATCAGGACGAATTGACAGCAAAAAGAGTGTTTTATCAACAGGCAGTATAAGGATAATAGATAAATGAAAGCGTTCGGGATGAATAAGAAATTATGGTGATATCGAGAAATGAAGGGAGTATTGCGTGATAAAGCGAAGAAAATGGTGCGCTAAAGGAAGCGTCTCGCTAGTGATTAGCGAGACGCAGTAACTTTAGTAACTCGTTTGTTGCGATTTTTCAGCCTGGATACGTTGGTAGATCTCTTCACGGTGAACAGAAACTTCCTTAGGGGCATTAACACCAATACGAACCTGGTTACCTTTTACCCCAAGCACTGTCACGGTCACCTCATCCCCAATCATGAGGGTCTCACCAACTCGACGAGTTAGAATCAGCATTCTTTGCTCCTTGAAAGATTAAAAGAGTCGGGTCTCTCTGTATCCCGGCATTCTCCATCATATACGCCAAAAAGTAAGTGGTGACAAACACATAAACTGTCAATGACCACGACATTACCTTCTGTTATGACTAAGTCTAGCCGATATACGCAACTTTAACCTGACTTTATCATTATTGAGTGTGTGCAGATTAAGAAGACGCCATAACCTGAATGAGTTATGGCGTCTGTCTGCACTTTATTTTTTTACTTAGAGCTTAGCCGCGACCCAGGCTTCAACACCGGCCAGAGCACCAGGCAATGCAGCCGTGTCTGTACCACCTGCCTGAGCCATATCTGGACGACCGCCCCCTTTGCCTCCGACTTGCTGAGCGATAACCCCAATCAGCTCCCCCGCTTTCACACGGTCGGTCACATCTTTAGAGACACCCACAATCAGAGAAACTTTACCTTCTGATACCGTCGCCAGAACGATGATTGCCGAACCCAGCTGATTTTTCAGATCATCAACCATAGTACGCAACATCTTCGGTTCGACGTTGGCGAGCTCACTCACGAGGAGTTTCACGCCTTTTACATCGACAGCTTTGCTGGAAAGGTGTGCACTCTCCTGCACAGCCTGCTGTTCTTTCAACTGCTGCAACTCTTTTTCGAGCTGACGAGTACGCTCCAGTACCGAACGCACTTTCTCGTTCAGGTTCTGGCTGTCACCTTTAAGCAGTTGAGCAATATCCTGTAGTTGTTCGCTCTGCGCATGAAGATTTGCCAACGCACCTTCACCTGTCACAGCTTCGATACGACGTACGCCCGCAGCAGTACCGGATTCCGCAACAATACGGAATAGGCCAATATCACCAGTACGGCTCGCGTGAATGCCACCACACAGTTCGGTTGAGAAATCACCCATGCTCAGAACACGCACGTGGTCGTCATATTTCTCGCCAAACAGCGCCATTGCACCTTTAGCTTTAGCCGCTTCCAGATCCATGACGTTGGTTTCGATTGGCAAATTACGACGAATCTGGGCGTTGACGATATCTTCTACCGCGCGCACTTCACTTGGCTTCATCCCTTCAAAATGGGAGAAGTCAAAACGCAGACCTTTGTCATTTACCAGAGAACCTTTCTGCGCAACGTGAGTGCCCAGAACCTGGCGCAATGCAGCGTGCAGCAAGTGAGTGGCGGAGTGGTTCAGACGAATGCGTGAACGACGCGCTTCATCAACTTCAGCTTTTACGCTGTCGCCCACTTTCACAACACCCGAGACGAGCTTGCCGAGATGGCCGATGGCCTGACCATATTTCTGCGTATCGCTGACAGCAAAATCTACGCCGTTCGCTTTAATCGCGCCTTTGTCGCCAACCTGGCCGCCAGATTCTGCATAGAATGGAGTCTCGTTGAGCACCACAACCGCTTCTTGCCCAGCAGTAATTTGCTCTACGGCTTTGCCGTCAACAAACAGCGCGGTGACTTTAGCGGTCAAATCAGTGTGATCGTAACCTTTAAACTCAGAAGCCGAATCTACGCGAATCATGCTGTTGTAGTCAGCGCCAAAACCACTGGACTCACGTGCACGACGACGTTGTTCTTCCATCGCGGCTTCAAAGCCCGCTTCGTCAACTTTGAGATTACGTTCACGGCAAACGTCGGCTGTCAGGTCGACCGGGAAACCGTAGGTGTCGTACAGACGGAAAGCAGTTTCGCCATCCAAAGTGTCGCCTTTCAGGTTAGCCAGTTCTTCATCTAACAACGCCAGGCCACGCTCAAGCGTACGAGCAAATTGTTCTTCTTCGGTTTTCAGAACCTGTTCAACCAGCGCCTGCTGGCGTTGCAGTTCTTCGCCAGCCGCACCCATGACTTCAACCAATGGGCCAACCAGTTTATAGAAGAAGGTCTCTTTCGCGCCCAACATGTTGCCATGACGAATTGCACGACGGACGATACGACGCAGCACATAGCCACGGCCTTCGTTCGACGGCGTCACGCCATCCGCAACCAGGAATGCGCAAGAACGAATATGGTCAGCAATAACACGCAGCGATTTGCTGGTGAGATCGGTTGCACCCGTCACTTTGGCAACGGACTGAATCAGCTTGCTGAACAGGTCGATTTCATAGTTGGAGTTAACGTGTTGCAGAACAGCGGCAATACGCTCCAGACCCATACCGGTATCAACTGACGGCTTAGGAAGCGGCAACATAGTGCCGTCCTGCTGACGGTTGAACTGCATGAAGACCAGGTTCCAGATCTCGATATAACGATCGCCATCTTCTTCAGCACTGCCCGGAGGGCCGCCCCAAATGTGGTCGCCATGGTCAAAGAAGATTTCGGTGCATGGGCCGCAAGGGCCGGTGTCACCCATCTGCCAGAAGTTGTCAGATGCGTAAGCCCCGCCTTTATTATCGCCAATGCGGATAATACGCTCGCGTGGAACGCCAACTTCTTTTTCCCAGATTTCAAACGCTTCGTCGTCAGTCTCGTATACCGTGACCCACAAACGATCTTTTGGCAGATTAAACCACTGCTCGCCGGTCAATAATTCCCAGGCATAGTTAATGGCATCATGTTTGAAATAGTCACCGAAGCTGAAGTTACCCAGCATTTCAAAAAACGTGTGGTGACGGGCGGTGTAACCGACGTTTTCCAGATCGTTGTGTTTACCACCCGCGCGGACACAACGTTGGGACGTTGTGGCACGGGAATAATTACGTTTGTCGAGACCAAGGAAGACATCCTTGAACTGGTTCATCCCGGCATTAGTAAACAGCAAAGTAGGATCGTTATTCGGAACCAGGGAGCTGCTCGCTACAACCTGGTGACCTTTACTATGGAAAAAATCGAGAAACGCCTGACGGATCTCAGCGGTGCTCTTGCTCATAATTATCCTGAAATCAAGCTAACGAGGAGTTAGCAAACCGGTCATAGCCAATTTTGTTGCTTTGGTCTTGACCTGTTTACCTGGAAAAAGTGGGAATAAGATAAGTTTTCTTATGAGGGAAGTAAAATCCCGTGTATGCCTAATCGGAAAAATTTCGGTTTTTATACCCAAAATAATTAAAGTTGCGTCAAGGCGGCAAGCGAGAAAATCCCGATGAGCTTACTCCAGTAAGTGATTCGGGTGAAGCTAACGCCGAGGCAACTTTAAGTATGAAGGGTATATCAAGAATAAACAGCCTGGATGTCTTCCATAAAGAAGCCACGATACTGAAGATAACGCTGCACTTTAGCTCGCTCTTTCCATTCTGTCGGAAGTTGCTCGCCAAATTTTCGCTCGGCAATGTCTCGAGCCATCTCTTGCCAGTCTATTTCGCAATTTTCCATTGCGGCTTCGCTCAGATCACGCGCGATACCTTTGCCCTGCAATTCCTGGCGGATACGTTGCGGGCCATAACCTTTGCGGCTGCGGCTTGCGATAAAACGTGAGGCAAATTGAGCATCGTCCAACCAGCGGTGTTCATAACACCAGGCAATGACTTTTTCGATATCTTCAGGCGTGAACGGATCTTCTTCAGCTCTTGGTTTTCCGGGAAACGTAGGCTGTGTCGCGAGTTTACGGCGAAGTTCTTGTTCACTGTGATCGCGCATCGCCAGGATACGAGTGGCTTTGTCTAATAAGCGGGAATAAGGACTGCGGCGGGAAGTAGATTCGGCAGGCATAGCGGATAACCTGTTTAAAAGAAAATGGAGTAAGGCTGAAACAAATAAGGGCTGCCGTAGCAGCCCTTATGGGATTTAGAAGTCTTCTTTGGATTCAGCAACGTCTTTGTCGTGGTCATCAGCAACAAAGTCTGGTGTACCATCTGGATTATTCAGCAGCATATCACGCAGTTTCTTCTCGATTTCAGCAGCCATTGGCTTGTTTTCTTTCAGGAAGTTACTGGAGTTTGATTTGCCCTGGCCAATCTTCTCACCGTTGTAGCTGTACCAGGCACCGGCTTTTTCGATCAGCTTGTGCTTCACGCCTAAGTCAACCAGCTCGCCGTAGAAGTTGATACCTTCACCGTACATGATCTGGAATTCAGCTTGTTTAAATGGTGCAGCAATTTTGTTTTTCACCACTTTAACGCGAGTTTCACTACCCACCACGTTATCGCCATCTTTCACCGCACCAATGCGACGAATATCCAGACGTACAGAAGCGTAGAACTTCAGCGCGTTACCACCAGTAGTGGTTTCTGGGTTACCGAACATCACACCAATTTTCATACGAATCTGGTTGATGAAGATAAGCAAGGTGTTGGATTGCTTAAGGTTACCTGCCAGTTTACGCATTGCCTGGCTCATCATACGTGCCGCGAGGCCCATATGAGAGTCACCGATTTCGCCTTCAATTTCAGCTTTCGGCGTCAGAGCGGCAACGGAGTCAACAACCAGTACGTCTACTGCACCGGAACGTGCCAGCGCATCACAGATTTCCAACGCTTGTTCGCCAGTGTCTGGCTGTGAACAAAGCAGGTTGTCGATATCTACGCCCAGTTTCTTAGCGTAAATCGGGTCCAGAGCGTGCTCGGCATCGATAAACGCACACGTTTTACCTTCACGTTGAGCGGCGGCGATAACTTGCAAAGTCAGCGTCGTTTTACCAGAAGATTCTGGCCCGTAAATTTCAACAATACGGCCCATTGGTAAGCCACCGGCACCAAGCGCAATATCCAGTGAAAGTGAACCGGTAGAGATCGTTTCCACATCCATGGTACGGTCTTCACCCAGACGCATGATGGAGCCTTTACCAAACTGTTTTTCAATTTGGCCAAGTGCTGCCGCTAACGCCTTCTGTTTGTTTTCGTCGATAGCCATTTTTACTCCTGTCATGCAGGGTGATACACGGATGTGCCACGCTGCTTACTATGCTGTTTTGTTGTGCCAATTATACTGTATGGTCATACAGTATCAAGCTTATTTTTGAGAAATTCTTCCCACAGGGTTTGCAGCGCATATTCAGTGGCCTGGCGTCGAACGGCATCACGGTCACCCGCAAAAATCTGGCAGTTGGCGATGGTACCATTAAGTTTTGAAGCGAAGCCAAACCACACCGTTCCGACAGGTTTTTCTTCACTACCGCCATTTGGCCCGGCAATACCACTGACAGCAACCGCGTAATCCGCAGCGGCCGCATAAAGCGCACCTTGTGCCATTTCACGCACCACGGCTTCGCTAACTGCACCATGAGTTTCCAGCGTTCCGCTATCAACACCAATCATTTGGTGCTTAGCCTCATTACTGTAGGTAACAAAACCGCGTTCAAACCAGGCGGAACTGCCTGAAACATCAGTAATCACTTTCGCAATCCAGCCACCGGTGCAGGATTCTGCCGTGGTAATGGTCGCGCCGATACGCCCGAGTGCTTCGCCGACCTGGTGACTTAATTGACGCAATGTTTTATCTGTCATGTTGGCTCCGATTGTAGACATAGCGCAGGGCTACACGATAGCACTTAACCGCTATTGCAGAGGATTACATTAGATAACTCGAGGCACTTCCAGAAAAAAGAACGGCCAGCGAATGCTGGCCGGTTAAATCACTTCATGCTGTTAGCGATAGTATCCACATTGTGCTTGAACGCCATCTCGTAAGTGCTGGCTGGCCCGTTTGCGGCTGATAACGCTTCTGGATATAGTTCGCCACCCGGTTGGGCATCACTCGCAGCGGCAATTTGTTTTACCAATCGAGGGTCAGTCTGATTTTCTATAAAGTAAGTTTTGATGTGTTGTTCTTTGAGCTGCTTAATTAGCCCAGCAACGTCACTGGCATTAGCTTCCGCTTCGGTCGAGAAGCCCACTGGCGCCATGAAAGTCACGCCATACTCCTGGCCAAAGTAGCCAAATGCATCATGGCTGGTGAGCACTTTACGCTTTGATTTCGGAATAGCTTCAAAGCGCGTCTTTGCCCAACTATCGAGCAGTTTGAGGCGTGTAACATACTCAGAACCACTGTCGTTGATTGCCGCTGCATCTTCCGGGTCCGCAGCCACCAGCGCCCTGGTAATATTTTGTGCGTAGATTGCGCCATTTTCAGCGCTATTCCAGGCGTGAGGATCGGTAATTTGTTTACCGTCATCGATCATCTTGCGCGTAGAAATACCTTCGGAGGCAACAATCACCTTGCCTTTATAGCCTGATGCGCTGACCAGCCGGTCCATCCACCCTTCCATTCCCAGCCCGCTTACGATAACCACATCTGCTTTGCTTAACGCCACGCTGTCTTGCGGTGACGGTTCAAAGCTATGTGGGTCGCCATCTGGCCCCACCAGACTTTTCACCGTGACATGCTCACCACCTACTTGTTTTGCCATATCTGCCAACACGGTAAAACTGGCAACCACATTGAGGTTTTTCGCCAACGCAGCCTGGCTTGAGCACGCCAACACCAATGACACCATCATCCCAAAACGTTTCATTTAATCCCCTTGCTTGTTGTTATCAAGCCTCGACAAAGGCTACGAACCAGCCCGCTGCGCGAACCAAAAAGAATCGAGATAAAGAAGCCGACGCTTGCCGTAAGAACAATGGCAGGGCCCGCTGGTAATGCGGCGGCAAAAGACCATGCAAGCCCAATCCAGGCCGACAACAAACCGCAGACAATAGCGATGAACATCGCCCCTGGTAGTGTTTTCGCCCAGCAGCGTGCCGAAACAGCGGGAAGCATCATTAGACCGACAGACATTAGGGTTCCGAGGATTTGAAACCCGGCGACTAAATTGAGAACCAATAACGCGAGAAATACACCGTGAATAAGATGAGGAGCCAGGCGATTATTGACCTGTAAAAAGCTGCGGTCGAAAGTTTCCATCACCAGTCCACGATATAAACCGGCCAGAATAAGCAACGTCACGCTGGCTATCACGCCAACAAAGATTGTTGACTGGCTATCCACCGCCAGAATGGAACCAAATAGAAGATGAAGTAGATCAACACTGGAACCACGTAATGAAATCAGCGTGACCCCCAACGCCAGCGAGCCAAGATAAAAACCGGCAAAACTGGCATCCTCTTTAAGATTGGTGCGTGAACTGACAAGTCCTGAAATTAGCGCCACCAGCACACCCGCAACAAAGCCACCAATCCCCATCGCAACCAACGACATACCCGCCAGTAAATACCCCACAGCAACGCCAGGCAAAATGGCGTGAGACAGCGCATCGCCCACCAGACTCATACGTCGTAAAAGTAAAAAGATCCCCAGTGGGGCTGTGCTTATCGATAGTGCAAGACAGGCGACGAGTGCGCGTCGCATAAAACCGTAAGCAATAAACGGTTCAAAGAAGAAGTGATAAATCATGCGGATAACGCCAGATTGATACTTGATTTGCAGTAATGGGGCAGTACTTCAGCGGTATCGCCCCAATGGAAATGGTCTTGCGTAAGCAACAGAACCTGAGGGAAGTGTCTGCTAACGAGCTCGTTATCGTGCAGCACTGCCATCACTGTCTGGCCCGCCTGATGCATCTGACAGATAAGCGTCATCAAAAAATCACTGGTTTGTGAGTCAACGCCGGTAAATGGCTCATCAAGCAATACTAATGGCGCGTTTTGTACCAGCAGGCGTGCAAACAGCATTCTTTGAAACTGGCCGCCGGAAAGCGTTTCGATGGGTTGCTTGCTCAATGTAGTAAGACCAACACGCTCAATGGCATCGGCTACTCGCAGACGGATTTGGCGATTCAACGAGGAAAACAGACCTCGAGCGGGCCATGCTCCCATGCAAACCACATCGTAAACCGTGGTAGGAAACTGCCTTTCCATTTCTGCAAGTTGTGGCAGCCATGCAATACGTGGACGCCCCTCAGTAAAAGACAATTGCCCAGATACGGGTGACTGTAACTTCAGGATCGTCTTGAGAAGGGTCGATTTCCCTGTGCCATTGGCACCTATGATGGCGGTCATACTGCCTTTCACAATATGGCCGGTTAATGGCGGTGTTACGGCCTTTCCCTGGTAGCCCAGCACTAATTGATTTAGCGAGATCATGGCAGTGCAATCGCCCAGCTAATAGCCAGCCATAACCCAGCCAGCAGAATTAAGACCGCGCAAAATCGGACAGGCGCAGCCACTGTGAATAGTGTCCGTATAGGAAGCATTGCAGGAAAACCACTGAATTTGATTTGTTATAACATAACATAAACCAAATCGAATGCTATGTAAATTCCTGATCGACGATCAGGAAAAACCTTCATAACAATCTGGGAAGCTAACCCCGCCTCAGAATAAGACGGGGGTGAAGATTATTGAACGCGAGCCAGTGCCACTGCCTGACCGAGTTGCCAGACCGCCATCGCATAATGCGTGCTGTGGTTATAACGAGTGATGGTGTAGAAGTTCGGCAAACCGTACCAGTACTGGTAGCTATCGCCCACATCCAGGCGCAACAAGCTTGCCTCCTGGTGGTTGCCCAGAGAAGCGGTTGGGCTTAAACCAGACTCAGCCAGCGCGGATACGGAATATTTAGTTTTAAAACCATTCGCAAGCCCCGGCACCTGGCCGTTGGCAGGAACCGCAACCAAATCACCTTTCACCCAGCCATGGCCTTTGAAGTAGTTCGCCACACTGCCGATAGCATCTTCCGGGTCCCACAGGTTTACATGGCCGTCACCATTGAAATCCACCGCATATTCTTTAAAGGCCGAAGGCATAAACTGGCCGTAGCCCATCGCCCCAGCGAATGAACCTTTCAATGCCAGCGGGTCATCGCCTTCGTTACGCGCCATCAACAGGAAGGTTTCCAGTTCGCCAGAGAAGTATTGCGCACGGCGAGGATAGGCAAACGAGAGCGTAGCAAGTGCGTCGACAATCCGTGTTTTCCCCATCACACGGCCCCAACGTGTTTCAACACCAATAATGCCAACAATAATTTCTGGCGGCACGCCATAAACCTGGAAGGCGCGTTTTAGAGTGTCTTCATATTGATTCCAGAACGCGACACCATTTTGCACATTATCAGGGGTAATAAATTTGCCGCGATAGCGCAGCCATGCACCGTTTGGACCTGCTGGTGGTGCAGTAGTCGGTGCCTGCTGGTCCATTAAACGCAAAACGTAATCCAGTCGTTTGGCCTGAGAAAGCACTTCGTGCAATTGCTGGCGGTCAAAACCATGCTTATTCACCATTTTATCGATGAATTTCTCAGCTTCTGGATTGTTAGCAAAATCCCCCGTCTGCATAAACACATCATGCTGCGGTTGCAACAAGAACCCCCCAGTAGGCGTGCCGGTTTGTTGAGGCTGTGTTTCTGTTTTCGGTTTACTGCTACAAGCGGCGAGCAAAACAATAAGCGGAAGTAACGCGACGGAGTAACGCATGTGTTGGGATATCCATATAGCTAACGACGAATGTGTATTACTTATGGTAAATCAAAATCACAGTGGTAGTAACAGACTCTGCGAGACGGCGCGAAGTTTTCCTGCCTTTTGGCAATGTGTGATCGCAGAGTTATGTGGTGTAATAGCGAAGCTTTTCACGACAAATCAGCTTCATGAGATAATGTGAACACTAACAATAATAAAAAATCACAATTAACTTTTAATTCAATGGATTAAAAAAGAAAAACTATGAGTACAACGGAAAATTTAGACGCCCACACCCCCATGATGCAGCAGTATCTGCGCCTGAAAGCTCAGCATCCTGAGATCCTGTTGTTCTATCGCATGGGTGACTTTTACGAGTTGTTTTATGACGATGCAAAACGTGCGTCGCAACTACTCGATATCTCTCTGACTAAACGTGGTGCATCTGCGGGCGAACCGATTCCAATGGCGGGTGTTCCGCATCACGCCATCGAAAACTATTTAGCCAAGCTTGTGAATCTGGGTGAATCTGCCGCCATTTGCGAACAGATTGGTGACCCCGCCACCAGCAAAGGGCCTGTCGAGCGCAAAGTCGTGCGTATCGTTACACCAGGCACCATCAGCGATGAAGCCCTGCTGCAAGAGCGCCAGGACAACCTGCTGGCTGCAATCTGGCAAGACGGTAAAGGCTTTGGTTATGCGACGCTTGATATCAGCTCCGGGCGTTTTCGTCTGTCAGAGCCTGAAGATATCGAAACCATGGCCGCCGAACTTCAGCGTACCAATCCCGCTGAACTGCTGTATGCAGAAGATTTTGCCCAGACGCGTTTGATTGAAGGCCGCCGTGGCTTGCGTCGTCGTCCACTGTGGGAGTTTGAAATATCCACCGCACGCCAACAATTGAATATGCAATTTGGTACCCGCGACTTGATTGGCTTTGGTGTTGAAAATGCTCATCATGCTTTGTGTGCCGCGGGCTGCTTGCTGCAGTACGTTAAAGATACGCAGCGCACTTCCCTGCCGCATATTCGCTCCGTCACCATGGACCGCCAGCAAGACAGCATCATTATGGATGCGGCAACGCGCCGTAATCTGGAGATAACCCAGAACCTGTCTGGTGGCTTTGAAAATACGCTCGCATCAGTGTTGGACTGCACCGTCACGCCGATGGGTAGCCGCATGCTGAAACGCTGGCTGCACATGCCAATTCGCAACATCGACGTGCTGCAAAAACGCCAGCAGACCATCGCAGCCTTACAAGAGCGTACCGCTGAAATACAGCCGGTGCTGCGTCAGGTTGGCGATCTGGAACGCATTCTGGCGCGTCTGGCACTACGCACTGCGCGTCCACGCGATTTAGCGCGCATGCGCCACGCTTTCCAACAACTGCCTGAATTGCGTGAAATGCTGGCCGATGTGCCAACAGAGTATGTGCAGACACTGCGTGAAAATATGGGTGAGTTCACTGAGCTGCGTGAATTGCTCGAGCGCGCAGTAGTGGAATCCCCGCCAGTGCTGGTGCGCGACGGTGGCGTGATTGCACCAGGTTATCACGAAGAGTTAGACGAGTGGCGTGCGCTGGCTGATGGCGCGACAGATTATCTCGATAAACTGGAAATCCGCGAGCGTGAAAAACTCGGTTTGGATACGCTGAAAGTCGGTTTTAACGGCGTGCATGGTTATTACATCCAGATTAGCCGCAGCCAGAGTCACCACGCACCAATTCACTATGTTCGCCGTCAGACGCTGAAAAACGCCGAGCGCTATATTATTCCTGAGCTTAAAGAGTACGAAGACAAAGTTCTCACGTCGAAAGGCAAAGCTCTTGCACTGGAAAAACAGCTCTACGATCAGTTGTTCGATGCGCTGTTGCCACATCTTGAAGCGTTGCAGCAAAGTTCTACGGCTTTGGCGGAACTGGATGTGCTGGTTAACCTTGCTGAGCGCGCTTACAGCCTGAATTACACTTGTCCGCAACTGACCGATAAACCTGGGATTAAAGTTGTTGATGGTCGTCATCCAGTCGTTGAGCAAGTTCTTAGCGAGCCGTTTATTGCCAACCCGCTAAGTCTCGCACCTCAACGCCGCATGTTGATTATTACCGGCCCTAACATGGGGGGTAAAAGCACCTACATGCGCCAATCGGCGTTGATCGTACTGCTTGCCTACATCGGTAGTTTTGTTCCAGCACAGCAAGCAGAAATCGGGCCAATCGACCGTATTTTCACACGCGTAGGCGCGGCTGACGATCTGGCTTCCGGGCGTTCAACCTTTATGGTTGAGATGACCGAGACGGCAAATATTTTGCATAACGCCACCGAGAATAGCCTGGTACTGATGGATGAAATTGGTCGTGGGACTTCCACATACGATGGTCTGTCATTAGCCTGGGCCTGTGCCGAAAGTCTGGCTAATCGCATCAAAGCACTGACCCTGTTTGCCACGCACTATTTTGAGCTGACGACGTTGCCAGAAAAAATGGAAGGTGTGGCAAACGTGCATCTTGATGCTATCGAACACGGTGACACCATCGCCTTTATGCACAGTGTGCAAGATGGTGCGGCGAGCAAAAGCTACGGCCTGGCCGTTGCGGCGCTGGCTGGTGTACCAAAAGATGTGATTAAACGAGCACGTCAAAAACTGCGCGAACTGGAGACGCTTTCTAATAACACGGCTGCCACGCAAGTCGATGGTACGCAGATGTCGTTGCTGTCAGTTGCTGAGGAAACCTCGCCTGCGGTAGAAGCTCTGGAAGCGTTAGACCCGGATTCGCTGTCGCCAAGACAGGCGCTAGAGTGGATTTATCGGCTTAAAAACCTGGTGTAACACCTGACTAAAGCCATAAAAAAAGCGGTGACCTTAGTCACCGCTTTTTATTTGAAGAGTCGATTATTCGCGGAACAACGCTTCGATATTGAGTCCTTGAGCCTGCAAAATTTCGCGCAGACGACGTAGACCTTCTACCTGAATCTGGCGAACACGTTCACGAGTCAGACCAATTTCACGGCCAACATCTTCCAGTGTTGCAGCTTCATAGCCTAACAGGCCAAAACGACGAGCCAGCACTTCACGCTGTTTAGCGTTCAGTTCAAACAACCACTTCACGATGCTCTGCTTCATATCATCGTCTTGCGTGGTGTCTTCCGGGCCGTTGTCTTTCTCGTCAGCCAGAATGTCCAGCAGCGCTTTTTCAGAGTCACCACCCAACGGGGTGTCTACTGAAGTAATGCGCTCGTTGAGACGCAGCATACGGCTGACATCATCAACAGGTTTATCCAGTTGCTCAGCAATCTCTTCCGCACTCGGCTCATGGTCGAGTTTGTGGGAAAGCTCACGAGCAGTACGCAGATAAACGTTCAGCTCTTTCACGATATGAATCGGCAAACGAATCGTACGGGTTTGGTTCATGATTGCCCGTTCGATGGTCTGACGAATCCACCATGTTGCGTATGTTGAGAAACGGAACCCACGTTCTGGGTCAAACTTCTCAACAGCACGGATCAGCCCCAGATTCCCCTCTTCAATCAAGTCCAGCAAAGCCAGACCACGATTGCTATAACGACGGGCAATCTTAACCACCAGACGCAAGTTACTTTCAATCATGCGTCGGCGAGAAGCGATATCACCACGCAGTGCGCGGCGGGCAAAATACACCTCTTCTTCGGCTGTTAATAATGGGGAATAACCAATCTCCCCAAGATAAAGCTGAGTTGCGTCAAGCACACGCTGAGTGGCACCTTGTGACAACAACTCCTCTTCGGCTATGTCGTTATCACTGGGTTCCTCTTCTACGAGGGCTTTTTCGTCAAAGACCTCAACTCCATTCTCATCATATTCCGCGTCTTCATTTAACTCGTTAACTTTCAGCGTATTCTGACTCATAAGGTGGCTCCTACCCGTGATCCCTGGGCAAAATACCTACCTTGCACTTCGTCTTTTAAGCGTTCTCCGCGTTGGCTACCTTCATTCACCCCAGTCACTTACTTGAATAAGCTCCCGGGGAATCACTCAGTTGCCGCCTTGATACCACTTAAATAACTATATGCAGCTTAGGATTTTGCCGGCTTATCGCTGCGGTAAATAACGCAGCGGGTTGACGGATTTCCCCTTGTAACGAATTTCAAAATGTAAACGTGTTGAACTGGTTCCGGTGCTACCCATGGTAGCTATCTTCTGCCCCGCCGTGATTTCTTGTTGTTCCCGGACCAGCATTGTATCGTTATGGGCGTAGGCACTCAGGTAATCATCGTTGTGTTTAATGATGATTAGATTACCGTAACCACGCAGCGCGTTACCGGCATACACCACTCGCCCAGAGGCGGTAGCAACAACAGCCTGGCCTTTGCTGCCTGCGATATCGATCCCTTTATTGCCACCTTCGGTAGCAGAGAAGTTCTCAATAATCTTGCCTTCAGTCGGCCAGCGCCAGGTTGAAATTGGCGCGCTATCGGACGTGCTGCTGGCAGTTGGTACAGTAGTCGTAGAGCTAACCACAGGTGCCGTAACCGGTGCTGTGACGACAGTCGCAGTACCTTTATTATTCGGCAACATTTTGTTAGCACTCTGTTCACCTGAATCCTCAGAATACGTAATTACAGGTTTAGAAGCAACCACTGCGGTGGTATTTTGCACAGGTGGCGGAGCGACGCCTTGCGCGCTGGCATCAGCCGTTGTGACCGCATTTCCGCCAGTGATTGGCGTCCCAGAAGAGCTGCCCACTTGCAGAGTCTGACCTACTTCTAAGCCATACGGGGCGGGGACATTGTTGCGCTGGGCTAAGTCACGGAAATCGTTCCCGGTAATCCACGCAATATAGAAAAGAGTGTCGCCGCGTTTAACGGTATAAGTGCTGCCGCCGGCATAGCTGCCTTTCGGAATGTTCCCATACTTGCGGTTATAAACGATACGGCCGTTTTCTGTTTGAACTGGCGTTGAAACAACGGGCTGCGGCCGAGTGCGCATAGGCTGGATCTGTGGTTGCTGCTGTACAGGCTGAATTTGCGGAGTCTGGCTTTGAGTGGACATTTTCGGTGGCTGGGTAATCAGCATTCCACCAGATGAACTGCCACCGGCATTGCTGCTACCACCTACAGAACTAATAGGCGCCTGGCTGTTATTGCTGGTACAGCCAGCTAACCAAAGGCTAACCAGCGACAACGCTGCAATACGGCGTAAAGTAAAAGTTGGGCTTCCCGCGCTCATTTATCCCCCAAAAACAATCATATGCTTATGTATGAAAATACGGCAAAACTGGCGCTTAAGGCCAGCTATCAAAATTTCGCTGCGCGTTACGTTACGCCAAAACCCTTAGAAAAAAACAAGATATTTCCGGGTTATGCCAGTTCCCCCTTCACTAAGGGCACAAAACGAACGGCTTCTACCGTATCAATGACAAATTCCCCATTCTGGCGACGAATCCGTTTAAGAAACTGTCGATCTTCGCCTACAGGGAGAACTAAAATTCCGCCTTCATCCAGCTGTGCTAAGAGCTCGCTGGGAATCTCCGGCGGTGCTGCCGTAACAATAATAGCGTCAAATGGACTACGCGCATGCCAGCCCTGCCAACCATCACCGTGACGGGTTGAGATATTGTGCAGATCGAGTTGTTTTAAACGTCGCCTTGCGTGCCATTGCAGGCCTTTAATGCGTTCAACTGAACAAACATGATGCACCAGGTGCGCCAGAATGGCCGTTTGATACCCGGAACCTGTCCCGATTTCCAGCACACGGCACTCAGGAGTCAGTTCAAGTAACTCGGTCATTCTTGCAACCATATAAGGCTGCGAGATGGTTTGGCCTGAGCCAATGGGTAATGCAGTGTTTTCCCAGGCTTTGTGCTCAAACGCTTCGTCGACAAATTTTTCCCGAGGCACCTGGGCAATTGCATCAAGAACTTTTTCGTCCTTAATGCCTTGATTGCGTAGCTGTTCGAGAAGGGTTTGTACGCGTTTGCTTACCATTGCTCATCCACTCCTGACTTGCTCAACCAGTGGCTAACCACCTCACGAGCACTGTGGGCGGTTAAGTCGACATGCAAGGGCGTGACCGACACATAGCCTTCATCAACAGCGGCAAAATCGGTATCCGGACCTGCATCAAATTTGTCCCCCGGAGGCCCAATCCAATACAGGGTATTACCGCGAGGATCTTCTTGCGGAATAACTTTATCTGAAGGATGACGGCTACCACAGCGCGTGACACGAATACCCTTGATTTGATCAAGTGGCAAATCAGGCACATTGATATTTAAAATGCGCCCGGTTCGCAGCGGCTCACGCATCAGCGCTCGCAGAATCGTGCAGGTTACCGCAGCGGCGGTTTCATAATGCTCATGGCCATTAAGAGAAACGGCCAGCGCCGGAATACCTAAGTGTCGCCCTTCCATCGCCGCCGCAACGGTGCCGGAGTAGATAACGTCATCACCCAGATTTGGGCCTGCGTTGATCCCGGAAACCACCACTTCAGGCACCGGGCGCATCAAGGCATTAACGCCAAGGTAGACGCAGTCAGTCGGCGTGCCCATTTGCACGGAAATGTCGCCGTTTGCGAGAGTGAAAGTACGCAATGAAGATTCGAGCGTCAGTGAGTTTGATGCCCCACTGCGATTACGGTCGGGGGCTACCACCTGCACCTCAGCAAATTCCCTTAGTCGGGCCGCCAAAACTTGAATGCCCGGCGCGTTGACCCCGTCATCGTTACTCAAAAGTATTCTCATATTCTTTTTACAAAGCTTCTTTTATATGAATATACGAAAAAGATAAAACCACACGTTGGTCCCATGAGACGCTTACTGTCCGCGTATTTTTTATACTCAAAAAACGCTCCAACTTGTTGTTTTATCCCATTCAGCTGATTTTAGTGCACCTGTCATGAAATTGTTGCTGTTTTTGTAACATTCACAACAAACGCCAGTCTGGAGGCTACTATACAATCCTGGGTTGACTAAATCACCTTCCGTGGGCTGAGGATTGAGCTGGAAACAAGAGGTTGTGGAACTGTCAGAGACAAAATAATGCGGAATTTAAAACAAAAAAAAGCGGGTAATATCATTACCCGCCATAAATAAGTTCTACCGTTACTCAGCAATATCAGCGTAATTACCCGGTGCGTTCATTAATTCACGCACCACGCTGGTTGCGAAACTGCCGGCAGGCAGCCAGAAATTCAGCTCAACGGTGATGTCATCCCACCAGCTCCAGCTCAACTCTTTGGGCATAACCAGCATAGCGCGACGAGCCGCTTCTACACGCTCACGCACCAGCAGCGACTGTAAATCCGTTTCTCCAGCAACACACTGCTGTTCAAACTCCAGTGCGGCGTTTTGCGTGCCCCAGGAACCGTCACCCGGCAGCGGTGCAGTAATTAATAACTCACCGCTATCGACACGGTTTTGCAGCTCAGGAAGCTCTTCCGGTGTGGCAACAAACCAGCTTCCACGCCCAGCTAGTTGCAGCGCATCGCCATCGATAACCTGGTTGAAATCGGACTTTTTCAGCCTTTCGCTAACAATCTGGTTAAACATGGCGCTACGAGCTGCCGACAAATAAAAACTGCGCTTATTACGATCGCGGATCGGTGCATTACTTTGCGCCCAGCGCACGGCCTGGTGCAGGTTATTGCCTGCAATCCCAAAACGTTGGCTACCGAAATAATTCGGCACTCCACGATGCAAAATTGTATTCAAACGCTGCTCAATATCGGCGCGGTCACTCACTTCACGTAGTACCAGCGTGAAGCGATTACCTTTCAAAGCTCCCAAACGCAATTTACGGCGGTGACGGGCATATTCCAGCACCTGGCATCCTTCAAGCTCAAACCCGCTCATATCCGGCATTTCTTTGCCCGGAAGGCGTACACAGAACCACTGTTCAGTTACTGCATGCTTGTCTTTCTGCCCGGCAAAGCTCACTTCGCGGGCTGGAACCTTCAGATATTTAGCCAGCGCATCAGCAACAAAGCGGGTGTTGCAGCCATTTTTCAGGATGCGTAACAGGAGTTGCTCACCGTCACCATCCGGCCCAAAACCCAGGTCCTCGATAACCACGAAGTCCTCTGGACTGGCTTTGATTAACCCGGTGCCTTGTGGCTTTCCGTGCAGCCAGGTCAGATTCTGCATATCCATTATTTGCGCGCCTTATGCAGCAAAGCGACCGCTTCGCAAGCGATGCCTTCACCACGGCCTGTAAAACCGAGCTTCTCAGTAGTGGTCGCTTTTACGTTCACATCGTCCATATGGCAGCCGAGATCTTCGGCAATAAACACGCGCATCTGCGGGATGTGCGGAGCCATTTTTGGAGCCTGGGCAATAATCGTCACATCGACGTTACCCAATGTGTAGCCCTTCGCCTGAATACGACGCCACGCTTCGCGCAGCAATTCGCGGCTATCGGCACCTTTAAACGCCGGGTCGGTGTCCGGGAATAATTTGCCGATATCCCCCAAAGCAGCCGCCCCAAGCAGAGCATCCGTTAATGCGTGCAGAGCGACATCACCATCCGAGTGTGCAAGCAACCCCTGCTCGAAAGGCACACGTACGCCGCCAATGATGATTGGGCCTGCGCCACCAAAGGCGTGTACATCAAAACCATGTCCAATACGCATTATTCTTTCTCCGTTTGGGTTAACCGCGTGAGGTAAAACTCAGCCAGCGCCAGGTCTTCAGGACGAGTCACTTTTATATTATCGGCGCGGGCGCTAATTAATTCGGGATGGAAGCCACAATACTCAAGAGCAGAGGCTTCATCAGTGATTGAGGCATGTTCATCGAGTGCGCGCTGCAAACAGCTGCGCAGTAATTCCAGAGGGAACAGTTGAGGCGTTAAAGCGTGCCACAGGTCTTCGCGATCGACGGTATGAGCGATGAGATTTTTGCCCGGCTCTCCACGCTTCATAGTGTCACGCACAGGTGCCGCCAGAATACCGCCGATTTTGCTGGTTTCGGTAATTGCTAATAAACGCGCTAAATCGTCCTGATGCAAACACGGGCGCGCAGCATCGTGCACCAGAACCCATTGAGCACCTTGCACCACATTTAGCCCGGCAAGTACCGAGTCAGCACGCTGTGCGCCGCCGTTTATCACGGTGATATTTGGATTAGAGGCAAGGGGCAAAGAGGCAAACCAGCTATCGGTTGGACTAATGGCAATAACGACATGAGCCACGCGTGGATGAGCCATCAGACTCGCCACTGCGTGTTCAAGAATAGTTTTATCGCCGATTTTTAGATATTGCTTAGGACATTCCGTTTGCATGCGGCTGCCGATACCTGCTGCCGGCACCACGGCAATTACGTCCGGGGAGGAGTCTGCCATGTAGATTCACTTACGCTTGATTATCGATTGTTCTGCCCGGCACTGTTAGTTAAGCGCTTAGAGCTATCGGGTACCAGGCGGTAGAAAGTTTCACCCGGCTTGGTCATGCTTAATTCATTGCGTGCACGTTCTTCAATGGCTTCCTGCCCGCCATTAAGATCGTCAATTTCCGCAAACAGCTGATCGTTACGCGCTTTGAGTTTAGCGTTCGTCGCCTGCTGAGCAGTAACGTCGTCGTTCACTCGCGTGTAGTCATGTACGCCGTTTTTTCCAAACCACAGCGAATACTGCAGCCAGACCAACAAGGCCAGCAATAGCAGCGTTAGTTTACCCATCCTGCCCCCTGAAAAACGGCACAATCATCGCACAAAATTTTATCGAGCTTCGCTCTGGGCACAAGGTGGCCCTTCGTATTTGCGGCAGAATTTATCACAGAAAGCGCCAACATGCGCGTTTGCAGGTGAGTTAGCGGGCATGCAGCCATAAATAGTCTGTTACGGTTTGGCCAATATTTTAAGATTAACCCATCAGCCATAAGAATAGGATGCCGAACATCAGCGCTACGGCAAGCACCGTAGCAATGCAGCTAAAGATCAAACGGCCTCGTAGAAGAGAGTGCAGTGCAATTCCCACGACAACCGCTACAGGTAGCAAAGCGAGGAAAAATGGCCAGGTATAGAGGAAGAAAAACAGCGTGTTAGGGCCATAAATCAGGAAAGGAATACCCAGCGCTAATAGCCATGACAAAAAACCGATGAACGCGCCGGCCAATGACCAGGTTGTCTCTTCGGTACCAGGGCTTGCTTCAGCCGATGTAATTGCCATGTTAGTGCCATTGCGCATAACGATTCCGTAAACCCTGCAAGCCAGGCACGTTAGGCGCCTGGCAATGTCTTAGGTTTTGATAATAACGTCACGACGCAACAGGTCTAATAATTGGGCTATCAAATTTGTTACTAATTGTTCGCCGTCTAAGTGTATTTCCGGATTCACTGGTGCTTCATAGACTGAGTCAATTCCGGTGAAGTTACGCAGTTCGCCCGCACGGGCTTTTTTGTATAAACCTTTCGGATCGCGCGCTTCGCAGATGGAAAGTGGAGTATCAACAAACACTTCAATAAACTGCCCTTCCCCCACACGATCACGCACCATCTGGCGCTCAGCCCGATGTGGCGAAATAAAGGCGGTCAACACGACTAACCCCGCATCCACCATCAAGTTGGCAACTTCACCGACACGACGAATGTTTTCTTTACGATCGGCATCGCTGAAACCCAAATCGCTACACAAACCGTGGCGTACATTGTCACCATCAAGCAAGTAAGTGCTCACGCCAAGTTTATGCAGCGCTTCTTCCAGGGCGCCAGCAACGGTGGATTTACCCGAGCCCGAAAGCCCGGTAAACCACAGCACCGCGCCCCGGTGCTGGTGAAGACTCTCACGCTGCTCAGCTGTTACTGGATGGGCATGCCAGACGACATTCTCGTCGTGCTCAGCCATTATTTTCCTCCCAGCAAATCGCGTGCACCCCAGTGTGGGAAGTGACGGCGCACCAGCGCATTCAGTTCCAGCTCAAACGCGCTAAATGCTGACGGCTCCTGAAACACCTCTTCTTGTGGCTCACGTACCATGCCAGCGCCAACCGTCACGTTGGTCAGACGGTCGATGAAAATCAACCCGCCAGTGACCGGGTTTTCCTGGTACTTATCCAGCACCAGTGGTTCATCAAAGGTTAAATCCACCAGGCCAATACCGTTCAGCGGCAGGCTTTCCACGAGGCGCTGAGTCAGGCTGTTAATTTCGACCTGATAATGAATGTTGTCGACACGGGCACGTGTTTTCTTCCCGGCGACTTTAATGTCGTAGCTTTGCCCCGGCACCAATGGTTGTTCAGCCATCCACACCACATCGACTTTTGCCGTTTGTACTGCAGGCTGCGTATCACTGGCATCAACCAGCAGGTCGCCGCGGCTGATATCGATTTCATCTTTGAGCACCAGCGTAATAGCTTCACCCGCAGCGGCTTGTTGCAAATCTCCATCAAAAGTGACGATTCGTGCAATGGCAGACTCAACACCCGACGGCAGAACTTTAACGCGTTGCCCAACTTTCACGATGCCTGATGCCAGCGTTCCGGCATAACCACGGAAATCCAGATTTGGGCGGTTTACGTACTGCACCGGGAAACGCATCGGCTGTTGTTCAACGATACGCTTCACTTCTACCGTTTCCAGAAGCTCCAGCAGAGTTGGGCCGGTGTACCACGGCATGTTAGAGCTTTGCGTGGCAACATTGTCGCCTTCCAGTGCTGAAAGCGGTACAAAACGAATATCCAGATCCGACGGCAGTTGCTCTGCGAAAGTCAGGTAATCCTGTTTGATCTGCTCAAATGTCTCTTCGCTAAAGCTCACCAGATCCATTTTGTTAACCGCCACCACCAGGTGTTTGATCCCCAGCAGCGTGGAGATAAAACTGTGGCGGCGCGTTTGATCCAGTACGCTTTTACGCGCATCGATCAATAAGATCGCAAGATCGCACGTCGAAGCACCGGTCGCCATATTACGGGTGTACTGCTCATGCCCCGGGGTATCAGCAATAATGAATTTACGTTTTTCGGTGGAGAAATAACGGTAAGCCACATCGATAGTAATGCCCTGCTCGCGCTCGGCTTGCAGACCATCCACCAGCAATGCCAGATCCAGTTTCTCACCCTGCGTACCGTGACGTTTACTGTCGGTATGCAGCGAAGAAAGTTGGTCTTCATAAATCTGGCGCGTGTCATGTAGCAAGCGGCCAATTAGCGTACTTTTGCCGTCATCCACGCTGCCGCAGGTCAGAAAACGCAGCAGGCTTTTGTTTTGTTGTGCGTGCAGATAGGCTTCAACGCCGCCTTCATCTGCAATTTGTTGTGCAATAGTGGTGTTCATCTGGCGGCTCCTTAGAAATAACCCTGGCGTTTTTTAAGCTCCATCGAGCCTGCCTGGTCGCGGTCAATTGCCCGCCCTTGACGTTCACTGGTGGTCGAAACCAGCATCTCTTCGATGATTTCCGGCAATGTCTGCGCTTCGGATTCAACGGCGCCGGTCAGCGGCCAGCATCCCAGGGTACGGAAGCGCACCATTTTCTGCTCAATCACTTCACCAGGTTGTAAATCAATGCGGTCATCGTCAACCATCAGCAACATGCCATCGCGCTCTAGCACCGGACGCGGTGCTGCCAGATACAACGGAACGATTTCAATATTTTCCAGGAAGATGTACTGCCAGATATCCAGTTCGGTCCAGTTTGAAAGAGGGAACACGCGAATGCTCTCACCTTTATTAATCTGGCCGTTGTAGTTGTGCCACAGTTCAGGGCGCTGGTTTTTTGGATCCCAGCGGTGGAAACGGTCGCGGAACGAATAGATACGTTCTTTCGCACGGGATTTTTCTTCATCACGACGCGCGCCACCAAAGGCGGCATCAAAACCGTATTTGCTCAGCGCCTGCTTCAGCCCTTCGGTTTTCATGATGTCGGTATGTTTAGCGCTACCGTGCACGAACGGGTTGATCCCCATCGCCACGCCTTCCGGGTTTTTATGCACCAGCAGCTCAAAGCCGTAGTTCTTCGCGGTACGGTCTCGGAAGTCGTACATTTCGCGGAATTTCCAGCCGGTATCAACATGCAGCAGCGGGAAAGGAAGCGTGCCTGGGTAGAAGGCTTTACGGGCCAAATGCAACATCACCGAGGAGTCTTTACCGATGGAATACATCATCACCGGATTGGCAAATTCGGCGGCAACCTCACGGATGATATGGATGCTTTCCGCCTCCAACTGCCGCAAGTGTGTAAGTCGTTTCTGGTCCATAAACTTCCCTTAGCCGAGGTTTGGTGCGGAGGGCTATAGAACCTCCGTTTAAAAATTCATTAGGGGACTATACGTCTGTGGTTTATTTGTTATGAAATTACGAATTGGAATGAGTAGTTCCACAAAGGAATAACGCCATGGAAATGCAAATCACAAAATGTGCTGAACCAGCGATTTAACGTGGCTTTCAGAGCAATTGAAATTGTGTAACGCCCGTCACAGTTTCATACTATGCGGGCAAAAAATTTTCCTGGTTGAAGGACCTTCACTATGTTTTCCGCAATGCGCCACTCGCTAACCAGCCTGGCGTTAAGCATTTGCTGTACCTTGCCCGCAGTTGCCAGCACAACGCCAATGGGCAAAATTGCCAGTCAACAAACACGCCACATTGCTACGGTATTCCCCGGACGCATGACCGGCAGCCCCTCGGAAATGCTGGCCGCAGACTACATCAAGCAGCAATTTAGCCAGCTTGGTTACCAAAGCGATATTCGCCGCTTTAACACTCGTTATTTATACACCACCAAAGATGGCCATCAGAGCTGGCATAACGTCAGTGCAAGTTCAGTAATTGCCGCACGTGAAGGAAAAGAGCCGCAGCAAATCATCATCATGGCGCACCTCGATACCTATTCACCGCTCAGTGATAATGATGTAAATAACAATCTTGGCGGTTTAACGCTGCAAGGTGTTGATGACAATGCTTCAGGGCTGGGCGTTATGCTTGAGCTTGCAACGCGCCTGAAAGATATTCCAACGCGCTATGGCATCCGCTTTATCGCCACCAGTGGTGAAGAAATTGGCAAACTTGGTGCGGAAGATGTTCTTAAACGCATGAGTCCCAGCGAGAAGAAAAATACATTGCTGGTGATTAATCTCGATAACCTGATTGTCGGCGACAAACTCTATTTCAATAGCGGCAAATCAACACCAACTGCGGTCAGTAAACTGACGCGCGATCGTGCGTTAAAACTGGCGCGCCAGTTGAATGTTAAAGCCGCGACTAATCCAGGATTAAATGCCAAATATCCGAAAGGAACCGGTTGTTGTAGCGATGCCGACGTGTTTGATGAAGCCGGCATTCCAGTGCTTTCTGTTGAAGCAACTAACTGGTCATTGGGCAAGAAAGATGGTTATCAGCAACGAGCGAAAAGCAAAGCCTTCCCGGATGGAACCAGTTGGCATAATGGCTTAATCGATAACCAACAGTATCTGGATAAGTGGCTACCAACGCGCATCGAGAAACGCAGCCATGATGTGGTGCGTGTGATACTGCCACTGGTGAAAGAGCTGGCAAAAGCGAAGCAATAACCCTGCAAATCTAAACGGGTCGGTTCGACAAAACCGGCCTTTTAGTATGACTAATAAAAACACAATTTTGTGACCTGCCCGACTCATTTCACCTTTCATTCTGGACACAACCCGTTATCCGAAACTTAAATAGTCATACTAATAAGTGTCAGAGAGAAGGCTATGTCCACCTGGTCCCCGCTATTTATTGATAACGACGATGCCGCAGCGCTACGTATCCATTTGACGCGCAATACTCTGCTGGGCGAAACCCTGCGCCTTCAGCAACAGCTAGTTGAACAATGGCTAAATGCACCGCTGTGGGTCCCCGGGCATGGGGAAGGCGGCGGGCCGGAACACACACAGCACAAACTGAATTACCAGATGATGAATCTTGCGGGGCTTTTGTGGCTCATTACTCAGGATGCACGTTACAAAGAACGGGTGATTCAGATTCTCTGCATCTATGCCGATCGCTACCCGCAGTTGGGTGATGCCATCAGCCACGACACCAATCCGCCAGGGCGTTTATTCCACCAGACGCTTAACGAACATATGTTTTTGCTCTATGCCGCTGAAGCCTGGCACTGTGTAAAGACTGAATCGACCGCTGAACAAATCCTACATATTGAAAGCAATTTGCTGCGTCTGATGGCGTACGACGCCACGCATACTCACGCTGCAACCTTCGATATTGTGCATAACCATGGAATGTGGTCAGTCGCGGCAGTTGCGATTTGCGGGTACGTACTGGGCGATGACGAAATGGTGTTGGACTCGCTTTATGGCCTGGCCCGAGACAGTGTCAGCGGTGGCTTCTTCGCCCAGCTCGATCAACTGTTTTCATGCGATGGTTATTACATTGAAGGACTTTATTATCAGCGATTTGCTCTGCGTCCTCTCCTCTTATTAGCCGAGGCTATTTCCCACCGCCAGCCTGAACTGAATATCTGGGAATATAACCATCGCATTATTCAACACGCTTGTTACACCTTGTTTGCGCTGGCCTTCCCCGACGGTACGCTTCCGGCTTTAAATGACGCGTCAAAAACGATGGACTTACGCGATGAAGGTGCCGTTATCGCCGTCAGCCTGTGTTGGCAGCATTACGGAGCAGATGCCCGTCTGGCTGAGTTGGCTCGCTGGCAATCATACGTTTGGCCGGGGCGCGGGGCTTTATCGCTTTGCGAGTATCTGGAAAATTCGTCAGCTCAATCTTTACCCTGGCCAAGCCAGTTAGTTCGTGATGGCCAGGACGGAGAGCGTGGGGCTATCGGCGTATTGCGGGTGCGAGATAATCAGCAAGATGACAATATGGCGCTGCTGTACTGGGGCGGTCACGGTAATATTGCCGGAATGCATTCGGCGTTAAACCACGGTCATTTCGACGGCTTGCACCTGAGCCTGTTTAATCGTGGTCGCGAGTTTTTACGTGATTACGGTTTCGGTCGCTGGGTCAATATCGAACCGAAATTTGGCGGGCGCTACATTCCTGAAAACAACAGCTACTGCAAACAAACCGTCGCCCACAACACGGTGGTGGTAGATGAAGGCTGTCAGCATAATTTCGATAAAAACCAGGCCGCGTTGCACCATGGTGAAACGCACTTCTTTATCACCGATAACCCACACGGCCAGGGGATGAGCGCTTGCAGCCACGATGACTGGCCCGGCGTCAACCAGCAGCGCACCGTGTTATTACTCAATGTGCCGCAGTGCGAAAAGCCCTTGGTGCTCGATCTTTTCAGTCTGAGCAGCAGCGATAAACATCAATATGATTATTGCCTGCACGGGCGTGGACAACTGATCAACACCTCGCTACCACTGAATTACTCAAGCTCATGGCAGCCATTAGGCGATCGGAATGGCTATCAGCATTTATGGGATTGCGCCCGCAGCCCGGTTCCTGAAGGTGAAAATGGGCAACTGACCTGGCTTGATGGCGATACTTTTTACACCGCAACGGGCGCGTTGCCCCAGGGCGGCGAGCTGATTATTGCTCAGACCGGTGCTGGCGATCCGCAGTTCAATTTACGTGTTGAACCTGCGTGGTTATGGCGTACTCATGGCGACAACGTGGTATTTGCCACCACTATTGAAAGCCACGGCTATTTTGATGAAGCCAGCGAAACTTCACGCAATGCGCGCGGGCAGGTAAAACGTGTCGAAGTGCTGGAGCACGATATTGCCGCCCAGACTAAAGTTGCGGTTTATTTTGCGGAAGGTGAAGCGCTGGAAATTTGCGTCGATAACCGCCCAGGATTTGGGCAGTTTTCGGTGCAGCCTTTATAGACGGTGTTTGCTTGCCGTCATCAACGCTAAAGATGCTTCATAGGCGGCGTCACCGTCGCCAATCATAATCGCGCGATAAATGCGGTGATGATCTTCCAGGCACATACCGCCTTCTTTCGACGAGTGGCTGATAAACCACTTAAACACGGTGGTCAGCACATTGCCAAACGGGGCATAGAAGCAATTTCCCGAAGCCAGGAAAATAGCACGATGGAAGCGCGTATCCACATCCACCCACCGATCCGGGTCGAAATCTTTCGCCACGGCACACATTTCTTCATGCACACGGGAAAGCTCAATTCGCTGCTCGCTGGTCGCATTCAGCGCGGCAAGACGTGTCGCATGTGGCTCAATAACACGGCGGAACTCGAGAAACTGGTGATACATTTCCAGCGTCCCTTCCATGCCGTTCATCCACTCGAGCAACTGAACATCCAGGATATTCCAGTTATTGCGCGGGCGAACACGGGTTCCCACTTTCGGGCGAGATTCAAGCATCCCTTTAGATGACACAAGTTTGAGCGCCTCACGCAATGCCGTGCGGCTCACACCGAGCTGTTCACAAAGCTCCACTTCGCTGGGCAGAATATCCCCCGGCAAAAGTTGCCCGGAAAGAATCTTGCGGGCGATGTCGCTGGCAATAAGTCCATCCAGACCGCGTTGCGTAGTAGCAATGGTTGTGAATTGCATGCTTTTGTCATACCTGAAAAAGGGAAGGAAATTAGTGTATCACTAAACCATGTAGCCAAAAAAATTCGAGTTGCAGTCAGCACTGCTGCAACTCGAAGTACGACGGATACCTTTAAGGAGCCATCTGGCCGCCATTTACATCTAAAATCTGGCCGGTAATGTAGCCGCTCATTTTATGAGAAGCGAAGAACAGGAAGCTCGGAGCCACCTCTTCACTGCGCCCAAAACGCCCCATTGCAATCGACCCGGCAATCTTGTCACGCAGTTCCTGCGGTTTATCTTCATGGAACGCGGTATCAATGGTGCCCGGCGAAACAATGTTGAAGCGAATATTATCTTTGGTGAATTCTTTCACCCAGTTGCGATGAATGTCGTGCAACCAGGCTTTTGACGCTGCGTAAATACCTGCGCCAATGCCGCCACCTTCGCGCCCTGCAATCGAACCGGTGCTGATTACCGAGGCGGTTTCACCGCTGGTTTTTGCTGATTCACGCAGATGAGGAATCGCATATTTGGTCATCATTAATGCCGAGCGCGCGTTCAAATCCATGACGCGGTCATAGAAGTCATCGTCGATGTTCTCAAGACCTGCACGCCCACCTAAACCCCCGGCGTTATTGATAAGCACATCGAGGCCACCAAATTGTTCGACAAAAGCGCTGACCAATTGCTGACAGGCACCTGACTGGGATAAATCAGCCGGGAAATAGCAAACTTCGCCACCTAAACTGCGAAGCCTCGCAAGCTGCGGTTCCATCTCCTGCGCGGAGCGGCGGCCATTAATACCCACTTTTGCGCCGCAGCGTAAAAATGCCTCTGCTGCTGCCAAACCTACGCCTGCCGAAGCGCCAGTCACTAATACACGTTTATTCCGTAAATCAGAAAACATCGGATCACCTCTATTTGTCATTTAGTATTACAAATACTACCAACCTATCCGGGCTATGCAAAAGAAAAGCGCCCGGTAAAAGGCGCTTTTGCGAGTCAGAGCGTATCTTTCGCCTGCTGCGGGGAATCCTGCCCAACCCGGCAACTCAGGCGCAGCAAATACCCCACCAGGAATACCGATGCGGCACACGCCAGGAACAATAATCGCCCCCATAACGGGTTGGGAATAAGCACCATCAACACCAGGCCGCCGCTCATCAGCATGGTAATAAAGCCGATTTTTTCGCGTTGCTGCAGGTCAAACCCTTGCTGTTCTGAATCCTCAACCACCTCGGTTTCAATATTTTTGAAGAAGGTTTCAATCTGCTCCTTCTCTTTAGCTGAGTAAGAGGTTTCGCGGTAGAACAGTTTGGTGCAGATAAAGAAACCGCCCGTCAGCACCAGGTGAGCAATGATGTTAATGATGACGTTGATTTCGCTCAGTTCACGTTTGGTAAACTCAATTCCCAGCAACTGGCCGAGCGCTTTCGAGGTCAACACATCCATACACATCCATGACACAAAGATGCCGAATACCACGGTTCCCCACGCCGCCCAGCGCGGAGTGCGCTTGATAAACATGCCGAAGAACAGCGGCACCAGGAGTGGAGCCTGAGCAAGTGTTGAAACCGACATCATCAGGTCAAACAAACTCATGCCTTCAAGATGACTGAAGAACAGCGAAACAATAATCACCAGCAAGCCGTTCACAATGCAGAACATTTTCCCGGCAAACAGCTCCGCACGGTCACTGATCTTTTTATTACGGCAAACCACCGGCACCCAGAAACTGCGCACGAAAATGCCGCTGTTGCGGTTCAAAGCCGGGTCCATTGTCGACATGGTTGCGGCAAATAAACCGGCGACTAGCAAACCAACGGTTCCCGCAGGCATTGCCCGTTCAACAAAGCTCAAATAAATAGTGTCCGAGGCTTTATTTCCGAGAGCGGCATATTGCGCAGTGGCATCCGGGTAAAGGCTGGCAGAAACCCACGGTGGAATAAACCAAATCAGCGTCCCTACCGCCATTAATATCATGGCAAAGAAAGCGGCCTTTTGGGCATTCTTCGAGTCTTTCGCATTCAGGAAACGATAAGAGTCCTGCATGTTATTTATATTTTGCAGCTGTTTTACAATAAAGAAGATAACTGAACCTAATATCACCACTCCGTAATTCATATTCGGCCCCATAATAAAGCCGGATGGGAAGTGAGTGACCATATTTACCGGACCGCCAACGTTGACTAATGCAACAATGGCGCAGGCAATAGAAATAACCGCAACAATTAAGGTTTGAACAAAGTCTGAAGCAACCACGCCCCAGGCTCCGCTTAATAACGAGATCATTAACACCACAATACCGGTTACCCAAATCGTGACCGAAAGATCCCAGTCAAAAACGGTGCTAACAAATATCGCCAACGCATTCATCATTACGGCGCCGCTCAGAATACTCAGTGGGATAATCACCCATGTGAAGAAGTGTTCATTCTGCGAACCAAAGCGATGACGAATCACTTCAGTGGCCGTGTCTACGCGTACCTGGCGGAAACGTTTTGCAAACCATAGCCAGGAAATTCCGTATGCGATGGTATTCCCGAGGAATATTGCTGCCACCATAAAGCCATCGCTAAACGCTTTCCCGGCGGCTCCGGTAAATGTCCAGGCGCTAAACTGCGTCATAAACGCCGTCGCCCCCACCATCCACCACAACATCCTCCCACCACCACGGAAATAATCACTGGAGGATTTACTGGCCATTTTTTTAAATATAAAACTGATCAACACCATTAAGATGAAATAACCACAGATTACAGCGGTATCATAGATCATAATCGTACCCTTAGGTCAGAGGATTACCAGTTCCAGAGCGTTCCGTCTTCGAGGCGGCTAACAGGAAGATAAGATCTGACATAGGGATAATTTCCCATGACGGCTTCATCTATATCTATTCCCAAACCTGGTTTATCAGAAACCAATAGCATTCCATCCTTGAGGGGCAGTTCGTATTTAAAGATGCTATTTAATTCAGGGGTGCCAAAACCAACAAATTCCTGGATACCAAAGTTAGGTGCCCAACTATTAAGATGCAAATGGGCCATTGTGGATATGGGGGATAAATCCGGTGCACCATGCGGAGCCATACGCACATGATAAAGGTCGGCAAATGCACTGAGCTTACGCATCGGCGTTATTCCACCACCATGTGAAACTGCGGTACGGATATAATCTATCGATTGCGTTTCGATTAACTCTTTTGCATCCCAGATGGTATTAAATATTTCACCCACGGCCAGCGGCGTTGTGGTGTGCTGGCGAATAATTTGATAACCAGCCGGGTTTTCTGCCGTGACGGTGTCTTCTAAAAACAGTAAATCATACGGCTCCAGCAGTTTTCCTAACCGTGCTGCTTCTATTGGCGTCAGGCGACTATGAACATCATGCAATAAATCGATGCCGTAACCGAAACGTTCGCGAGCCGCTTTGAACAACTCAGGTATGAAATTCATGTATTTGCGCGTAGACCACGCTTGTTCCGGCGGCAACGGGCGATTACCCTGCAACTCATAGTAATTTTTCTTCCCTTCCAGCGTGCCATAAGTGCCTTTGGTGGACGGAATCGCACATTGCAGACGAATGGCTTTGTAGCCTTGTTCAATAAAATTCGCCGTGTTATCCAGCACTTCGTCGATGCTTTCACCGTTGGCATGAACATACACCGTCACGCCCTGACGGCTTTTTCCACCCAGCAGTTGCCAGACCGGTAGCCCCGCATGTTTGCCCAGAATGTCCCACAACGCCATGTCGATTGCACCGATCGCCGTCATCGTCACCGGACCTTTACGCCAGTACGCACCGCGATAAAGGTACTGCCAGATATCTTCGATATTGCGCGGATCTTTGCCGATAAGACACGGAGCAATGTGCTCTTCCAGATACGCTGCAACGGCCATTTCCCTGCCATTCAGTGTGGCGTCACCCACACCATAAATTCCTTCGTCCGTTTCAATTTTTACCGTAACAAAATTTCGTCCAGGCCGGCTCACCAGCACTTTTATACGTTCGATCTTCATAGCAACTCTCGTAGGGTTGAGAAAAGACAGGGGGAGTAAATTATTCCATTTGTCGTACTATAGTATTTATAAACTGACTATTGTGTGAACAATGTCGTAATTTTTAAGTTACCAAATTAGTGATTATTTGTTGCTGAATGGTAAATATTAGCGGTATTTATGAAAACACCTGAAATAAACATCACTAACACATTGATTTTATTGTGTTATATTTAAAATGATAACAATGACGAATTTGCAGTTTCGAGGGGGATTGTCAAATATTACGAATCTATTAGTATGACTAATAGAAATGAAGACGAGTTCTAATCATAAAAAAAGCCCGTCGGCATTGCGCGACAGGCTTCGGAATTATAGTGCTTTCGGTGTGTTATTCGTGCAAACCGCACTCGCGCTTCAAACCAAAGAAACGTGTCTCTTCTTCTGCCATACCCTCTTCCCACTTACGCGTGGTATGAGTGTCGCCCACGGAAAGGTAGCCCTGATCCCATAGTGGATGGTACTTCAGGCCATTGGCTGTGAGGTATTGGTAAACCTGGCGGTTGTCCCAGTCGATAATGGGTAGAATTTTAAAGACTTCGCGTTGAATCGCCAGCACCGGCAAATTGGCACGGCTGCCAGATTGCTCGCGGCGCAGGCCAGCAAACCACGTTTGGCCGCCCAGCTCGCGTAGCGCACGGTTCATTGGCTCAACTTTGTTGATGTCATTATATTTCTCAATGCCTTCAACACCCTGCTCCCACAGCTTGCCGTAACGCGCTTCCTGCCACGCCGCACTTTCCTTCGCGCTGAAAACTTTCAGATTGAGCTTCAGCTTGTCGGTCAGCTCATCAATAAACTGGTAGGTTTCCGGGAACAGATAGCCGGTATCGGTAAGAATGACAGGGATATCCGGGAACTGTTGAGTCACCAGATGCAAAGACACCGCAGCCTGAATACCAAAACTTGAGGAGAGCACAAACTCCCCCGGCAGGTTTTCCAGCGACCAGGTGACACGCTGCTGCGCCGTAAGCTTTTCGAGCTGGCTGTTGACCTCGCCCAGCGCCATTATGCGCTCGACTTTCGGCAGTTCATTCAACGCTTTTAGATCGAGTACCGACATACGTGCCTCGCTAGTTGCTTGATATCATGGTGGACGGCCCCTGCGGCCAATCCACCCTACAACGGTCTTTAGTAGGTCGGATAAGCGTTAGCGTCATCCGACTTTAACTGCAACGCTAGTCCCACAAATCCCGGGCCGGGTCCAGCACTGGACGAATAATCCCCGCGCGGATGGTGAAATCACCGAAGCCTTCGTCCGCTTCGCGCTCTTTCGACCAGCGCCCCACCAGTTCATCAATAGAGGCCAGAATTTCTGGCTCAGTGATGTTCTCACGGTACATACGCGGAATACGCGTACCAATACGGTTACCGCCGATGTGCAGGTTGTAGCGCCCTGGTGCTTTGCCCACCAGACCGATTTCAGCCAACAGCGCACGGCCACAGCCGTTCGGGCAGCCGGTAACACGCGTGACGATGTGTTCATCCGGCACGTTGTGTTTCTCCAGCACTTCTTCAACTTTAGTCACAAACTGCGGCAAGAAGCGTTCAGCTTCGGCCATCGCCAGCGGGCAAGTCGGGAAGGAAACGCAGGCCATCGAGTTTTCACGCTGTGGTTTCACCGCGTTCATCAGGCCGCTTTCTTTGGCGATCTTCTCGATCGCTGCTTTTTCGCTTGCTGGCACACCCGCCACGATCAGATTCTGGTTTGCCGTCAGGCGGAAATCGCCTTTATGGATCTTCGCGATCTCCATCAGACCGGTTTTCAGCGGCCTTCCCGGGTAATCCAGAATGCGGCCATTTTCGATAAACAGCGTCAGATGCCATTTGTCGTCGATGCCTTTTACCCAGCCAATACGATCGCCACGCCCGGTAAATTCATACGCGCGAGTCGGCTCGAATGTAATCCCGGCACGGCGTTCAACTTCGGCTTTAAACACGTCAACACCGACGCGCTCCAGCGTATATTTGGTCTTGGCATTTTTACGATCGGTACGGTTGCCCCAGTCGCGTTGCGTGGTGACAACAGCTTCCGCTACCGCCAGAGTGTGTTCCAGCGGAATGTAGCCAAACTCGCTCGCGGTGCGGGCATACGTTGCTTTGTTACCATGTTCGATGGATAAACCACCACCCACCAGCAGGTTAAAGCCCACCAGCTTGCCGTCTTTCGCAATCGCAATGAAGTTCATGTCGTTGGCATGAAGATCGACATCGTTCTGCGGAGGTACCACGACCGTGGTTTTAAACTTACGCGGCAGATAGGTAGAACCGAGGATCGGCTCTTCGTCGGTCGTCGCCACTTTCTCTTGATCCCACCAGATCTCCGCATAAGCGCGAGTACGTGGCAGCAAATGTTCGGAAAGCTTTTTCGCCCACTCGTACGCTTCCTGGTGCAGTTCAGACTCCACCGGGTTCGACGTACACAGCACGTTGCGGTTCACATCGTTGGCGGTCGCCAGCGCATCCAGCCCAACTTCGTGCAGCATTTCATGTGCCGGTTTCACGTTCTTTTTCAGAATACCGTGGAACTGGAAAGTCTGGCGGTTGGTCAGGCGAATGCTGCCGTAGATGGTTTTGTCTTCGGCAAACTTATCAATCGCACGCCATTGCTCGGTGGTAATAATCCCCCCCGGCAGACGGCAACGCAGCATCATCGCGTGACGCGGCTCGAGCTTTTGCTCAGCACGCTCAGCACGAATATCACGGTCATCTTGCTGATACATACCGTGGAAGCGGATCAACAAGAAGTTGTCGCCTCTGAAGCCGCCGGTCAGGCCGTCCTGCAAATCTTCCTGAATGGTGCCACGCAAATAGTTGCTTTCGCGTTTCAGGCGCTCGGCATCAGACAGTTTGCCTTCGACCACTAATGGTCCTGGGTGTTTTTCGCTCATTAGTAGACATCTCGCTGATAACGGCGCTCAACGCGCAGCTCACTTAAAAATTCATCTGCCGTTTCGGTATCCATACCACCGAACTCAGCTACCACTTCCAGTAATGCCTGCTCAACGTCTTTTGCCATGCGATTCGCATCGCCGCAGACGTAAATGTGGGCACCTTCATTAATCCAGTTCCACAGTTCCGCGCCTTTTTCGCGCAGTTTATCTTGTACGTATATTTTATGTTCCTGGTCGCGTGACCAGGCGAGATCAATGTGGGTCAACAGGCCATCTTTGACGTAACGCTGCCATTCAACCTGATACAAGAAATCATCAGTAAAGTGCGGGTTGCCGAAGAACAACCAGTTTTTACCGCCCGCGCCGTCGTTTTCACGCTGCTGCATGAACGAACGGAACGGGGCAATACCAGTGCCTGGGCCAATCATAATCACCGGGGTTTCCGGGTTAGCTGGCAGGCGGAAGTTATCGTTGTGCTCGATGAACACACGCACTTCGCCATCTTCTTCAAGGCGATCGGCCAGGAAACCAGAAGCGCCTCCGGTGCGAGCACGCCCTTCAATGTCGTAACGCACTACGCCAACGGTAATGTGCACTTCGTTTTCAGCTTCTGCCTGCGACGATGCAATCGAATACAGGCGCGGCGTCAGTGGGCGCAGCAGTTCAACCAACTGCTCAGCGGTTAATTCTGCTGGCGCATAACGCACCATGTCGACAATTGGCGTGTTATGCGCAAAGTGTTGCAGCTTAGCTTTATCACCCGCCAAATCCAGCAGCGCTGCATTGCGGGTAATCTGCGCGTATTTCTCAACAATGTTGGCGGTGTTGATAGTGAGTTCGAAATGCCACTCCAGTGCTTCGCTGAGCGGTAACGTTTTACCGTCGACCGTGACGCTTTCATCGCCTTTCAGCCACAGCAGTTCAACCAGTTCTTTAACCAGTGCAGGATCGTTTTGATACCAGACACCGAGCGCATCACCCGGTTGATAACGCAGGCCTGAATCACCCAAATCGATTTCGAAATGGCGCACATCTTTTTCTGAATCACGGCCAGTGATTTTCTGGTTAACTGCAAGCGTTGCGGTCAGCGGCGCTTCTTTAGTGTATGGGCTTGAGAATACTTCGTTGACCACGCCCGTGGCAGTCACTGCCGCTTGTGCAGGCGTTTCGGCCGGCACACGGGATTTCAGGACATCGACAATTTTTGCACGCCACTCGGCTGCTGCTGGCTGGAACTCCACATCACAATCCACGCGGTCCAACAGGCGCTCACCACCGAGTTCCGCGAGTTTGTTATCAAAGTCTTTACCGGACTGGCAGAAGAATTCGTAAGAGGTATCGCCGAGGCTGAATACCGCAAACGCGGTGCCTGGCAATTTTGGCGCTTTTTTCGAAAACAGGAATTTGTGCAACGCCACGGCTTCTTCAGGGGGTTCCCCTTCACCTTGCGTTGAAGTCACGACAACCAGCAGTTTTTCCTGGGCAATTTGTTTGAATTTATAGTCGCCCGCGTTAACCAGGTTAACGTTCAGTTTTGCTGCCAGTAAATCATCGCGCAATTGCTCACTCACGCGACGCGCGTTACCGGTTTGCGATGCAGAAATCAGGGTAATAACAGGAACGTCTGCCGCAGGTGCCTGAGTCGTGGTAACAGCGCCCGGTTGTTGATTTATCATCCCCCAGAAATAGCCGGATAACCAGGCCAGTTGCGTCTGCGAGAAATCGGTTGTCGCCGCCTGAAGGCGTGCCAATTGCTCCGGGGTTAGCGGCAGCAAAGCGGTCGGTGGGGCCTGAGTTGTCATGCTTGATTGGGTTCCAGTAGCAAAAGGTCCGTTTTCATCATTCAACGGTAAAAAGCATTCATGGTGTAAGGTTAACCATCAGGATAATAACAATTAAAGAAGGGATAGAAATATCAAATAACCAAAATGACTAACCGCTTTTACGGGTAATCCATAACGTTAAAAGTGGTTAATTAATCCTTTGATTTATATCAACTTAAATTAGTAAACATGACTAAAACAGAGCTTTAACCAATGATGATAGTTTTAGTTAATGCTTAAAATAGTGGATTCCGGTACTATGCGGCGGTTTTTCGTCCTATTGAGATAGTAATAATGACCACCACTCTGTTTAAAGATTTTACCTTCGAAGCCGCTCACCACCTGCCGCATGTGCCTGAAGGCCACAAGTGCGGCCGCCTGCATGGCCACTCCTTTATGGTGCGTCTGGAAATCACTGGCGAGGTTGATCCTTATACCGGCTGGATCATGGATTTTTCTGAGCTGAAGGCGGCATTTAAACCGACTTATGACCGACTGGATCATTACTATCTGAATGATATTCCGGGGCTTGAAAATCCGACCAGCGAAGTGCTGGCGAAATGGATCTGGGATGAAATGAAACCGCTTGTGCCGTTGCTAAGCTCAGTGATGGTAAAAGAAACCTGTACCGCCGGTTGCGTGTATAAAGGTTAAAAGAAAGGCACCGTAAAGGTGCCTTTTTAGTTTTATGCGATATTTAAATATTTATGTGTCTGCATCGAAAGTCGCCAGTTGCGGGCAATGCACGTTTCAATGCACAGGCGTGTTGCGTCTTCTTTCTGGCTGATTGGCTGAAGCGCAATAATCCGTTTTTTATCATCCACCAACGTCGCCAGCAGTTCGTCCAGCGCTTCAATATCACGCATACGCCCAACCGGGTGCTTAATTTCGTCCGCACGCTCTAACGCCTGAGACAGCACATCATATCCACCGCGCATATTCACTTTTGGTGAAACGGTAACCCAGGTTCCGGCAGTACAACGCACTTCGTGCGTGCCGCTGGTTTCAATCTGGCAGCTATAGCCGTGGTGCTCAAAGAGCGAGGTCAGTGGCGTGAGATCGTGAATACAAGGTTCGCCACCGGTAATCACTACATGGCGGGCGGTGTAGTCCTGGCGCTGAAAAATTGCCAGCAGATCTTCGGCACTGGCATTGCCCCATTTATCGCTTTCTTTGGTTTTAGCCAGAATGCTGAACAGAGAGACTTCACGATCCGCGAGTTTATCCCAGGTGTGTTTGGTATCGCACCACGCGCAGCCCACTGGGCAGCCTTGTAGGCGAATAAAAATGGCGGGCACACCAGTAAAATAGCCCTCCCCTTGCAGGGTCTGGAACATCTCGTTAATCGGATACTGCATAGTCTTCTCAGATAATAGGTATAAAGAGTAATTATCGCAGAAGTGACGGCTGAGATCATGCGTAACGCGGCTGCGGCGGCATATGTTCCAGAATCAATGTTAAAAAAACACCTGATAACGCATATAAAACATGGTTATCATCACAACAATTCCCCTTGATCTACCTCTATGCCACACGACTTGATCATCGTCATGTTCCCATTCACCAGACACTTTTAGCATCGCTCCAGCCATTTTTCTGATGGGCTCACAGGTGCAGGATACCTGGTGCCACGTTAATTATGATTCTGGAGTACCCCCATGGATTTAAAACAGTATCTTCATGAACTAAAAAAAGTAGTCAACATCGACTGTGGAACAGCAACTATTGATGGCGTAGAGGAAGTCAGCAGAATTATTCAGCACTGGTATCAGGACGAAAACTGGCAATGCGACCGAGTCTCACTCGGTGAAAAAGTTGGGCCAGGATTGTTTGCAACCAACAAACCCAATGCTGATCGGTATGACGTGCTGCTCGTCGGGCATATGGATACCGTGTTCCCAGTCGGAACTGTAGCTGAGCGCCCTTTCCGCATTGAAGGAAACCGTGCATATGGCCCTGGCGTATCCGATATGAAAAGCGGGCTGCTGAATATTCTCTGGGCGTTGCGCGAAATGGATAAGGCGACTCTGGAGCGGTTATCCATTGGCGTGGCAATGAACCCGGATGAAGAAACCGGCTCCGCTCACTCCCACCACTGGATTGGTGAACTGGCAAAACGTAGCCGTTATGTATTGGTGTGTGAAGCCGCCAGGGCTGATGGTTCGCTGGTGAAAGCACGCAAAGGCATTGCAGGTTATAAACTCACATTTAAGGGTGTGGCGTCACATGCGGGCAATGATCCGGAGTCTGGTCGCTCTGCTATAAAAGCGCTGGCGCGCGCCGTTCTGGAAATCAGTGACCTGGCAGATATATCCAAGGGCACCACTATCAATGTCGGTGTGATTTCTGGCGGTGTCGTGGCGAATATCGTACCGGAACACGCGGAGATGATTGTCGATGTCCGCTTCCAGGACAACGATGAATATGCGCGAGTCCATGCTGCAATCCAGGCTTATAGCCAGCGGGAATTCGAGCGCGATGTGAAAACCGCTGTTAAACAGCAAGCGCATAAACCAGCCATGTCACCAACAGCAGATACTGAAAAGTTAATGCAAGTTGTTGAACAGGCCGGTGTTGCCGAAGGCATCGACGTACGCTGGAAGTCTGTGGGTGGTGGTTCAGATGCTAACCATACAGCCGCATTAGGTGTCCCGTCGCTTGATGGGTTTGGCCCGATCGGCGCAGGTTTCCACAGTGCGTCAGAGTATCTGGAGATAGACAGCATCGAGCCGAGAATTCGGCTGCTTAAACGCGTGATTCAGTCGCTATAAAATCAAATGGCCGGGAAACCCGGCCATATTAAATTTTCCCGGCAACGCTTACTTCTTCGTTTTAAAATCAATCACCATGCGGCCTTTGATTTTACCCTCTTCCATTTCCTTGAAGATCGCATTGATATCTTCAAGTGGGCGCATCGTCACTTTCGGCACAACTTTGCCTTCGGCAGCAAACTGGAAGGCTTCGGCCAGATCCATGCGAGTTCCAACTAATGAACCAACAACTTCGATGCCATCAAGCACCAGACGCGGAATGTTGAGACTCATGGACTCTGAAGGCAGCCCAACGGCAACAATGCGAGCACCGGCACGAACCGCATCTACCGCCGAGTTGAACGCCGCTTTTGCGACAGCGGTGACCACAGCCGCATGTGCGCCACCTACTTTTTCCTGAATAACTTTTGCCGCATCTTCATTGCGCGAATTGATGACTAAATCAGCCCCGCATTCTTTGGCAAAATCGAGTTGTGCATCATTCACGTCGATAGCGATAACTTTGGCATTAAACACATTCTTTGCATATTGCAGTGCGAGGTTACCAAGACCACCTAAGCCGTAAATCGCAATCCACTGCCCGGGTTGGATATGCGAAACTTTCACCGCTTTGTAAGTTGTCACGCCCGCACAAGTCACGCTGCTGGCTGCGGCAGATTCGAGGCCGTCGGGTACTTTTACCGCATAGTCAGCAACAACGATGCACTCTTCGGCCATTCCACCATCTGCTGTATACCCTGCGTTTGTTACGCTACGACACAGAGTTTCGTTACCAGTATTACAATATTCGCAATTTCCGCATCCACGGAAGAACCAGGCGACACTAGCACGGTCCCCCACTTTCAGCGAAGTAACACCTGGGCCGATAGATTTCACTACCCCGATACCTTCGTGACCCAGCGTAATGCCAGTCACATCACCAAAGTCTCCATTTTTCACATGCAAATCGGTGTGACAAACACCGCAACACTCCATCGTCAGTAATGCCTCGCCGTACTCAAGTGGGCGAACGGGCTTATCTATGATGCCGACAGAGTGGTCTTTGTTAACAACTGCAGCTTTCATGGCGGTCTCCTGACCTGTGAGTGAAATAACTCACTAATCCTGGTCGAGAGCACAGGCAACCGCAAACTGCATTCCCGGTTTATGCGAGGGTGACTCAGGTTTGGCGAAAAAAGGGCACAAAAAAACCCGCCAAAGCGGGTTTTTTAATCAGAATTTAAAGCAGTAACGAATTACTGACCTTTAACTTCTTTCAGACCGTTGAACGGAGCTGGTGTGCCCGCTGCAGCCAAAGCTTCTTCGATACGAATCAGCTGGTTGTACTTAGCAACACGGTCAGAACGGCTCATAGAACCAGTTTTGATCTGGCCTGCAGCAGTACCAACAGCCAGGTCAGCGATGGTAGCGTCTTCAGTTTCGCCTGAACGGTGAGAGATAACTGCAGTGTAGCCAGCATCTTTCGCCATTTTGATCGCAGCCAGAGTTTCGGTCAGAGAACCGATCTGGTTGAATTTGATCAGAATGGAGTTAGCGATACCGTTGTCGATACCTCTTTTCAGGATTTTGGTGTTAGTAACGAACAGGTCGTCACCAACCAGCTGAAGTTTGTCGCCCATAACTTTAGTCTGGTATGCGAAACCATCCCAATCAGACTCGTCCAGACCGTCTTCGATAGAAACGATTGGGTACTGTTTGGTCAGGTCTTCCAGGAAGTGGGTGAATTCTTCAGAGGTGAAAGCTTTGTTGCCTTCGCCAGCCAGAACGTATTTACCGTCTTTGTAGAATTCAGAAGCAGCACAGTCCATAGCCAGAGTAACGTCTTTACCCAGCTCGTAGCCTGCAGCTTTAACCGCTTCAGCGATTACAGCCAATGCTTCAGCGTTGGAACCCAGGTTTGGCGCATAGCCACCCTCGTCACCAACAGCAGTACCCATACCTTTAGATTTCAGAACTTTAGCCAGGGTGTGGAACACTTCAGAACCCATACGGATGGCTTCTTTCAGAGTTTTAGCACCAACTGGTTGAATCATGAATTCCTGGATATCAACGTTGTTGTCTGCGTGCTCGCCACCGTTGATGATGTTCATCATTGGCAGAGGCATAGAGAATTTGCCTGGGGTGCCGTTCAGTTCAGCGATGTGTGCATACAGCGGCAGGCCTTTAGAGGCAGCAGCAGCTTTAGCAGCAGCAAGGGAAACAGCCAGGATTGCGTTAGCGCCGAAGTTGGATTTGTTTTCGGTACCGTCCAGGTCGATCATGATCTTATCGATGTTAGCCTGGTCTTTCGCATCTTTACCAATTACAGCCGCAGCGATCGGGCCGTTAACTGCAGCAACGGCTTTCAGAACGCCTTTGCCCAGGAAGCGAGATTTGTCGCCATCGCGCAGTTCCAGCGCTTCGCGGGAACCAGTTGAAGCACCTGATGGTGCAGCAGCCATACCTACGAAACCGCCTTCCAGATGAACTTCAGCTTCAACAGTCGGGTTACCACGGGAGTCGATGATTTCACGACCGATGACTTTAACGATTTTGGACATTAGATTTTCCTCAGTACAAGTTAAACTAAAACTCCAGACAAACAACGCGCGAAACATTCGCGCGTTGTCGTTCTAACTTTCTGCTTACTTCGCCTGACGCTTCTGGTACTCACCGGCAGCTTTCACAAAGCCTGCGAACAGTGGGTGCCCATCACGCGGAGTAGAAGTAAATTCCGGGTGGAACTGGCAAGCAACAAACCAAGGATGATTTGGCACTTCGATGATTTCTACCAGTTGGTCATCACCGGAACGGCCCGCAACGCGCAGACCTGCTGTTTCAATTTGCTTCAACAACATGTTGTTGACTTCATAACGATGGCGATGGCGCTCAGTAATTGTCGGCTCACCGTACATCTGGCGCACCAGACTACCATCGGTCAACTGACACTGCTGGCCACCAAGACGCATGGTGCCGCCTAAGTCGCTCTTTTCAGTACGAACTTCAACGTTACCTTCTTCGTCACGCCACTCGGTGATTAAGGCGACCACCGGGTATTTACAGTCTGGCACAAATTCAGTTGAGTTGGCGTTAGCCATGCCTGCAACGTTCCGTGCGAACTCAATCAGCGCAACCTGCATACCTAAGCAAATGCCCAGATATGGAATGTTCTGCTCACGAGCATAGCGCGCGGTGGCAATTTTGCCTTCCACACCACGGTAACCGAAACCGCCAGGGATAAGGATAGCATCCAATCCCTTCAGCATTTCTTCAGCACCGCGAGTTTCAACATCCTGCGAGTCAATCAGCTTGATGTTAACGGTAAGACGGTTTTTCAAACCACCGTGTTTCAGCGCTTCAATCACAGATTTGTAGGCATCTGGCAGTTCAATGTACTTGCCGACCATACCAATCGTGACTTCGCTTGTCGGATTCGCTTCTTCATAAATAACTTGTTCCCATTCGGACAAGTTAGCTTCAGGAACGTTCAAGCTGAATCGTTTACAAATATAATCGTCCAGCCCCTGTGATTTCAACAGGCCTGGAATTTTATAGATGGAATCAACATCTTTTAGAGAAATAACCGCTTTCTCCGGCACGTTACAGAACAATGCAATTTTTGCACGTTCGTTAGCCGGAACGACGCGGTCTGAGCGGCAAATCAGCACATCAGGCTGAATACCGATAGAAAGCAGCTCTTTAACGGAGTGTTGCGTCGGTTTGGTTTTCACTTCACCGGCAGCAGCCATGTATGGCACCAAAGTCAGGTGCATATACAGCGTGTGCTCACGACCCACTTCTACGGCCATCTGGCGAATCGCTTCGAGGAACGGCAGGGATTCGATATCACCTACAGTACCGCCGATTTCAACCAGCACGACATCGTAGCCTTCGCCACCTTCAAGGATGCGTTCTTTGATTGCGTTCGTGATGTGTGGAATAACCTGGACTGTCGCGCCCAGATAGTCGCCACGGCGTTCTTTACGCAGAACATCTGAGTAGATACGGCCAGTGGTGAAGTTGTTACGACGCGTCATTTTGTTGCGAATGAAACGCTCGTAGTGACCTAAATCCAGGTCGGTTTCAGCGCCGTCTTCTGTAACGAACACTTCCCCATGTTGAATAGGGCTCATGGTACCCGGATCGACGTTGATATACGGATCGAGTTTCATGATGGATACGTTGAGGCCACGGGCTTCGAGAATAGCTGCGAGGGAGGCTGCGGCAATGCCTTTACCCAGAGAGGAAACGACCCCGCCGGTCACAAAAATATAGTTCGTTGTCATGCTGAACCTGAGAAGTTAGGTTTAAAGACGATGGGAGTACCAGGACGGGAAAGTAGTATACCCGAACAGTATCGGCGCCACAAACTTTCATTCTGTCTGCTAAGCCCTGACCTCGCACTTTGTCAGGGCACTGAAAATAGCCCGTCTGGTAGAAATGTTTTTGACTCAAATCAAGAGCTTGTTAAATCGAAATGGCCATAAAATGCGCTTGACCACAAAAACGTGTTAGATATCAGTTTCCTGGCGTTTAACTTCTTGCCAGACTTCTTCCATGATTTCCAGGTCAACTCCGGTCATTGTCAGGCCTCTGGCGGCAATAATCTCTTCTACCTGACGGAAACGGCGCTCGAATTTAAGGTTGGCTTTTTGCAAAGCGGTCTCAGCTTTGGTGCCTAAATGGCGTGCAAGATTGACGGTCGCGAACAATAAATCACCGACTTCTTCTTCCAGTTTGGCTTCATCAACGACGACCTGTTTGGCTTCAAACATCACTTCGTCTATCTCTTCATAGACTTTGTCTAATACCGGGCCAAGCGTGGTCCAGTCGAAACCAACCGTTGAACAACGCTTCTGGATTTTATGTGCGCGCATTAACGCAGGCAGAGCGTGAGGGATATCATCGAGTGCAGAATGTTGCGCTTTTTCAGCACGCTCATCGCTCTTGATTTGTTCCCAGCGCTCCAGCACTTCGGTGCTGTTTCCTGCGGTGCCGTCAGCAAAGATATGCGGATGACGACGCTCGAGTTTGTCGCTGATGGCTGCACAGATGTCGTCGAAATTAAAGCGCCCTTCTTCCTGGGCCATTTGTGCGTAAAACACCACCTGGAACAGTAAGTCGCCAAGTTCACCACGAAGATCATCAAAATCTTCGCGGTTGATGGCATCGAGCACTTCATAAGTTTCTTCAAGCGTATAGGGCGCAATAGTCGCGAAAGTTTGCTCTTTGTCCCACGGACAGCCGGTTTCCGGGTCGCGCAAGCGCTTCATAATGCCCAGAAGGCGATCGATTTGGTTCATTTCAATTCCTTGCAATACAAAATTTAAAGGCGGGATTGCTCCCGCCCTTTTGTCACAAACGTCTAACCGTGCAATCGCTTCGCATCGATAATATCCGGCACCTGGTTCAATTTACCTAGCACACGGCCCAGCACTTGTAGGTTGTAGATTTCAATATTCATGTCGATAGTCGCCAGTTGCTGTTTAGTATCGCTGCGGCTCGCAACCCCTAAAACATTCACCTTTTCATTCGCCAGAATCGTGGTGATGTCGCGTAGCAATCCGCTGCGATCGTTGGCGGTAACGCGCACCACGAGCGAATAACCGCTGGAGTAGCTTTCGCCCCACACTGCATCCACAATGCGTTCTGGCGCGTGGGATTGCAGCTCCGCAAGCTGGTCGCAGTCTGCGCGGTGAATCGAAATTCCGCGCCCCTGGGTGATAAAACCGACAATCTCATCACCAGGAATCGGCTGGCAGCAGCGCGCAATGTGGTGCATCAGATTGCCCACACCTTCTACAACGACGCGGCCATTATCTTTGCTGCGCGATTGCGGCGTGTGCGTTTTCTGCTTCAGTTGACGAAGCGCTTGTTCATCCTGCTCAGCTGCTGTTGGCTTATTAAACTGCGCTTGCAGGTAGTTACTCATCTGATTAAGACGAATATCACCGCCACCAATTGCCGCCAGTAACTCTTCGATATCGTTGAAGTTATAACGTGGCAGTAATGATTTCTCGGCCTCTTTCAGGCTGATACCCAGATGTTCAATTTCATCATCAAGGATCTGCCGCCCAGCGAGAATATTTTTGTCGCGATCTTGTTTACGGAACCAGTTGTGGATTTTCGCCCGCCCGCGGCTCGTCGTGATATAGCCCAGGTTTGGGTTTAACCAGTCACGGCTCGGGTTCGGCTGCTTCTGGGTGATAACTTCAATCTGGTCGCCCATCTGCAACTGGTAGGTAAACGGCACAATGCGCCCACCGATTTTGGCACCGATACAGCGATGCCCGACATCGCTGTGGATGTGGTAAGCAAAATCGAGCGGCGTGGAGCCTGCCGGTAAATCCACCACATCGCCTTTTGGCGTAAACACATACACACGGTCATCGAACACCTGGCTGCGCACTTCATCCAGCAGTTCACCGGAATCAGCCATCTCTTCTTGCCAGGCGATCAGTTTACGCAGCCACGCAATGCGATCTTCGTGGCCGGAACTGCCGCTTTTGGCATTACCCTCTTTGTATTTCCAGTGGGCAGCAACGCCCAGCTCCGAATCTTCATGCATCTGCTTGGTTCGGATTTGGATTTCAATAGTCTTGCCGTTTGGCCCCAACACCACCGTATGAATCGACTGGTAACCGTTAGGTTTCGGGTTGGCGACATAGTCATCGAACTCGTCAGGCATATGGCGATAATGGGTATGCACAATACCGAGTGCTGCGTAGCAATCCTGCAAACGTTCAGCCACCACGCGCACGGCACGCACATCGAACAGCTCATCAAAGGCGAGGGATTTCTTCTGCATCTTGCGCCAGATACTGTAGATGTGTTTAGGGCGGCCATACACTTCAGCCTTAACACCCTCTTCTTTCATCGCTTTGCGCAGTGCGCTGACAAAATCGTCGATGTAATGCTCACGGTCGATACGACGCTCATGCAGCAATTTCGCGATTCGTTTGTATTCATCAGGATGAAGGTAGCGGAAGCAGTAGTCTTCCAGCTCCCATTTGAGTTGGCCAATGCCGAGACGGTTAGCGAGCGGAGCATAAATATTGGTGCACTCTTTTGCCGCCAGAACACGTTCATCTTCCGGAGCGTCTTTGACTTCGCGCAAATGAGCAATTCGCTCTGCCAGTTTGATAACCACGCAGCGGAAATCATCCACCATTGCCAATAGCATGCGACGAACGTTATCGACCTGCTCAGCAGAAACGGAATCCGTATGAGCGGCTTTTAGCTGGCGAATCGCAGCCATATCGCGCACGCCGTGAATCAACGTCACAACCTGGTTATCAATGCTTTCGCGCATCACTTCTTCGGTGACCACACCCGCATCGGCAAGAGGGAACAACAGCGCGGCTCGCAGCGTGTCGTTGTCCATGCTCAGCATCGACAGGATTTCCACCATCTCGACGCCGCGCCACAACAGCAATTCTGCGTCAGGATGGCCTTTGGTCTGTTGCTCGCAATACCGCCAGGTTTCGGCTAAGCGTTCACATGACTGCTGGTTGGTGATCCCGAGGCTCGCAATCCATCTATCGGGCGCAAATTCGCCAGCTTTATTGAGATGTGCACTTCTTACCGCAACCATTGTCCGTCCTCTTCGGTGGGGTACTAAAATCAAGTCGCTCGACTTGATTTAACCACTTAATTTCGCTCAAACAGCGCCATCGACTCCAGGTGCCCCGTGTGCGGGAACATATCCAGCATGGCGAGTTGGCGCAGTTGGTAACCTGCTTCCAGCAATGCCTCGCTATCACGAGCAAGTGTCGTCGGATTACATGAAACATAGACCACTCGGCGTGGTGCGAGTGCAATCACATGCTGCATGACACCGGGTGCCCCCGCTCGTGCAGGGTCGAGCAATATTTTGTCAAACCCTTGGGCAGCCCAGGGTTGACGAGTCACATCATCCTCAAGATTTTCATGGAAGAATGTGACATTTTTCAGTGAATTACATTGTGCATTATATTCACCTTTCGCGACCAGCGCAGCAACGCCTTCCACCCCGACGACACTTCCGGCACGCATTGCGAGTGGGAGCGTAAAATTTCCCATTCCGCAGAACAAATCCAGTACGCGGTCAGTTGGCTGAACATCCAACCACTCGATAGCTCGGGCGACCATCTGTTGGTTCACGCCATCATTCACCTGAATGAAATCCCGTGGGCTGAACGTTAAGCTTAGCCCGTCTGAATGATAGCAAGGTTCGTCATTACCCAAGGCCGTAAGTGTCTCACTGTCCGGCGCTAAATACAGCGTGACGCCATGAGAATGCGAAAAGCGTTCCAGTTTTTGTCGGTCATCATCATGGAGTGCATCTAAATGGCGCAGCACCATGAGCGGGCCATTATCTGCATGGACCAATTCAACATGCCCTAAACGCCTGACCGCTTTTAATTCTGACAAACATTGGCGCAATGGTTCCAGTAACGCTTCAAGTTGGGGCGCCAGAACCGGGCAATGGTGAATATTCACCAGTTCGCTGTCCTGAGATTTGCGAAACCCCATTTGTAAGGTCTGTGTTTTAGGCTGGTAATTCAACCCTAACCGCGCACGGCGGCGATAACCCCATGGTGTTCCAGAAATAATTTCGTTCACCACTGCCGGGTTTTCACGCGCGCCCATCATGCGGGCCAGCGCCTTTGATTTCGCTTGCTGTTGCAGTTCGATGCTGGCGTGCTGCTGCTGGCAGCCACCACAGACACCAAAATGCGGGCAACGCGGTGTCACACGTTGCGGGCTATCATTTAAACGCCGCTTAACTTTAGCCTGAGCAAAGTTACGTTTATCTTCAGTAATGGTAATTTCGACTTGTTCACCAGGCAGCGCGCCCTGGATAAAAAGCGCCTTACCGTTGTGGCGTGCGACGCCCTGGCCAAATGGGTCAAGGTCATTAACCGTCACGGTTATGATCTGACGAGTCGTAACCCGTCGCTTTGCAGAGTAGAATTGCGCCATGAGCCTGAGTGCTCTCTTAAAATATTAACTATTGCTTCAATTGTCCCATATCGGAACCCCATGACCAACTACAGCCTGCGCGCACGCATGATGATCCTGATTCTGGCGCCGACATTAATGATCGGTTTATTGCTCAGCATCTTTTTTGTCGTCCATCGATACAACGACTTGCAGCGTCAGCTTGAAGACTCTGGCGCCAACATTATCGAGCCGCTGGCGGTCGCGAGTGAATATGGCATGAGCTTTCACAGCCGAGAGTCGATTCGTCAGTTGGTCAGCGTGTTGCACCGCCGTCATTCCGATATCGTGCGAGCAATTTCAGTGTTCGACGAAAACAACAAACTGTTTGTTACCTCTAATTATCAGCTAAATGCTGCTTCACTGAAGCTACCGAATAATGAAAAACCGCCGCATAGTTTAAGCATCTCGCGGCACGGCGATTCGATTATTCTGCGAACCCCGATTATTTCTGAGAGCTACTCCCCGGACGAATCCGAGGTAACCGATGCCAAACCTGCAGGTAACACGCTCGGTTATGTCGCCATCGAGCTCGATCTCAAATCCGTGCGTTTACAGCAATATCGGGAAATTTTTATCTCGACGTTGATGATGTTGTTCTGCGTCGGTATTGCGATGCTGTTTGCCTACCGTCTGATGCGCGATGTCACCGGGCCAATTCGTAATATGGTGAATACCGTCGACAGGATAAGACGCGGGCAGCTCGATAGTCGTGTCGAAGGTTTCATGCTCGGCGAATTAGATATGCTCAAAAATGGCATCAATTCGATGGCAATGTCGCTCACCGCTTATCACGAAGAGATGCAGCACAATATTGACCAGGCCACTTCCGATCTGCGTGAAACACTCGAACAGATGGAGATCCAAAACGTGGAACTGGATCTGGCGAAGAAACGCGCTCAGGAAGCGGCGCGTATTAAGTCTGAATTCCTTGCCAATATGTCTCACGAATTACGCACGCCGCTTAATGGCGTGATTGGTTTTACCCGTTTGACGCTGAAAACGGATTTGAATGCCACTCAGCGCGATCACCTGCATACCATTGAACGTTCAGCTAATAATCTGCTGACAATCATTAATGACGTGCTCGATTTTTCAAAACTGGAAGCGGGCAAACTGATCCTTGAAAGCATTCCTTTCCCGCTGCGTAATGCACTCGATGAAGTCGTCACTCTGCTTGCCCATTCGGCTCATGATAAAGGGCTGGAGCTAACGCTTAATATCAAAAATGATGTGCCGGATAACGTGATTGGAGACCCACTGCGCTTGCAGCAGGTGGTGACGAATCTGGTAGGCAACGCGATTAAGTTTACCGAAAGCGGCAATATCGACCTGGTGGTCGAAAAGCGCTCCCAGGGCAATAACAAAGTACAAGTTGAAATGCGGATTCACGATACCGGCATCGGTATTCCCGAGCAGGAACAATCGCGTTTATTCCAGGCGTTTCGTCAGGCTGATGCCAGCATTTCACGTCGTCACGGCGGCACCGGCCTGGGCCTGGTTATTACCCAGAAACTGGTTACCGAAATGGGAGGGGATATTTCCTTCCACAGCCAACCAAATCAGGGTTCAACCTTCTGGTTCTATATCAACCTGGATTTGAATTCCAATGCAGTTCTGGATGGTTATTCAACCGAAAACCTGGCTGGGAAACGCATTGCCTATGTGGAACAAAATGCCACTGCGGCACAAAGCACGCTCAATATTCTGGCGAATACTCCGCTCGAAGTCGTTTACAGCCCGGCGTTTTCGACTCTTGCCGAAGGTCACTACGATATTATCCTGCTCGGCATTCCGGTTACGTTCCACGACACGTTAACCATGCTAAATCCGAAGCTTGCAAAAGCGGCCTCCATGACTGACTGCCTGATTTTCGCATTACCAAGTCATGCACAAGTTGATGCGGAGGCGCTTAAAAAACAAGGGGTGACGGCGTGCCTACTGAAACCTATTACCTCGACCCGACTGTTGCCGCTACTCGCTGAACACACTTTTGATGCAAACTCCACTGTGGTTGAAAGTATTGAAAACAAGAAACTCCCACTTACGGTTATGGCGGTTGACGATAACCCTGCCAACCTGAAACTGATTGGCGCATTGCTTGAAGATCATGTGCAGAATGTCGAACTGTGTGGCAGCGGTGTGCAGGCCATCGAGCGTGCAAAACAGATGCAGATAGACATTATCCTGATGGACATTCAGATGCCGGAAATGGATGGGATACGCGCCTGTGAGTTAATTCGCCAGATGCCACACCACCAGCAAACGCCGGTAATTGCGGTGACAGCACACGCCATGGCGGGGCAAAAAGAGAAGCTGCTAAGCGCCGGAATGAATGACTACCTTGCCAAACCAATTGAAGAGAAAAAACTTTATAGTTTGCTGATGCGTTATCAGCCGGGAGCAATCACCGCCCCTGCGCTGGTTGCAAATGTAGATACTACACCGCAAATCAGCAATCCAAATCAGACGCTGGATTGGGCACTGGCGCTGCAACAGGCCGCTAACAAGCCGGATCTGGCACGCGATATGCTGCAAATGCTGTTGGCATTCTTGCCCGAAGTGCGCAACAAAGTTGAAGAGCAATTGGTGGGAGAAAATCCGGAACAGCTGGTCGAAATCATTCATAAACTTCACGGCAGTTGTAGCTACAGCGGCGTGCCACGGCTGAAAAACTTGTGTCGAACAATTGAGCATGAGCTGCGTAGCGGCGTGAAACCAGAAGATCTTGAGCCTGAACTCTTTGAACTTCTTGATGAAATGAACAATGTCGCCAAAGAAGCACAGCGGATGCTTTAATAAATATCGTGTTGATGTCGGATAGCTTTTGCGCTAATCCGACCTACGCGGTTTCAGAAGGTTTTGTTGGTGGATTAGCGCAAGCGACATCCACCACCTATTGCAAGCGTTGCGGCGATATTTCGCGCGGCCATACGCAGATTATCTCCCGCATTATCCAGGGCTTCTTCCAGGGTGCAGATGCTGTATAAGACACTAAATACGGCATCCAGGCCGTGGTCATACACCACACCAACATCCGCCGTTAAACTACCGGCAATACCAATCACTGGCTTGTTGTAGCGCTTCGCGACTTTCGCCACGCCAATCGGTACTTTGCCGTGAATGGACTGACTGTCGATACGCCCTTCTCCGGTAATCACCAGATCTGCATCGCGCACCAGTTCATCAAGTTTCAATGCTTCGGTGACTATATCAATGCCTTGTCGCAATTGTGCTCCACAAAAAGCGTACAGCGCCGCGCCCATGCCACCCGCAGCACCGCCGCCAGAAAGTGTCAGCACATCGATATCGAGGTCTCGGGCGATAATTTTTGCATAGTGATCCAGAGCCTGGTCAAGCTCACTAATCATCTCAGGTGTGGCACCTTTTTGTGGGCCAAACACCGCCGTTGCGCCCTCTTCACCGGTTAGTAAATTGGTAACGTCACACGCAACTTCAATACGGCACTCTTTAATCCGTTTATCCAGGCCTGAAATATCAATGCTCGCGAGCCGTGCCACTTCCCGTCCCCCAAATCCCAGAGGTTCGCCATTGCTGTCCAGTAAGCGTGCACCAAGTGCCTGTAACATACCGATCCCTCCGTCATTGGTGGCGCTACCACCGATGCCAATCAGGATACTTTGCACACCACTATCGAGCGCAAAACGAATCAGCTCACCGGTTCCCCACGACGTGGTATTGAGCGGGTTGCGTAATTCAGGTGGAACCTGCTCAAGGCCACTCGCCGCAGCCATTTCAATAAAAGCGTGCTGTTTATCGCCAGAAACTCCGTAAAACGCCTGAATCAGGTCACCCAACGGCCCGGTGACATCCACTTTAATGATTTCACCGTTTGTTGCGGCGACCATCGCTTCTACGGTGCCCTCACCTCCATCAGCGACGGGCACCTTTACATAGCAAGCATTCGGAAAGACTTCCCGAAAACCGGCTTCAATCTGTGTCGCCACCTCAAGAGCACTTAGGCTCTCTTTGTAAGAATCTGGTGCGATGACAATTTTCATATGCCGTCCGTCGCTATGTAAGATGGGATATATGAGAGCGAATTTTACCCTAAATAATTGGCGCTGCATCAAGGCGGCAAGTGAGCAAACCCCTATGAGCTTACTCAAGTAAGCGATTAGGATGAGCGAACACAGCCAACACAGATGCAGCTTCAAGTATGACGGGTAAACTAGCGAACCATACAAGGGCGCTTATTATTGAACGCCCACTCTGGGATCAAGTACTGCATCGCCATGGCGTCATCACGTGCGCCCAAACCATGCTGCTGGTAAAGCTCATGCGCTTTCATCACTTGATCCATATCCAGCTCTACACCCAAACCTGGTGTTGTTGGCACCTGCACCATGCCGCCTTTGATTTCGAAAGGTTGCTTAGTCAGGCGCTGGTTGCCTTCCTGCCAGATCCAGTGGGTGTCGATGGCGGTGACTTTGCCTGGCGCTGCAGCGGCCACGTGGGTGAACATCGCCAGTGAAATATCGAAGTGGTTGTTGGAGTGTGAACCCCAGGTCAGGCCAAACTCGTGGCACATTTGAGCTACGCGCACCGAACCTTGCATAGTCCAGAAATGTGGGTCGGCTAAAGGAATATCCACAGATTGCAGCGAAAGCGTGTGGCCCATTTGACGCCAGTCGGTGGCAATCATATTGGTTGCAGTTGGCAGGCCTGTCGCACGACGGAATTCAGCCATAATTTCGCGACCTGAATAACCTTGTTCCGCGCCACACGGGTCTTCTGCATACGCCAGAACACCGCGTAATTGCTTACCGATGCTAATCGCTTCATCGAGCGACCAGGCGCCATTTGGGTCAAGTGTTACACGGGCCTGCGGGAAGCGTTTTGCCAGCGCAGTGACCGCTTCGGCCTCTTCGCTACCGGCTAATACACCGCCTTTAAGTTTGAAGTCATTGAAGCCATATTTCTCGTAAGCTGCTTCTGCCAGACGCACGACGGAATCAGGTGTCATGGCCTCATCATGGCGAATGCGGTACCAATCGCATTTCTCATCGGGCTGGCTCTGATAAGGCAGCGGAGTTTGTTTGCGATTGCCGACGAAGAACAGATAGCCCAGCATTTCGACTTCGCTACGCTGCTGCCCGTCACCCAACAAAGACGCCACGTTCACGCCCAGATGCTGACCCAGCAGGTCCAGCATGGCGGATTCGATGCCGGTCACGACGTGAATCGTGGTGCGCAAATCGAAAGTCTGTAAACCACGTCCACCGGAATCACGGTCGGCAAACTCGGCACGCACCAGGTTGAGAATATTTTTATACTCACCCAGCGTTTTGCCAATTACCAGGGCGGCGGCCTCTTCCAGAGTCTGGCGAATTTTTTCACCACCAGGAATTTCACCCACCCCCGTATGGCCAGAGTTATCTTTGATAATCACAATATTACGGGTGAAAAACGGTGAGTGTGCGCCGCTCAGGTTCATCAGCATGCTGTCATGGCCCGCAACGGGAATAACCTGCATCGCAGTGACTATCGGAGTAGAAGTTGTCATGTTATTTATTCCTTTTCTTTCATATGAGTTAGTTGCGGCCAAATGCCGGGCATTTACGATCAAACTTCCAGCCCGGAACCAGATACTGCATTGCCGTCGCGTCGTTGCGCGAGCCACCTGGCAGGGACTTATACACCTCGTGAGCTTTTTGTACCTGTTCCCAGTCAAGCTCAACCCCCAGGCCTGGTGCATCCGGCACCGCGATTTTGCCGTTAACGATTTGCAGTGGGGAATTGGTCAGGCGCTGCTCGCCTTCCTGCCAAATCCAGTGTGTGTCGATAGCCGTTGGTTTACCGGGTGCAGCAGCAGCCACATGGGTAAACATCGCCAGGGAAATATCGAAATGGTTATTAGAGTGACAACCCCACGTTAGCCCCCATTCATCGCACATCTGCGCGACGCGAACGGCTCCGCTGAGTGTCCAGAAATGTGGGTCGGCTAACGGAATGTCCACTGCGTTAAGCATGATGGCGTGATTCATTTCGCGCCAGTTGGTGGCAATCATATTGGTTGCGACAGGCAAGCCGGTGGCGCGGCGAAACTCAGCCATCACTTCACGTCCTGAATAGCCTTGTTCCGCACCGCATGGGTCCTCGGCATAGGTCAACACATCGCCCATTCCTTTACACAACGCGATGGCTTCTTCCAGCATCCATGCCCCATTAGGGTCAACGGTAATGCGTGCATCCGGAAAACGTTTTTTTAGCTCGCGCGCAGCGTAAACAGCGCGATGATGATGCCAAAACCACTGAAGATATCAACGAAACCTTGTAGCAAGGTAAACAGCGACCAGATAAAGATGGACCAGAAATAAACCCGTTTTGAACCGAATTTATCCAGCAACCAGCCGCCGGGAATTTACCCTATGACATATGCCCAGGAAAACGCGGAAAACACATAACCCATGCCAATAGGATCGAGGCCGATATCTTTTGCCATTTCTGAACCGGCAATAGATAACGTTGCGCGGTCTCAATAGTTAAACGAGGTGACGATGAAGAGCATTACTACTATCCAATAACGAGCGTTGGTCCTTTTTTCGGCAACGCTCGCCGTTTGGCTAATTGTATTCATGTTGCACTCCTGAATTATAGCGTTGAGCTACATTCATCCTGAACTGCATTTGTAGGGTAATCAGAATGAGGTATCAGCCTGTCCACAGTATTTTTCTGATGCTGTATCTGCGGTTTTTATTTGGCTGATGGAAAGTATATGAAGGGAGTTAAAACGCCTCACCGTGCAATGACACAAGTTTATCGCGCATTTATTGAGCACTTTATGGCGTATGTCCAACGCGCTGGGGGATGGTTCACGACTTTTGAAACAACCGGATAAAACGAAGGGATTAAGCTTGAGGTGAAGCGGAGTGCAAATTTTATTCGGAGGGCAGGTAAGTGTGACGTCACCCGCCCTGGATTCATGTTGTTACTTTAACAATCCAGACCACTGCTCAACCCAAGGGTTAGAGACCGATTCAGGTTCGGGATGATCGTTGGCATCAATGGCTAAAACTGTGCCCACACGTTTAGCGCCCTGCTCTTGCAGTAAGGAATCAAACTGCTTCCCGCCACCACAAAAATGCTCGTAGTTGCTGTCACCTAATGCAATCAAACCGTAATGCAATTCAGGCTGGTAACCGATTTTGTCTTTGAGGGCCTGAAACAGAGGAACAATACTGTCTGGCAAATCGCCCTGGCCGGTGGTTGATGTCACAACCAGCACATATTGATCGCTATATTTTTGCCAGTCGGCAAGTTCAGGATCTTCGAATACTGTTGCTTTATGACCATTCTTTTTTAGGATCGCTGCGGCTTCTTCTGCCACCAACAGCGAGTTTCCATACATCGTGCCAACAAAAATTCCCACTTCGGCCATCAGTTAACTCCTTGCGTTACGGCTGTATTATTCATCCTGGCCGTTGCTTGCAACAAACTCAACCTTTTCGATATCACTCAGCAATCCGCTCCAGCCAAACTGTGACATCATCTGCATCCAGGTGTTATCAAGGTTTGCACGCAGGCACAGCGGTTCACCGGTAACCGGGTGATTTAACGAAAGCTGACTTGCGTGAAGCATTAAACGCTCGCAGCCAAAATGTTCCGCAGCGGCACGGTTTTGACGCAAATCACCATGTTTTGAGTCACCAATCATCGGGTGGCGCAAATGAGACATATGACGGCGTAACTGGTGTTTACGACCAGTTTTAGGTTCGAGTTCAACCAGGCTGTAGCGCGCTGTTGGGTAACGCCCAACCGGAACCGGCATTTCTACCGTCGCCAACCCTCGATAATGCGTTACCGCAGGTTGTGCCTCTTTATCCTGAGTCGCTTTTTTATCGGCGATTTTGTCCAGCTCTTCAACGAGCGGGTAATCAAGCACCGCATCATCTTCAAGCCAGCCACGCGTCACAGCGTGGTAGCGCTTCTGAATCTGGTGATTTTCAAACTGCTGAGACAATAAATGCGCGACTTCGCTGGAAAGCGCCATCAGCAATACGCCAGATGTTGGCCTGTCGAGGCGATGAACGGTGAAAACGTGCTTGCCGATTTGGTCGCGTACGGTTTGCATCACAAAAACGGTTTCGTGCCTGTCGAGCCAGCTGCGATGAACCAACCAACCTGACGGCTTGTTAACGGCCACCAGCCACTCATCCTGATAAATAATTTCCAGCATTATTTCGTGTCACTCGCAAACAGAGCATCGAGATCTTGTAGCGCTTTTAACAGCGGATCGCGCCCGACAAGTGCCGCATCCAGCGCCATTTCGTAATAAGGCGCGAGGGCAAAATCAGCAGGCAGAGGGTGTTGAGCGTCAAGAAGTGCGTGCATTCGGGGAATCAGAACCCATTGCAACCATTCGTGGGGCTGCATTGTATCCAGGCAAAATGGTTGCGTGCTTTCAAAGGCTTCAGCGTCTGGAGCACAGCCCTGCCAAAGTTGATGGTCACGCAAAACTTGTTCAATGATAAGTAAATGCTGGCGTACCAGCGCGTGGCGTTCCATGAAAACCTCCGGCATCAGTCAAAAGAAGCCGGCAATCATACCACTTCTTGCTAAGGGCGAAAAAAAGCATAAAAAAAGGGAGCACTGTATAAACAGTGCTCCCGGTTCGTTTCGCAGCTAATCCGGCTACTTTTGGTGCTCCCTGCTCGTCCGTGACAACTATGTCCTGTGGTCTCCTGACCTACAATCCGTCGTACTCGCTTCCTGCTACCATCATCCTGAGGTGTTCCGGCATCATCCTGATGCAATATCCTTTGGTCTTCCAGACCCACCGAACATCCAAATTCGGCTCTCTTTCTCCGTCCTGGAGGTGTCCCTTACTCTTCCTGAGTGATCCTTGCTTCGTCCTGAAGCCTTCCTTGCAACACCATCCTGGTGTGTTCCGCTTCTTCAATGAAGTGACATCATCCTGACATCTCCTTCACTTCCCGACTTCCTGTCGACGGACATAGAATCTACCATTTCGTTCACTCTGGCAAGGCACTCACAACTGAAGCTTACGATAACTTTCATTCAAAAGTTGACCGAAATAATCATAATATGATGATAAATAATGATTTTTCTATTTATCACTCACAAAGGTCTGCATGTAAAGTTAGAGATCTCTTACAGCTTGTGTAAGAGATCTCTCACAAGCCCATCAGCGATCCACGCTTAAATAACCTGTGGCTCAAGGTCGTTAAGGAAAGAAATCAGCGATGGGGAGAGTATTTTGCGCTGCTTAGTGCCAATTTTCTCCAGCACCACTTCACCGCTTAAATTGCACAGCGACACCACTTCCATTTCATCGGGTGTGGTCGCAAGGAATAGCGTTGGTGAAAGTTTCAGTCTTTTTTGCGTGACCAGATGGCCAATCAGGTTTTCCAGAACACGCTGGAAATCATCTTCGCTCCAGGCCTGTAACAAAGTTAAGGACTGACTGCCTAAAAGTGCAGGCATATCGCCAGCAAATTGCGTAGTGTAGAACTGATGCGCCGCAGGCTGTAATGCAATGTCCATTGCTCGTTCTACCGCGCTAAGATCGTTTTCCGGTGCAAAAGGTTGCGGCTGCCAACGCACATCGTCACCCGTAGTTGTCACGATACACGGCGACGGCACACCATATAATTCTTCGCTCGCGGGCCACCCACCCACCTGCTCACGCCATGCATGACAAAAGCGATTGGTAAAATCTTCCAGTGCCTGACGTACGTCGTTATCCACCAATTTCTCACTCCCTCAAGGCTGCGGTACAATAAAGGCCAATTGTACCTGCATTCTATTGGTGACACATGTCTTATGAAAAACACCAGGCGCTGAGCGGCCTGACGCTGGGCAAGCCAACTGCTTACCAGGATAAATACCAGCCATCTTTACTACAACCTGTACCGCGTAGTCTTAATCGCGATCCGCTTGGCTTACAGGCTGATAACCTGCCATTCAGTGGCGGCGATATCTGGACCTTGTACGAACTGTCCTGGCTAAACAGTAATGGTTTGCCTCAGGTGGCAGTCGGGCATGTGCAGCTTGATGCAAACAGCGTGAACCTGGTTGAGTCTAAAAGCTTTAAGCTCTATTTAAATAGCTTCAATCAGACGCAGTTTGCCGACTGGGAAACCGTTCAGGAAACGTTAAAAAGTGATTTAAGCGCCTGCGCGCAGGGCGATGTGAGCGTGGTGTTATTCCGTCTGCGTGAACTCGAAGGCCAGGAAATTGCGGCGTTCAACGGCGAGTGTATTGATGATCAAAATATCACTATTGATAACTACGAATTTAACGCCGATTACCTCAGTGGTGCGGCTGGCGACGAAATCGTAGAGGAAACGCTGGTCAGCCACCTGCTGAAATCCAACTGTCTGATCACCCACCAGCCAGATTGGGGTTCCGTGCAGATTCGCTACCGTGGCCCACGCATCGACCGGGAAAAGCTGCTGCGCTATCTGGTGTCGTTCCGTCATCACAATGAATTCCACGAACAGTGCGTTGAGCGCATCTTCAATGACATCCAGCATTTTTGTAACCCGGAAAGCCTGAGCGTTTACGCACGCTATACCCGTCGTGGCGGCCTGGATATTAACCCGTGGCGCACCAATACCGATTTCCACCCGGCATTTGGGCGTCTGGTTCGTCAATAAGTGCGAAACGCCTCGCAGCCTGAGGTGGGATTATTGTTTTCAGGTTGTTAAATTGAACATTGCGGGGCTATTGTAATCATTGGGAGCGGCACTTTACGCTTCGTAAGGAGTTAACTTGATTACACATATTAGCCCGCTAGGCTCAATGGATATGTTGTCGCAACTGGAAGTGGACATGCTTAAGCGCACGGCCAGTAGCGACCTTTATCAACTGTTTCGCAATTGTTCACTTGCCGTACTTAACTCAGGAAGCCAGACCGATAGCAGTAAAGAGCTGTTGTCGCGTTACGAAAACTTCGATATCAACATTTTGCGCCGCGAACGTGGTGTCAAACTCGAACTGATTAACCCTCCTGAAGACGCTTTCGTCGATGGTCGTATCATCCGGGCTTTGCAAGCTAACTTGTTTGCCGTATTACGCGATATTTTATTCGTTAACGGTCAACTCTCCAGCGCAGGTCGCTTCCAGAATCTCGATCTGGAAGAACCGGCAAATATCACCAATATGGTGTTCTCTATCTTACGTAATGCCCGTGCACTGCACGTCGGCGAAGCGCCAAACCTGGTCGTATGCTGGGGTGGGCACTCAATCAACGAAAACGAATACCTCTATGCCCGTCGCGTCGGCACACAACTAGGCCTGCGTGAACTCAATATTTGTACCGGCTGTGGCCCTGGTGCTATGGAAGCCCCAATGAAGGGGGCGGCTGTAGGCCATGCACAACAGCGCTACAAAGAAAGCCGCTTTATTGGTATGACCGAGCCGTCAATCATTGCCGCTGAGCCACCGAATCCACTGGTGAATGAGCTGATTATCATGCCTGATATCGAAAAACGCCTTGAAGCGTTTGTTCGTATTGCGCATGGCATCATCATCTTCCCTGGTGGGGTTGGTACCGCGGAGGAGCTGCTTTACCTGCTCGGCATTCTGATGAATCCTCACAACCATGATCAAGTATTGCCACTGATTCTGACCGGGCCGAAAGAAAGTGCTGACTACTTCCGAGTGCTCGACGAGTTCATCGTCAACACCGTGGGTGAGCAAGCGCGACGTCATTATCAAATCATTATCGACGACCCGGCTGAAGTAGCCCGCCAGATGAAAAAGGCTATGCCGAAAGTGAAAGAGAATCGCCGTGAAACGGGTGATGCTTATAGCTTCAACTGGTCGATTCGAATTGCGCCAGATTTGCAGATGCCGTTTGAGCCAACCCATGAAAACATGGCGAATCTCAAGTTGTATCCAGACCAACCGGCAGAACAACTGGCTGCATCTTTGCGAAGGGCATTTTCTGGGATTGTTGCGGGTAACGTTAAAGAAGGCGGGATCCGCGCAATTGAAAAATTCGGGCCATATAAAATCCACGGTGATGCAGACATGATGAAACGCATGGATGTTCTCCTCCAGGGGTTTGTCGCCCAGCACCGTATGAAATTACCAGGCAGTGCTTATATTCCTTGCTACGAAATCTGTACCTAACTCTCCTGGGCGGAGTCACTCCGCCCATCTTTTTTTCCCCATTTTTGTTCACCCTTTTGCTGTTTTATTCATCTTTTTGCATGTTACCGGTATCAGTGTTTCTCTCTTCATAAAAACTTATGATTTCATATCTCTCCTCACTAAAAATCGTTCTTATACAGGTGATTACACTCCAACCAAATAATGAAACTTCGTTTTATAAACCGCAAAACCTTCATATTCAGGGTATAAATACTGCATAAAATATCATCCGCAGACTGAAAAACTGCAAAAAACCATACAAACAGTAGATTCTTACAATTGGGATCTTGATCACTGATGAATTGACGCCATGAATGTATCTTTCCGCCCGCTGATTATCACTGGCCAAAATTACTATAAAATAGCCTGTAAACAGCATTAAATTTCAGTAGTCAATGGCAAGTCATCGCGATTGAACCAGATTTCGAATCATATGTTCCTTTGGAGAAGTAAGTAGATGGAAACCACTCAAACCGGCAGTATTGCCTCTGTCGAGAGCAAAAGTTCGTGGCGCAAGTCCGATACCATGTGGATGCTGGGGCTTTACGGCACCGCAATCGGTGCAGGCGTGTTGTTCTTGCCAATTAATGCCGGTGTAGGCGGTCTGATCCCGCTGTTCATTATGGCAATCCTCGCGTTCCCGATGACTTTCTTTGCCCATCGTGGTCTGACTCGTTTCGTGCTGTCAGGTAAAAATCCTGGCGAAGACATTACTGAAGTTGTAGAAGAGCACTTTGGCGTTGGCGCAGGTAAAGTCATCACCCTGCTCTACTTCTTTGCTATCTACCCAATTTTGCTGGTTTATAGCGTTGCTATTACCAACACTGTTGATAGCTTTATTACTCACCAGTTGGGTCTGGTTTCTCCGCCGCGCGCACTGTTATCACTGATTCTGATCGTTGGCCTGATGACTATCGTTCGTTTCGGCGAGCAGATGATCGTTAAAGCGATGAGTATTCTGGTCTTCCCATTCGTTGCCGCTCTGATGGTTCTGGCACTGTATCTGATCCCTAACTGGAGCAGCGCTGCATTCGATACCATGTCATTTAGCGCAAGCCCAGCAACCGGCAGCGGTTTATGGATGACACTGTGGCTGGCAATTCCGGTAATGGTGTTCTCCTTTAACCACTCACCAATCATCTCTGCCTTCGCTGTAGCGAAACGTAATGAGTATGGTGAAGAAGCTGAGAAAAAATGCTCCCGCATCCTGTCCTACGCACACATCATGATGGTTATTACCGTGATGTTCTTCGTATTCAGCTGCGTACTGAGCCTTTCTCCAGAGAACCTGGCAGAAGCAAAAGCACAGAACATCTCTATTCTGTCTTACCTGGCTAACCACTTTAATGCGCCAGTGATTGCGTGGATGGCACCGATTATCGCTATCGTCGCTATCACCAAATCCTTCCTCGGCCACTATTTAGGTGCTCGTGAAGGCTTCAACGGGATGGTTATCAAGTCCCTGCGCGGCAAAGGCAAGAGCATCGAAATCAGTAAATTGAACCGCATTACTGCAATCTTCATGCTGGTATCGACATGGATTGTCGCCACCCTGAACCCAAGCATTCTGGGCATGATTGAAACCCTCGGCGGCCCAATCATTGCGATGATTCTGTTCCTGATGCCGATGTATGCGATTCAGAAAGTACCAGCGATGCGCAAATATAGCGGTCATATCAGCAATGTATTTGTGGTAATTATGGGTCTAGTCGCTATTTCTGCTATCTCTTACTCTCTATACTCGCTGTTCATCTAACAGTTCTAAACCGCCAGCTTCCTGCTGGCGGTTTTTTTCATTAAGTTATTCAGGCAACGGACGCAACATGATTAGCGTATTCGATATATTCAAAATCGGTATTGGCCCTTCCAGCTCCCATACCGTCGGCCCGATGAAAGCCGGTAAGCAATTCGCAGACGATTTAATCGCGCAAGGGATTTTGCAGAACGTCACGCGTGTAGTGGTTGATGTATATGGTTCACTTTCCCTCACCGGCAAAGGCCACCATACCGATATCGCCATTATCATGGGTCTCGCTGGCAACATGCCGGACACGGTCGATATCGATGCTATCCCTCACTTCATTCAGGATGTGAATACTCACGGTCGTCTGTTACTGGCTAACGGCCAGCGTGAAGTGGAATTCCCGGTCGATAGCTGTATGAACTTCCACGAAGATAATCTTTCACTGCATGAAAACGGTATGCGTATTACTGCGCTGGCGGGCAGCGAGGTTATCTATAGCCAAACTTATTACTCCATCGGCGGCGGTTTTATCGTTGATGAAGCACACTTTGGCCTCGGAGATACTCAACAGGCTGTCGTTCCATATCCCTATAAAAGTGCGGCAGATTTGCAGCGTCATTGCAAAGAAAGCGGGCTTTCATTATCAGGCTTGATGATGCTGAACGAACGCGCGATGCGTCCTCAGTCTGAAATTGATGCACACTTTGCCAACGTCTGGAACGTGATGCGCAGCGGTATCGAACGTGGTATCACCACCGAAGGCGTGCTGCCGGGCAAAATGCGTGTACCACGCCGCGCAGCAGCATTGCGCAGAATGTTGGTCAGTAGTGACAAGAACAACTCTGATCCAATGGCTGTTGTGGACTGGATTAACATGTTCGCACTGGCGGTGAACGAAGAAAATGCTGCCGGTGGGCGCGTTGTTACAGCACCGACAAACGGCGCATGTGGCATTGTTCCAGCGGTTCTGGCCTATTACGACAAATTCATTCGCGAAGTTAATACCAACTCTTGCGCACGATACTTCCTCGCAGCCGGTGCGATTGGTTCTCTGTATAAGATGAACGCATCGATTTCTGGCGCAGAAGTGGGTTGCCAGGGTGAGGTCGGCGTTGCCTGTTCTATGGCGGCGGCAGGTCTTGCTGAACTGTTGGGTGGTAGCCCAAGCCAGGTGTGTATTGCTGCGGAAATCGGCATGGAGCATAACCTTGGTCTGACATGCGACCCGGTTGCCGGGCAAGTTCAGGTGCCATGCATTGAGCGTAATGCTATTGCGGCAGTGAAAGCGGTTAATGCGGCACGTATGGCATTACGCCGTACCAGCGAACCTCGCGTCTGCCTCGATAAGGTTATCGACACCATGTACGAAACAGGCAAAGACATGAACGCCAAATATCGAGAAACCTCTCGCGGCGGGCTGGCCATGAAAGTGTCATGCGATTAATACCAAAAAGGCTCTCATCTGAGAGCCTTTTTTAATGGCGTTTTTATATCCAGGCGACCCTCTAAATAATTCGCGTTACAGAAAGGCGGTGAGTAAGGGAATCCCAATGAGCTTACTCTAGTAAGTGATTTGGGTGTCCGAGTGAAACCAACGCATCTGCAACGCGATGTATGACGAGGGTTTAGCGCAGATCGCCGACCTTCACATGGTCCATATCATCAAACACTTGGTTCTCGCCAACCATACCCCAGATAAAGGTATATGCACGCGTACCCACACCGGAGTGAATTGACCAGCTTGGTGAGATCACAGCTTGCTCGTTCTGCATCACAATGTGACGAGTTTCTTGCGGCTGACCCATCATGTGGAATACGCAGCTATCCTGCTCAAGTCCGAAGTAGAAATAGACTTCCATACGACGTTCGTGAGTATGGCAAGGCATAGTGTTCCACAGGTTGCCTGGCTCCAGTTGGGTCAGACCCATGCTCAATTGACAGGTTTCCAGTACATCCGGAACGAAGTACTTGTTGATGGTACGACGGTTACTGGTAACGCTGTCGCCCAGAGTAACCGGAGAAACATCCGCAGGCGTTACGCGCTTGGTTGGGTAAGTAGTATGAGCCGGTGCACAGTTATAGTAGAAGCGTGCTGGATTTGCCGGGTCAATGCTTGCAAACACCACTTCTTTAGCACCTTTACCAACATACAGACCATCACGAACGCCAATTTCGTAGCAAGTCCCATCGACAGTAATTGTGCCCTGCCCACCAATGTTAATCACACCCAGTTCACGACGCTCCAGGAAGTAGCTCACACCTAACTGTTTGCCCACTTCACCGCCAACGCTCACAGTGCGAGTTACTGGCATGACACCACCAACGATGATGCGGTCAATGTGGCTGTAAGTCATGGTGTACTCATCGGCGGTAAAAATAGTTTCAATCAGAAACTCTTTACGCAGACCGGCAGTATCCAGTGTTTTTGCATGATCACTATGAATGCTTTGACGAATATCCATTACTTTTCCTTACTGGGAATAAGAGGCGGAAACAAAATCACGCCCGTTACTATTAATAATAATTTAGCAATTAAAATAGAGTTATTCACAAGACCTCTACATTTAACTGCACCACATAGACAGTTTATCACCAGAATAAATAAATAATGTGATCCAAATTGAAATATCGTTTCAATTTGATTGAAGTGTAGTTCCAATCAGTAGATAGTTCATTTCAAGAGGGATGTATGAGATTAAAAACTCATAACCAGCCACTCTTCAGGTCAATGCAGTTTGCCACCAAGAGCAAAGAACAACGCTGACCAGAAAAGAACAAATCCAGGGAAAACAATGGGTTTCAACCGCTTACTGTTACGTAATTCTTTCGTTTGCACGCTGTAATGAACGAAGGAATGATGAGGAATTACCATGAAGATCAAAGCTACTATTGAACGCATTCCTGGTGGGATGATGTTGGTTCCATTGATACTTGGAGCTATTTTAAATACTTTCGCTCCAGATACTGGCGCCTATTTTGGTTCATTTACTAAAGGGATGATAAGCGGCACCGTTCCAATTCTGGCGGTCTGGTTCTTCTGTATTGGTGCCTCAATTGATCTTCGTGCTACAGGTACGGTTCTTCGCAAGTCTGGCACCCTGGTACTAACCAAAATTGCAGTTGCCTGGGTTGTGGCTATGATTGCCGCTTCCTTTATTCCCGAAGGTGGTATTCAGACGGGTATGTTTGCCGGTTTGTCCGTTCTGGCCCTCGTTTCTGCGATGGACATGACCAACGGTGGCCTGTATGCGAGCCTGATGAACCAGTACGGTACTAAAGAAGAGTCAGGTGCATTCGTTCTAATGTCTCTGGAATCTGGCCCACTGATGACCATGGTGATTCTGGGATCCGCAGGTCTGGCTTCATTTGAACCTCACCACTTTATCGGTGCCGTGCTGCCATTCCTGATTGGTTTTGCGTTGGGTAACCTTGACCACGATTTCCGTGCATTCTTCAGCAAAGCAACGCCAGTACTGATTCCGTTCTTCGGCTTTGCACTAGGTAACACCATCAACCTGACCGTGATTATGCACACCGGCCTGCTAGGTGTGATGTTGGGTGTCGCGGTAATCATTATCACCGGTATTCCACTGATTCTTGCTGATAAATACATTGGTGGCGGCAACGGTACAGCAGGTATTGCAGCATCCTCCGCAGCAGGGGCAGCGGTGGCGAACCCGGTTATCATTGCGCAAATCAACCCGGCATTTGAGCCAGTAGCCGCGTCAGCAACAGCCCTGGTTGCTGCGAGTGTGATTGTGACGGCAATTCTGGTGCCAATCATTACCGCGCTCTATTCAAGGCGTATGGGCGGCAAAGTCGCTAAAAAGAGCGAAACAGATGATGTGGTTGAGCTTTCACATTAATAGTTAAAACACTTAATACAAAAATGGAGCCTTTCGGCTCCATTTTTTCATCTTACAGCGCAGATTTAAGTCGCTGAACTGCCTCATAAAGCTGCTCTTCAGTGGCTGTTGCGTAAGAGAAACGTAGCGTTTTCTTATCAGCATTATCACTAAAGAAGAACTCACCAGGTACATACACGACACCTTTTTCCAGGGTCTGCTGTAACCAACGAGTAGTGTCAAATTCGTAGCGGAAAGCGGCCCACAAGAACATCCCGCCCTGCGGCTGATTGAAGGTGATGTGCTCGCCGAGTTCCTGTTGTAAAAACGCCGACAAGCTCAGGCACTTCTTCTTATACGCTTCACGAATAAGTTCGATTTGCGGATTCAGGCGATCAAGTGTCAGATACGCCGACACCAGTGATTGTGTAAATGAGTTAGCGTGCAAATCTGTGGCTTGTTTGATGATAGCCACTTTTTGCTTCATCCATTCTGGCAAAACAATCCAACCTACGCGCAACCCTGGCGCCAGAATTTTAGAAAATGTTGAGGTATACACCACGTTATCTCTGCTGCCGCGTTCAGTAGCCACTTGCAGCAAGGTTTTTTCACGTGTGTCTGAGAAACTAATCGCCCCGTACGGATCATCTTCAACAATGACAAAATGGTGCTCTTCTGCCAGTTTGACCAGTTTTTCACGGCGGCTGGCACTGAGTGTTGTGCCGCTTGGGTTACCAAATGTCGGAACGATGTAGACACCTTTAATGCGTGTTGTCTTCAGCAACTCTTCCAGCTCATCGACGATCATACCGTGCTCGTCGCTGCCCACTGATTTCACATTGGCTTCATTGAGGCTGAGGATTTGCAGCGTCGCCAGGTAAGTTGGGCGCTCAACAACAAACACATCTCCCGGGTTCACCAGCGCACGCATCAGTAAATCCAATGCTTGCTGCGAACCAGAAGTGATCAGAAGTTGATCAGGAGTAGTGGTAATGCCGCGTTCCTGGCACAATCCAACTAGCTGATGACGTAATTCAACATTGCCTTCAGTCAAACCATATTGGAAAGCATCGTTAAAATTCTCAGCGACCACTTTTTGAGTCGCGACACCCAGCCCTTCGGTATCAAACAATTCGCTGGAAGGAATGCCTCCGGCGAGCGAAATCACGCCAGGCATTTTGCTGTGCTTCAATAATTCTCTGATTGCTGACGGTTGTAGAGCCTGAATACGATGTGCGAGTTGTGAACTATTACTCATGTTGTTGTCTCTGGTTTTTCTATTTATTTAAAATATACATAGCAACCTAACTAGTTAGCAATGCATTTTCAGATCACTAAATACGACTTTTATTGCGAGCCGCTTTCCTGATTGCGCTTCCCGAATTCGCGGTCACTCTACAGAAATGTTAGTGTGTACAAAGCAAATGTCGAAAGCGAAATATCCATGATGATTCATTTACTTATCGTTGACGCCCTGAACCTGATACGTCGTATTCATGCGGTCCAGGGATCACCCTGCGTTGAAACTTGTTTGCATGCCCTTGATGCGCTGATAACACACAGTCAGCCTACGCATGCTGTCGCCGTGTTTGACGACGAAGACCGCCGTGAAGGTTGGCGACATCAGGTCTTGCCAGACTATAAAGCGGGGCGCGCGCCAATGCCAGATACCTTGCACCAGGAAATGCCACTCTTGCGCGAAGCCTTCGCTAAAAGAGGTGTAGCTTGTTGGCATTCCCATGGAAATGAAGCAGATGACCTGGCAGCAACTCTTGCAGTAAAAGTAGCAGCCGGTGGGCATCGCGCCACCATCGTTTCGACCGATAAAGGCTTTTGCCAACTGTTAGCTCCCACTATTCAAATCCGTGATTATTTTCAAAAGCGTTGGTTAGATGAGCCTTTTATTGCACAGGAATATGGCGTTCAACCTGAACAGCTGGCTGATTTTTGGGGACTTGCAGGGATAAGCAGCAGCAAAATTTCCGGCGTTCCGGGCATTGGACCGAAAAGTGCCACACAGTTAATCAATCAATTTTCCACACTGGAAGGGCTGTACGAAAGGCTGGATGAAGTACCTGAGAAATGGCGCAAGAAATTAGAGCAGCATCGGGAAATAGCGTTTATCAGCCGCCAGGTTGCACAGCTACAGACGGATTTGGTGCTTGATGGGAATTTGCAGCAGTTACGCTTGCCGGGTGGAACACCTTCACCCTAGCCCTCTCCATGAGGAGAAGGTTGGGATGAGGGTAAGTTAATTATCTTTCGTCGCGACGACCACCGACAGCCGCCCACATACGGCGCACATGCACGGTCACTTCTTCACGGTCGTGGTACAACTGGCGAGCCTGGATCTCAGCGCTGATACCATGTTCTGCCAGTTTTTCATGAATCAATGCCAGGTTTTGCGACACTTCTTCATAGCGCTTCTTCATTGGCAGCTTGAGGTTGAAAATGGTTTCACGGCACCAGCCATTAATTAGCCATGTAGCCATTAGATTCGCCACTTTCGCCGGTTTCTCAACCATGTCACAAACCATCCAGGAGATGTTGTTGCGGCTTGGCTTATATTTGAAACCATCTTCCTGCAACCAGGTCACCTGCCCTGTGTCCATCAGGCTTTGCGCCATTGGGCCGTTGTCGACTGAACAAACCCACATGTTGCGCTGCGTTAACTGGTAAGTCCAACCGCCTGGACAGGCCCCCAAGTCAACGGCATGCATCCCGTTTGCCAGACGCTCATCCCACTCATCAGCCGGAATGAAGGTATGGAAAGCTTCTTCCAGTTTCAAGGTTGAACGGCTTGGTGCCTCAGAAGGCAATTTCAGACGTTGGATGCCCATATAGAAAGGCGAGTTATTGTTGCTATAGGAATAGCCGGTATAACAACAGCCTGGCGCGATAAAGAACACATGCACAACCGGGCGTTTTGGCGTTTCGTAATTGGTGAGAATCCCTGCTTCACGCAGGCTTGCACGTAATGGCACCGTCAACTTGCGGCAGAACTTCATCAGTTCTTTGCTTTCATTGGTGTCGGCAACTTCAACGCGCAGATCGCCACCTTTTTCTACGACACCGGTCAGCATTCCTGTGATTGGCGTAATACGATCTTCGGTTGGAAGATCTTTAAGCAGTTCACCGGCAACAATCATCTGGCGAGCAAAGATCAAATCTTTAAACGGCAGCTCACGGGCTAGCTTATCGGCATCATCTTGCTGATAACATTCGTAAATAACATAACCGCTGTTTTCTTTAACACGCGCAAAACCAAAAATGTCGCGTTGACTGGCTTTATCGGTAATCTCTGCCGCACACTCTTTCTCAAAGCCTTGTCGGCAATACAAAATAACTTTATTCATGGCTTACGCCCCTACGTTTCAGGCGCATTGCACCAATCAACATCAATATCCAACCGGCCAGAAAACTGATTCCACCGACGGGGGTAACAAACGCCCAAAGGCGTAAATGAGACAGCGCCAGACAATAAAGGCTGCCGCTAAATAGAACTGTACCGAGCGCCATAAATACGCTGCTCCAGTAAAACCAGATGCTGATCCGACGCTGCATAGCAACCGCCAGACCAAAAATCGCTAATGTGTGAAAAGCCTGATATTCAAGGCCGGTTTGAATCCAACCCATCTCCACAACACCAAGCGTTTTGCTCAAAACGTGAGCCCCGAAGGCTCCGAGAGCAACAAAGACAAAACCGCTAATTGCGGTAAAAATCAGCATGAAACGGCTGGTCATGGTGTAACCCTAAAGTAAGGCGTAGCGGCATGGCTACGCGATGGTTTGCTTATTGATCGTAGCGAAAACGGAATTTTTCTTGTTCGCTCGCTGTTTTCGCCAGAATCCACTGCCTGAAGGCCGCTATTTTACCCAGTTCTGCCTGGCTGTCATGACAAACAAGATAAAACGCGTTTTTACTCACCAGAACATCATTGAATGGGCAAACTAAACGCCCCGCTTCAAGCTCTGATTGCGCCATAACATTATTTGCCAGCGCAATGCCTTGCCCGTGAATAGCAGCCTGGAGCACCATTGCACTGTGGCTGAAAATGGGGCCTTGCTGCACATTAATATGGCTTACGCCTAATTGCCGAGTATAAGTCTGCCAGTCACGACGAGAAGCATCATGCAGCAAAGTATGATGGGCTAAATCTTCAGGAGTTTTGATTGGTTTATCGCCCGTTAACAGCAAAGGCGAGCAGACCGGCAGCAAGTATTCTGCATAAAGCTTTTCCACTCTCAAACCCGGCCAGTTTCCACGCCCGTAAAAAATCGCGACGTCGACATCATCAGAAAGTTTATCTTCCTGACGGTCAACAGCCTGAATTCGTACGTCGATTCCCGGATAAGCTGTATTAAAGCTAGTTAGGCGTGGCACAAGCCAGTGAATGGCAAAACTTGGCAGTAAACTGACCGTTAACGCACCCTTAGCGCTACGCGCCTGAAGCTTACGCGTTGCTTCTGTCAGTTGCGAAAATATCTCTTTGATGTCCAGATAGTAACTCTGCCCCTCTTCTGTCAGCAACAAAGAGCGGTTACGACGGCGGAACAGCTTAAGGCCCAGAAAATCCTCCAGAGACTTAATCTGGTGGCTCACGGCGGCCTGTGTCACGAATAATTCATCGGCCGCTTTAGTAAAACTCAGGTGACGAGCAGCGGCGTCAAATACACGTAAGGCATTTAAAGGTGGCAAACGCTTGGACATAGTTGATTGGCTTAAATGTTAAAGTCTATTAACAAACAGGTGAACTTAGTTAACCTATTAGTTTTTTTTATCTGAGCCATTATAAATTGTCCGTTGAGGATGCACCAGCAAATACCTATAGTGGCGTCACTTCCTGAGCCGGAACGAAAAGTTATCTGAAATGCGTGTTTCGGAGGGCTTTTGGCTTACGGTTGTGATGTTGTGTTGTTGTGTTTGCAATTGGTCTGGCATTCCAGACCCCGGTAGCTAAGCTACCCCTTTTTCACTTCCTGTACATTTACCCTGTCTGTCCATAGTGATTAATGTAGCACCGCAAATTGCGGTGCTTTTTTTTGCCTGTAATTTGAGCAAAAGTTTGAGTAAAAAGATTACTGATCCAGTTCAACCATCTCTTTCACATCAGTACGATTAATCTGCTGCTTGTTACCGTTGGCATCTTTATACGAAATCATCCCGGTTTCATCATCAGTTTTCGGTTTGCCATCGGACACGATGGTACGACCATCGTTGGTGTGCATTACGTAATTCGGGCTAGAACATCCTGAAAGACCAAAAGCCATAACACCTACAAATACTGCTGCGGCTGCCTTGTTCATATTCTTCTCCTTAGTAGCGTTTAATGCTGATTAACTCTAAAAAATAAAGTAGGTGAAATACTCACCTAACATTAATTAGCATAACCCTCTTTCACGAGCTTGCCAGTTTATGCAGATTATTCCGAAGGCATTGATCCCTTGTGTGATTACAGCAAATGCGCCACGATCTACGGATTGGATACGAGGAAAATCATGAAAACTTTTAATCCTGCCCAGTTTCGCAGCCAGTTTCCGGCACTGGCAGATGCGGGGGTCTATCTCGATAGCGCCGCAACCACACTTAAACCTCTCGCCGTTATTGAAGCGACCGAACAGTTTTATAGCCTTAGCGCCGGTAATGTTCACCGCAGCCAGTTCGCGGCAGCACAGCGTCTTACAGAACGCTATGAAGCGGCTCGCGACAGCGTAGCGACTCTACTCAACGCGCCTTCCGGCAAAGATATCGTCTGGACTCGTGGCACTACCGAAGCAATCAACCTGGTAGCGCAGTGTTATGCACGCCCTCGCCTGCAACCAGGTGACGAAATTATTGTTAGCGAAGCCGAACACCACGCTAACTTTGTGCCGTGGTTAATGGTCGCTGAGCAAACTGGCGCGAAGGTCATTAAGCTGCCGCTGGGCAAAGATTACCTCGCTGATTTAAGCAAACTGCCAGAATTGCTTAACGAGCGGACTAAAATTTTGGCATTAGGCCAGATGTCGAATGTGACGGGCGGCTGCCCGGATCTGGTTAAAGCCATAACTGCGGCTCATGCCGCAGGCGCGGTTGTAATGGTTGATGGCGCGCAAGGGGTGGTGCACTGCCCGCCTGACGTACAAGCGTTAGATATCGATTTTTATGCCTTCTCCGCCCATAAGCTTTATGGCCCAACTGGCATCGGTGCGCTATACGGTAAAAACGAGCTGTTAGAAGAAATGTCGCCATGGCTTGGCGGCGGCAAGATGATTACGCACGTCTCGTTTGAAGGGTTTAAAACGCAACCCGTGCCATATCGCTTTGAAGCAGGTACGCCAAACGTCGCGGGTGTGATTGGCCTGAGCGCCGCTCTTGAGTGGCTGGAAAGCGTTGATTTGCAGGAGGCTGAAGCATATAGCCGTAGCCTTGCGACACTTGCCGAAGCGCAACTGGCTAAACGCCCAGGTTTTCGCAGTTTCCGCTGCCAGGATTCAAGCTTGCTGGCGTTCGATTTCGCGGGCGTTCACCACAACGATATGGTCACGCTGCTGGCAGAATCTGGTATTTCGCTGCGTGCGGGGCAACACTGTGCACAGCCGCTGCTCGCCGCATTAGGGGTAAGCGGAACTCTGCGCGCCTCTTTTGCGCCATATAATACGCAAAGCGATGTGGATGCGCTGGTCAAAGCCATCGACAATGCCCTGGAAATTTTGGTGGATTAAATGACAAGTGGATTCCTGGCTGGTCACCCTTTTGGCACCTCAATCACAGCTGACAACCTACGAGCCACATTTGCTCCATTGCAGCAGTGGGAAGATAAATACCGCCAGCTAATCCTGCTAGGGAAACAGCTTCCAGCACTCCCGGCTGATTTAAAGTGCGAAAATATCGAGATCGCTGGCTGCGAAAACCGCGTCTGGTTGGGTCACAACCTTCAGGCAAATGGCACTCTGCATTTCTATGGTGACAGCGAAGGGCGAATTGTTCGCGGTTTGCTGGCGGTGTTACTCACCGCCATTGAAGGGAAAACGGCTGAACAATTGCTGAATGAAGATCCGCTTGCTCTGTTTGATGATCTTGGCCTGCGCAACCAGTTAAGTGCTTCACGCAGCAGCGGGCTTGCGTCATTAGCGCAAGCCGTGCGCGTTGTGGCTCAGGCCTGAGTACGCGCCGCTTTTGCCATCATTTTCTTTAATACATGGGACACCGCCACGAAACCAAAGCTGGCGGTGACCATGGTTGCCGCACCAAAACCGGATGCACAATCCATGCGTTTCGGGCCATCAGCGGTACTTTTCATAGCGCAGACGGAACCATCAGCCTGCGGGTAAACCAGCGCTTCGGTGGAAAACACGCAATCAATTCCAAGCTTTCCTTTGCTGTTCTTCACCACGCCAAAATCGCTTTTTAATCTTTCACGCAGTTTTGCCGCCAATGGATCCTGAATCGTTTTCGCAAGATCTGTTACCTGGATCTGCGTTGGATCGATTTGCCCACCAGCCCCACCAGTAGTCACCAACGGGATCTTGTAACGACGACAATAAGCTATCAAGGCGGCTTTTGGGCGCACACTATCAATAGCATCAATCACATAGCTAAAGCCCTGGCTGAGCAATTGCTCGGTATTTTCGGCAGTAATAAAGTCATCCACCACTGTCACACGGCATTCCGGGTTAATTTCTCGGATACGAGCAGCCATCACTTCTGCCTTGGACTGCCCTACCGTAGCTCGCAAAGCGTGAATCTGACGGTTAGTGTTCGTCACACAAACATCGTCCATGTCGATAAGCGTAATTGCACCGATACCGGTACGAGCCAGTGCTTCTGCAGCCCATGAGCCCACGCCGCCAATGCCAATCACACAAACATGTGCATCAGCAAATAGTTGCAGAGCATCGCGACCATATAAACGAGCTGTGCCGCCAAAGCGTTGCAGCCAGGCATCGGTTAAAACAACAGACATTACGTTACCCTCGGAAATATTAACCATTAAATACCGTGCCACTGGCCCCTGGCGCGTTTTTCAACACCCAAACACGGCCATAATGGTTGTACCAACCCGCACGGTGACCGGCATCAGCCCCAATCCCCTGGTAGATATCAAAGTGCTGCCCTTTAATCGCACCGCCAACATCCAGCGCAACCATGACACGCAGTTCATATTGCCCGCTGAATTTGCCGTTATTATCCAGTAACGGGACTTCAGCCAGAATAGTGGTGCCCGCAGGAATAATAGAACGGTCAGATGCAACTGATGCGCGACCAATTAACGGCACAGCACTCGCCCCTTTCACTGGCGCGAAGCTTGCTGGTTTAAAGAAGACGAAAGAGGGGTTCTGCTCAAGCAGCTCCTGCACTTGCGCCGGGCTGTGAGTTTCTCCCCAGTGGCGAATCGCCTGCATCGACATATCTTCTTTCTTTACTTCGCCACGGTCGATAAGCACCTTACCGATACTGCGGTAGGCATGGCCGTTCTTACCTGAATAGCCAAAGAAGGTTAATGGCTGGCCGTCACCGAAATCGATATAGCCGCTGCCCTGCACATCCATAATGAAGTTATCCATTAAGGAGTTGCTGTAAGCAATAATGTAGCTGTCACTCAGTGCACCACTGTAGATCTCAGCGCGGGACGGTAAGCGCCCACGCTTTGGTGGCATACGGTAGATAGGATACTGGAACTCGCCCTGGCGGGTATAACGCGCTTGCACCACTGGCGTGTAATAACCCGTGAATTGCACGTTACCGTAGTTGTCCGCACCTTCCATCTGCCAGGCATCGATACCGTACTGGCTCAGCTTGCTGGTGTCACCACCGGCACGTAACCACTGCTGCACGGCACCGTAAACATCGCTCTTGCTATTATAGAGACGAGGAGACGCAGAACGGATCTGGTTAACTTGTTCAGCAAAGTCGCCACCGTTAATCGGTGCACCCACCGCATCGGGGCGGTTTACGAGTGAAAAAGGCTGAGAAAACTTCCCGTCTTTATATTGCTGGCCTTTATCTGTCGGTTTTGAGGAACAGCCCGCCAGAATGGCAACCATCACCCCAGTTACAATGTACTTCGTCCAACGTCCTATCATTACTTCCTCGCCCTGATTATATTTCGCGCCTGGCCCGGGATACTTCAAGATGCAGCCACGGGAAGATAGCAAACACGCCGCAAGAATTAAACGTGTTGGACCCCACGCAGACCAGATGTGTTCACTATCTGTACTTAAAGTAAATTATTATCAGCTACATGTGACAAATCGGGCATTTATTAAAAAAAAGGTTGCATCAAAAGCCGGGCAGAGTATAGTGCGCTTCCACGGACGCGGGGTGGAGCAGCCTGGTAGCTCGTCGGGCTCATAACCCGAAGGTCGTCAGTTCAAATCTGGCCCCCGCAACCAATTAAAAAGTCGCTGAGTTTAGCGCGGTGGTGAAAACCATTAGCAGTAAGTAGTTATACGGACGCGGGGTGGAGCAGCCTGGTAGCTCGTCGGGCTCATAACCCGAAGGTCGTCAGTTCAAATCTGGCCCCCGCAACCAACTACAAAGTCGCTGAGTTTAGCGCGGTGGTGAAAGCCATTAGCAGTAAATAGTTATACGGACGCGGGGTGGAGCAGCCTGGTAGCTCGTCGGGCTCATAACCCGAAGGTCGTCAGTTCAAATCTGGCCCCCGCAACCAACTAAGTCGCTGAGTTTCGCGCAATGATGAAAGTCATTTGGGTACTAAAGAAGTTTACGGACGCGGGGTGGAGCAGCCTGGTAGCTCGTCGGGCTCATAACCCGAAGGTCGTCAGTTCAAATCTGGCCCCCGCAACCAATATTAAAAGCACTCTCAGGAGTGCTTTTTTTGTATCTGAAATTTGCTCACACAGTTCTACTATCCCCTAAATAATCCGAGCGCAGCCAATACAGCTGCGGCTCGAAGTATAACGGGGATTAGCCGAGCCGCGCTAATCGCGCACTATCCGCAAAATAAGCCTTTATGCCTGCCAGAATAGACTCGGCCACTTCCTGCTGGAATGTCGCGGTGCGCAACTTTCGCTCTTCCTCAACGTTACTCAGAAACGCAGTCTCCACCAGAATGGATGGAATATCCGGGGCTTTCAGCACTGCAAACCCAGCCTGATCGACGCTGTTCTTATGCAGTTTGTTCACTTTCCCTAACCGGGCCAGCACTTCTTTGCCGAACTTAAGGCTATCGTTGATAGTCAACGACTGCACCATATCGAACATCGTATGGTCGAGATAACGATCCCCACTCTTACTGACGCCACCGATTAAGTCGGCGGCATTCTGCGTTTGTGCGAGGAATTTTGCGGCGGTACTGGTCGCGCCTTTGGTTGAGAGCGCAAAAACGGAGGATCCGCGAGCAGCTCCCGTGGTAAACGCATCGGCATGAATAGAAACAAACAGATCGGCACGCTGCTTCTGTGCCTTCGCTACCCTGACTTTTAACGGGATAAACACATCCTCATTGCGGGTCATGTAGGCTTTCATATTCGCTTCTTTATCAATCAGCGCTTTCAGGCGGCGAGCAATCTGCAGCACAATATCTTTTTCGCGCGTTTTGTTCGGCCCAATCGCACCGGGATCTTCCCCGCCGTGGCCAGGATCTAGCATGATAACAATCGGCCGGTCACGCCCGGCTTTACCCGGCTGTGGCCCTTGTTCTGGCGACGGCGGCTTGTCTTTATCCAGCTTGCCATTGTTGTAATCTTCCAGCAATGCCAACAGCGGATCTTGCTCGCTATTCATATTCGCCGGATACAAATCCATCACCAGGCGCTCTTTAAATTCAGCCACCGGGGCAAGTCCAAACAGATGTGGTGTGACGTTCTGTTTGAGTTCAAAAACCATGCGTACGGTATGCGGGTCAAACTGCCCGACACGCGCAGATTTGATGAAGGGATCGTCAGCACGAATCTGGCCACCGATTCCTTTCAATACTGAATTTAAATTCACACCTTCAATGTCGACAACGACTCGATCGGGGTTACTAAGAGCGAACTGCTTATACTTAAGCTCCTTGTTCGATTCCAGCGTGACACGAGTGTAAGACGAAGCAGGCCAGACACGCACCGCCACAACCAGGCTTGAGGCAGCAAAGCCAACCTGGCTAACACTTAGCAGCCACATAGCGCCTGCTCCCTGGAGCAACCGGCGCCGAGTTATTAATGGACTGGAATCAGACATAGCTCTCCTGAGCGGTGTATTTCCGGGAATCAAATATTCAGTTTTATTTTTGAGCCGAAAACTTTAACGAAACAGGCACGGGCTGTCACTCATTAAAGGGTAAACATTCGCAATCAAGCACCTGGCAGGTTGAATGCAGAAATATCCGCTTTGTGGAAATTGCCGCTTGCACCGAAGGCAATAAAAGAATAAAAATACAGAAATTACGAATAATCATGCAATGAGGTCTGGCCGTGGTGAAGGAACGTAGAACCGAACTGGTACAGGGATTCCGCCATTCTGTTCCCTATATAAATGCCCATCGGGGAAAAACGTTTGTCATTATGCTTGGCGGCGAAGCCATCGAACACGAGAACTTTTCGAGTATCGTTAATGATATTGGGCTGCTGCACAGCCTGGGGATTCGTCTGGTGGTGGTGTATGGCGCCCGCCCACAGATTGATGCCAATTTAGCTTCGCATAATCATGAGCCTATCTACCACAAACACACGCGTGTCACCGACGCAAAAACGCTGGAGCTTGTTAAGCAAGCGGCCGGTTTATTGCAGCTGGATATTACCGCGCGTTTGTCCATGAGTCTTGGCAACACGCCTTTGCAGGGCGCACATATCAACGTGGTGAGCGGCAACTTTATTATTGCGCAACCATTGGGCGTGGATGATGGCGTGGATTATTGCCACAGCGGGCGCGTGCGTCGTATCGACGAAGAGGCCATTCACCGTCAGCTTGATAACGGTGCGATTGTTTTGATGGGACCAGTGGCGGTTTCTGTAACAGGTGAAAGCTTCAACCTCACATCTGAAGAGATTGCCACCCAGCTGGGCGTGAAACTGAAAGCCGAAAAAATGATTGGCTTCTGCTCTTCTCAGGGCGTTATTGACGACAACGGCAATATCGTTTCCGAACTGTTCCCGAACGATGCGCAAAAACGTATTGAAGAACTGGAAGAAGCCGGTGATTACCACTCTGGCACCGTGCGTTTCTTACGGGGTGCTTTGAAAGCCTGCCGTAGCGGTGTGCGTCGCAGCCATTTAATTAGTTATCAGGAAGATGGTGCGTTATTGCAGGAGTTATTCTCACGCGACGGGATCGGTACACAAATTGTTATGGAGAGTGCGGAGCAAATTCGTCGCGCCACCATTAACGATATCGGCGGTATTCTGGAGTTGATTCGCCCCCTGGAACAGCAAGGGATTCTGGTGCGTCGTTCGCGTGAGCAACTGGAAATGGAGATCGACAAATTCACTATTATCCAGCGCGACAATCTGACTATCGCCTGTGCAGCACTCTATCCATTCCTGGAGGAAGGAATTGGAGAAATGGCCTGCGTAGCAGTTCACCCGGACTATCGTAGCTCGTCACGCGGTGAAGTGTTGTTACAACGTATTGCCACACAAGCCCGGCAAATGGGTCTAAGCAAGTTGTTCGTGCTGACAACCCGTAGCATTCACTGGTTCCAGGAGCGCGGGTTTATGCCGGTCGATGTTGAGCTGCTGCCAGAAAGTAAAAAAGAGATGTACAACTATCAACGCCGTTCGAAAGTGCTGATGGCGGATTTAGCGTAACCAATAAGCTAGCCCTTTCCAGGGCTAGCTAAAACTCTCCATCAATCCGCTGCGTCGTTCCGTCTTTGTCACAATGGCCTTTTCCAGTACCCGATCATCGGCATACAAAGATAGCCTGCTTCGAGCACGAGTAATCGCGGTATAGACCAGTTCACGTGTAACCACAGCGGTATACTGATTTGGCAGAACAAGGGCTGCGTGCTCAAATTCCGAACCCTGGGATTTGTGCACCGTCATAGCATAGGCGGTGTCATGCCCCGGTAAACGGCTCGGCTGCACTGATTTTATTGTGCCATCCGGCATCGGGAACCAGACGCGTAGCCCCTCGCCTCTATCTAACGCGATACCAATATCACCATTGAATAAGCCTAACGAACTGTCGTTACGCGAAATCATAATTGGCCTGCCGTTGTACCATCTTGAAGCAGCCTGATTTGGCCGCTCAATGAGCCTTTTTTGAATCAGCGCAAGTTCTATTCTGTTATTCAGGCCACTAACGCCAAACGGGCCATCACGCAATGCACATAACAGCTGATAACGCCCAAAAGCTTCAATAATAGCTGCAGGCTCTGCGTGATTACGTATTAATTCCAGATACGGCCGATACCCATCCACTGCATCAGCAATCATCAACGCGTAGTCTTCAGTTTCGCGCAGTGGCTGCTTTGCGATATCGCCAAAACCTTTCGCAAACACCGCTTTAGCCTGTTTCACATCGCTTGCATTAACAGCATAGGCCAACTGCCCAATCCCTGATTTGCTATCAAAACGGTAGCTTTTTTGCAGCAGACAAAGCCCGTCTCGCAGCACGCTAGCTTCGGTTCCTTCACCTGTCGCCAGTGAGTAACCCGTCAGTCGACTTAATTCGGCCGCACGAACAGGAGAATATCCGTGTGTAACATAATGGCAAATATCCCCGAGCACCGCCCCCGCTTCCACCGATGCCAGTTGATCGCGGTCGCCTAAGAAAATGATCCGCGCATGTGCTGGCAACGCATGAATCAGCTTTGCCATCATTGGCAAATCCACCATCGAGGCTTCATCCACCACCAGCACATCAAGATGCAATGGGTTCCCTGCGTGATAGCGCAGACGTTGGCTGTTAGGTTGTGCCCCCAATAAGCGGTGCAAGGTACAAGCATCGCTTGGCAACGAGGCTTTTTGCGCATCATCCAACGGCAAACGCCGTAGAGCGGAACCTAAGGATTCGGTTAAACGTGCAGCGGCTTTACCCGTTGGAGCCGCCAGCTGGATACGCAAAGGTTTTGCGTCAGACAACTGAACCAGTGCTGCGAGCAATTTGGCCACCGTAGTGGTTTTCCCAGTTCCTGGCCCACCAGAAATAACTGAAATGCGTCGTGTCAGTGCCACGGCGGCGGCAACCTTTTGCCAGTCGTTATCAGCTGTTGGCTCAAAGAGTTGATTTAGTACACGGATAATCTGCGTTTCATCAAGTGGGATTGCGCAGTTCTCTTCACCAAAAAATCGCGCGACAGACTGTTCGTTTTGCCACATCCGGTTGAGGTACAAGCGCTCGCCAATTAATTTCAGCGGTGTCGCCCCTTCATGCTCACTCACCGCATCAGATGTCAGTAGCAGCTCGCGCCAGTTGGCTTTGGTACCAACCAGAGCGAAAAGTTGCTCAGCAAAATCAGGTTGCCGCCCGGCAAAACAGAACTCCGGCTTTAAGCGCGAAAGCGGGATACACACATGGCCTTCACCTGCATCGTGACTGACAAGTGCCGCAGCCAGCATGACTGCGGACTGCTCGTCACTGGCAATCATCATGGCGAATTGCGCATCCAATGCGCGCAACAATTTTTGCTCGACCGCCTGCTGTAGCAACGCAGACATTTTCATGGCGTAACCTCGTCTGTTTGCCCGGCAAACAATGCGTGCATCTGCTCAATTAATTGCACAGAAGGGCGTGTGGTAAATATTCCCTGTGACGAGCCATTGCTTTCAACCCCACGCAAAAATAGATAAATAACACCACCAAAATGCCTTTGGTAATCGTAGTCAGGCATACGGTGGCGCAAATAGCGGTGCAGTGCCAATGTATATAACTGATATTGCAGGTCGTAACGATGGGATTGCATCGCACCCGCCATCGCTTCCTGGGTATAGGCGCTGCTGTCTTCACCCAGCCAGTTGGATTTGTAATCCAGCAGGTAGTAACGCCCTTGCCAGCGAAAAACCAGGTCGATAAACCCTTTCAGCATGCCACGCACCTGTTTGAAGTTTAACGGTGGGCAACCTGCTGATAACGAGTCATGTCCACGTACCAATCTGTCCAAATGTGCAGCCTGCAAATCACTTTCAATGGGTAGATAGAACTCTAGTTCGACCTGTTTTTCCTGAGGAGATAATTGGTTAAGCGAGACGCCCGAATCATTTAACGATGCCTGTAAAATTGTCTGCAGCCATTCAGTGACAATCGGCTGCCACTCTTCAGCAAAACCTTGCTCTGTGAGTTGCTTTGCAACCCACACGTCGTCAATCGACTGAGTAAAATCAATGCCTTCAAATAAGCTATGCAAAAATGTGCCCGGCCCGGCCCCACGCGGGAAGGTGTGTGGAGTTAGTGATGGCTCACTTTGCACTGGCGCTACACCTGCAGCATCCACATCTAATCTGGGTAATAGATCCAGCATCTGGCTACTGCCATGTTGCTGCAAACCGGAGTAACTGGTTACACGCCAGTTATCAGCAACCTGCCTTTTCATCACTCTGGCACTCAGTTCCGGGAGTGCGGCACTGACAGGCTGCCACGGGGTGTAGTCTTCCGAGTGAGGTTCTTCGACGCTAATCGACTCACTGACCAGTTCCTGCAAACATGCCTGTAAACTGGCCGCATCTTTCGCTTCACCTTTTTGCAGAAGATACCCCAGCGCCCCAAGATGTAGATCGCTGGTCCCTTTTTTGGCACGATTCCCCTTAAACAATGGGGCGACACCAAGACTGCAATGCCAGATAGATCGCGTCAAAGCGACATACAGCAAGCGTAAATCCTCCGCCAGTCGCTCTTCTTCCGCAAGGCTAAGACTCTCCTCATCGTCGCTTAAATCCAGCAGCGGTGAGAATGTTGAACGGTCGTGGTACAGACCACTGTTTTGCGCCCGATAGTTGGCGATGAATGGCAACCAGACCAACGGATACTCAAGCCCTTTTGATTTATGGATAGTGACAACCTGAACCAAATGCCTGTCGCTTTCGAGGCGTAGTTGTTGGCTAAACGCGTTGCTGTCAGGTTCAGCGACCTGTTGTGCCAACCATCGAACCAGAGCATGTTCACTGTCAGTTTGCGCCGCTTCTTCTTGTAGCAATTCGCTGATGTGTAAAATGTCGGTAAGACGCCTTTCACCTCCCGGCGTTGCTAACAAATTTTCAGCAATCTGGCGATGCGCAATAAGCGCTCGCAACATCGGCATTACGCCCCGGCGTAGCCAAATTTGTCGATATTCTGAAAACTCTTCAACCAACTGATCCCAGGCATTTTCATCGTTATTCAGCGCCTCAATCATTTGGGCATCAAGGCCAAGCATACTAGTCGCAACAGCACTTCTCAGTGCTGTTTCAATTTCAGGAGCCAGGACAGCCTGCAGAATCCACAAAATCTCTCGCGCTTCAGGCGTTGCAAAAACCGAGTCACGATTTGAAAGGTAAACAGAGGGGATATTTAGCGCGCTCAAAGCCTCGCGAACAATTGAAGCTTCACCGCGACTACGAACCAAAATAGTGATGTCTGATGACTGTACCGGGCGAGATGCCTCACCTTTCCACAATAGAGCCTCACCGCGCTGCCCGGCACTCAGCCAGTCACGAATCTGCTGCGCACACTGCATGGCCATGATTTGTTGGTAATCACTCACACCGCAACCGTCACCCGACTGCGCCCAGAGCGACATCGCCGGCTGGTTCTTCCCTTTCATGGTAAAACGCAGGCCGCTGTTCTTCGCCGCGGCTTTCACTGCCATGAACGGAATTTGCTCGAATAAGAAGGGATTATCCAGTTGTTGGAACAGCGTATTTACGCTGCTTATCATTGCAGGTGATGAGCGCCAGTTAGTATCCAACGTGTAGTGGGCACTTACCTCATGACGAGCTTTCATGTAGGTAAAGATATCTGCCCCACGGAAAGCGTAAATGGCTTGTTTTGGGTCACCGATAAGCAACAGCGCCGTATCGGGCTGATTGATATATAAGCGCCTGAAAATGCGGTATTGCTGAGGGTCGGTATCCTGGAATTCATCTATCATCGCAGCAGGGAAACGGCCACGAATGGCGGCTGCAAGGGCATCACCACCCGGCTTATGCAGAGCTTCATCAAGACGCGTCAGCATATCGTCAAACCCGAGTTCGCCACGGCGAAGCTTTTCCTGCTGAACGGTATAGCGGATTTCAGCCATAGCACGAGCGATAACTAAATCACGCAGTGTTAATGGCTCACCCAATAAATCGTTAATCGCTCTGAAAACAGGATGCTGCGGCGGTTGGCCTTCTTTGGTTTTCTCGTCGAGCATCGACTGAGAGAAACGCTCAAGTTGGTCAGGCAATTTATAGGTAGTGGTTTCTGTCTGCGCCCATGCGCCAACAATGTTCAGCCAGTTAGGTAAGTTTTTGCTGCTGTAACTGCGGCGGTCTATCTTCGCCACACTCAGGAGTTGCGCAATTTCATCCGCGCAGGCACACCATTGTGCTTTCACATCTTCAATAGCGTTAATTATTTTCTGATGCCGTGCGAGTAGCGTTTCATCATCAGCTGGCGGCTGTTTAAGTACCGGCTGTTCACCTTGCAACCAGCTGTTTATGTCTCTGAGAAGTTCTTCCGGGCCAGCCCACTCCTCTGCCATAACCTGCGCGACCGGTTTAGGAAGCGGGTAACAATGGCGACGCCAGAAATCAGCACAAGCATTACGGCGCAACCGCGACTCATCTTCAATGAGTTGTTGCTCAAACAGCATGCCTGATTCGAAGGCATTCAGGCTGAGCATTCGCTGGCAAAAACCATGGATAGTGAAAATGGCCGCTTCGTCCATTTGCTGTTCTGCAAGGCGTAAAACTTGGGCAGCCTGATGAAGATCTGGAATTTCAGCCAGCAGGTTTTGGAACAATGGATTGTCAGTGCGATTGCGTACACAGGCGATACGCAACTCATGAATATTGGCGCGAATACGGCCGCGGAGCTCTTCGGTCGCAGCCTGAGTAAAGGTAACGACCAATAATTCTTCAACGGAGAGTGGCCGGGGATGAGCATTTTGCCCACCCAGGCCAAGCAGCAAACGCAAATAGAGTGCCGCAATGGTAAATGTCTTTCCGGTACCGGCAGAGGCTTCAATCAGCCGCTCCCCCGTCAGAGGTAAACTTAGGGGGTCAAGCGGCTGAGCGATTCCGGTCATTATTATACCCATTGTCTTTCAAGTTGCAGGTGCCGTGGCCGCCATTACTTAGCGTCTACAAGCGGCAATGATTGCTGCAGAGAGCTGACCTCCTTCCAGGTTTTCCAGCCTTTCGGAGTGGCATAATCTGACTTGCCATTGTGGCTACCAGAAACTTGCGACAGTACAGCTATTCCCTGTGGTTCAATCACTGCCTGATGGAAGAAATCAGCCAGTTTTTGCGGCGTCAGTTTTTTAATTTCGGCGACTACTTTATCACGCGAATCAAAATCCAGGTTTCCGCGATCGAAATCTTTGCTCAGTTGTGAAGCCTCCTGAGACAAGGTCTGCGGTGCCTGCATTATCTCACTGATCATCCCCTGCTGCATTTGAGCAAAATCTTCAGCGCTCATCTCACGCAACTTCTTTTCAGCCGTTGGGTAAAACGCTTTAAACCGCTGGTACAAGTAGGCTGGTTGCTTATCGTTACTTTGCAGCAAGAAACCAATCCCCCACTGGCGCCCAACGGACATCGGGAACGCAAACACGGCATAACCCAACTGTTCCTGGGTACGCAACTGGTTGTAGAACCAAGGCTGAATGATTTGCCCCAGCATAGAACTGTAAGCAGTACTTACCGTTTCATCGAAACCTTTCGGGACATAAACTGCGGCCAGCGCTGAATCCGTGCTGCCTCCTGTTTTTTCAAACATCGCTAAATGTTTGCTATCAACAAGCACGTCTTTATTGCGGCACCACTCATTACCTTTGGTAGTCAGCTGGCTTTGTACGTTATGCGCAAGCTCTTTTGCCTGACCAGGAGACATATTGCCCAGCACTAAAAACTCAGGTTTAGCATTAGTTTTTAAAACTTCCCGATAATCAAGCACGTCTTTTATCGTCAGATCAGGCAGCAACGCGCGGCGCGTTTCACGCTGGAAATATGGCACCTGCGACACCATCTGCACCGGCATAATCGCCTGATCGTAAGCTTTGCCTTTGTCTGCCGAATCCATCATTTGGGCATACCATGACTTTGCCTGGTCCAACTGCTCTTGAGTCGGTGTGTAGGAGAAATAGCCTTTTAGCAGTGCTTCAAAAAGTTGCGGCAAACGTTGGGTGTAACCATTGGCATTAACCATCAAACCGCTATTGGCATTTGTAGAGAAGCCAATACCGCCAATGGAAGCCTGGTTGCTTAACTCGTCCAGAGCGATTCCAGCCAGATAGTCATTCAGGGCAAACAAGACCTGATTTTTCGCACTATCCATCGCCTGCGGGTTACGCAGCACCATAGTTACATCAGCTTTTGGTTCACTGGCAAAATAGTGGCTTGGCATATACAACACACGCAAGCCTGGTTCTTTTACCAGCAACTCAGGGTGAGCATAGGTTTTATCTGGTTTAACTAACGTAAAGTCATCCGGGATGTACGGGTTCAATTGCGGCAATGTCAGTTTGATTGCTGCCGCTTTTTTCTGCCAGATGTCGAAGACTTGTGGTGTGATTTTATCGACCTGATAAGGCGCTTCTACAAAATAAGCCATTTTGTTATGTGGCTCTTTCGGGCTGATATACCAGACACGTGCATTTTGTGGCGTCATCATCTCCAGGCGAGCTTTAATGGCCGCTGGATCGAATTGATCGGCGATATTGACAGCATCAAGTGTATGTTCGACCGGCACGCGAAGCATAGTGTCCGCTAACCATTCAACGTAATCCATATCACGGGTTATTGATGGATAACGGAAGTCGAGATCGAGAACATGGGCAAGTTCGTCGAAATAACTTTTATCGACGCCATTCTCACGCAATTTATTTAAGTAACTGAAAATAGCCGCAACCACTTCATCACGCTGCGCGAGACCTTTATCAGTCAACGATACGGAGATTGCGAACACGCCACTATTGCCGTTAACTAACGGGTCGGAATCGGCACGGATGCTATCCGCCAGCCCCTGCTTTTGCAGCCAGTCAGAAAGCGTATTGTTGCTACGATTACCAATCAAATAGCCAATTAATTCATCAGTTTTGCTGCGGAATTTATCGCTATTATTGTCGATACGGAATTCAACTCGCACCACTTTGCGAGGCAATGCGGGGACGTAATGAATTACGATTCCTTTTTGCGCATCCGTGACAACCGGCACATCAATAACAGGCCGCTCAATGTTTTTATTTGGCACCCGGCCATAGGTTTCCACAGCAATTTTTGCCAATTCCGGCAGTGGTTTATTACTGTAAATAACGGCCTTCATCAGGTTGGCAGAATAATATTTATCACGGAAAGCGACCAGAGCATCCAGCAGCTTGCTGCCTGGTTTGTCGCGCAGAGTTTCAAGGTTACCGCCGGAAAAACGTGAACCCGGATGTGCAGGGTTGATAGTTTCAGCACTAACTTGCGCCATACGCATACCGTCACGGGCGCGAGCTAAGGTCAGCTCAGCATTAACCGCATTACGTTCACGTTCAGCATATTCTGGGGCGAGATTGGGCTCAGCGATAGCATCAGACAAACGGTCAACTGCCCCTTCCAGCGCGTCGTTTTCAACTTCGAGATAAAACGCAGTGCGGTAAGTTGCAGTACTGGCGTTGTGGCTGCCACCATGCTTTTTGAGAAACTCTGACAGGCTATCCGGCTCCGGATATTTTTTAGAGCCCATCAGCGTCATATGTTCAAGATAGTGAGCCAAGCCAAGATGGTCGTTAGGATCTTCTAAAGATCCAACAGGAACAACCAACGCAGACAATGACTTAACAGCTTGCGGATCAGAAACCAGCAGCACTGTCATACCATTATCAAGACGTATAGCCTGATATTGACGGTTGTCTTTCTCACTTTTGCGGATAGTTTCCTGGATAGGTTGCCAACCCGTGTCTGCCTGACTTAATGGTGCCCAAAGGGCAACTAACAACAAGAAAAGCGGTTTTAACCAGGTGCTGCATTTAGGCATTCACAAACCTCATAATCACGAAACTTCCTAACTCACTCATCATTAACAACTTTTAAAAAAAATCTACTATTTTAGTTGTTTCTTTTTTCGCCAACCCTGAGCAAGTAGCGCATCATAGATGAACCTGCCGGGCTGTGCAATTTTTATACAGACATTTAAGCTTTATTGAAACGAAACAGCGGCAGTAAGTAGCGCTCCGCCTCTCTTATAATTGCCTCGTAGTAGTCTGGCTCGAGCGTACGATACAGTCGTTGTAACCACATATCGGCCCCCTCACCTTCAACTCTCTGATTCCCTTCCCAGGCCGCCAATAGTTTACTTTTGGCTTTCTGTTGCGTCTGCTCATCCCATAAAATGGCATCATTCGCGGGTTCATAACAGGCTTTTATCCATGCTCCACCACTCATGGGAAGCAATAAGAGCGGTTGTACTAATCCTTTCCGATAACCATCAATAAGTTGCTGGAGATAGCTTTTTGCCTGTTTCACATCAAGTGCAGGGAATTTCCACTCTGTTGAATCCCTTCCATACAGGCGGCTTTCACCATCACCTCCCAATGCACACCAGACAACATGTTCAATCCATAGCTGCAGACCGTGTGCCGGGTTGAGGATGGAAGGACGCCAGCGTAACAAGCCATCAGCCTGCGCATCCGACAACCAACCTTCAAGCCTTGTTCCGTCTAAATCGAGCGAGACTTCCAGGCTGTTACCGTTTTGCCGTTCGGCTCTCACTTTTTGCGCCAGCTCAGCCATTTCTGTTAACTGGGTTTCCCATAAAATCTCACCGAAAGCTCCATACGGCAACGAGCCTGCCGCACGGTAGCGGCGGAATAGTTGCTGAGAGTCACCTTCCTGAACCAGGGTATTGAGCAGTTCCTGATTCATCTGGAAACGCTCAAGGCTATCTAATGTGAACGGCTCGGCATCGGGTAAATCGCTCTCTTCAAGTCGAAAATGGATACCCAGACGCATCTGGAAAAACGCTCGTACTGGATGACGCCAGAAACGCTGTAACTGGTCGAGCGTAATGACTTCCTGGCTCTCTTCTTGTAATGGTTGAATAAATGCCACCTGAGCCTGGCCCTGCTCACTTGCAGCAGGCAACCATTCGTTGGCATAGCTTTGTACAAGCGCTCCTGGCAAAAAATTACCAGCCTCAAAAGGAGTGCGATAATGCCGCTGAACCAGATGTTTTTTCACAAGCTCACTGCTTTCATCACAGGTCTGTTCCGTGTTCTGTGGCAAACAATGGCTTTGCGCGATGTAGTCCAGTAATTCGTCAACCAGCACTGAAGGGTAGCGTTGGCTGTTGTCCTGAATAGACCGCCCGATATAGCTGATATAAAAACGTAATTGTGCCGAATTGAGGGCTTCAAGGAATAAATAACGGTCATCGTCCCTGCGGCTACGGTCACCACGTTGCGGCTTCTGGCTCATTAGATCAAACCCAAGTGGCGCCAGCGTGCGCGGATAAACGCCATCATTCATACCAAGCAAGCACACAACTTTGAAAGGAATGGAACGCATCGGCATCAGGGTACAGAAGTTTATTGGCCCGGCCAGGAAACGTTGACTGATACGTTCCTGATCGAGGCGCTGGGCCAGCTCGTCACGTAATAACGTCAGCGAGATATGCTCCTGGTAACGCGACTCAAGACCATATTTAATGATCTCTTGCCACTGCTGTTCAATCAGCGCCAACGCACCTTCTGTTTCAGTATCAGGCATGAAGAAACTCGATAACATGTCGCGGCAGACTGTTGTCCACTCGGCTAATGGCCGGGTTACAGAGAGCTCCCTACGCCAGATGTTCAACTGCATTAGTAATTCGGCCAGTTGCCCGACAAGTTCAGCAATTAAACCGCTCGACTCATCGTAAGGGAGAATTGACTGCCATTCACCCACCTGACTATCCATGGCATAACCCAACAGCATACGCGTGAGACCAAAGCGCCAAGTGTGCTGCCCGGTTGCGGGAAGATCCAATTCACGCACATTGTCGTCGTCAATTCCCCAACGGATCCCAGATTCATTGACCCATTGGCGCAAATAGCGCAGCCCTTCTTCGTTAATTGAGAAGCGAGCAGCCAGTGCGGGAACCTCAAGCAGAGCAAGAACATCCTGTGCTGCGAAACGGCTATCAGGAAGGGAAAGTAGAGAAATAAACGCCTGCAGAGCCGGGTGAGCCTGCCTGGCGCGACGGTCAGAAATCGCAAAGGGTAAGCGGCGCTCACCAACAGCATTACCAAATACGGCCTGGATAAATGGGCTGTAGCTATCGATATCTGCCACCATCACGATGATGTCACGCGGAGTTAATGCCGGATCGGCATCCAGCATCGCAAGCAGTTGATCGTGCAGCACTTCGACTTCACGCTGAGGACTGTGGCATTCATGGAATGTCACTGATTGATCATTAAGGGCAAGAAGGCGTTTCTTATGACTATGTTCAAACTCTTCTTCGGTTAATCCGGTGACAGCATTGTTTTGCAGCTCCAGCAAATCGTACTGCACATTGCGCAGCACATTGTCAGGCTCAATATCGACAAATACGTCAATCTCTTCAAAACGCTGTAATTCAGCTAACAAGTACGTGTAATCACGCCCCAACTTCCCCCATGAGGCCAGCAGTGGGTTGCCAATGTCTTGCTCACCATCGTCGTTGAACAATGCTGAGGCTGTGTCGCAATCTTTAAACAGTGGCAGCGTGATGTCTCGCTGCGCGTGGCTGCGACGCCGACGGCTGATCAAGCGTGCAAGATAAGCGGGGTCTTTAATATCGCCCCAGTAGTAGCGGCAAGGGTTGGTAAACAGCAAATGCACGTCAATGTGCTTACCAAGTGCCTGTAGCGCCTGAAGATAAACCGGTGGCAATGCCGAAATACCACAAATAAACACACGCTCTGGTAAGCCCGGCGGGCATTCACTGCTTTTTTCCAGAGTATCAATGAAACGTTGATAGAGATTTGCACGGTGCCATTCCGGCTGTTCAAGTTCTTGCGTATGCCGTACCAATGCAGCCCAGAGCGGAGCCTGCCACAATTGGGCTTCACCCACATTGTCTACAAGTTCACCTATTTCCCACAGGCTTAACCATGTAGGCCGATAAACTAAATATTGGTCATAGAGGTCAGCAATTCTTGAGGCCAACTGGGAGAGTTTTCGCCCATTTTCATCTTCTTCAAGATACTGACTCAGCAGTGAAAATTCAGGCTGCTCCAGCATCGTGGGGATGAGCGTCATCAATTTCCAGCTCATGCTTTGCTTGTTAAAAGCACTTTGCTCAGGAATGTTTGGTAACACACGTACAAACATGTCCCAGATGAAACTGGCGGGAAGTGGGAAGCTAATATTCGCCGCGATACCAAATTTTTGTGCCAGGGTCATTTGTAGCCACTGAGCCATACCGGTGCTTTGCACCAACACCACTTCAGGCTGGAATGGGTCCGGCAACGGTTGCCTTTCCACAATAAATTCCATAATTGCTTCCAGCACATCCAGCCGGTTGGAATGGTAAACACGCAACATAGAATCGCTACTCCTGACTTTTCTCTTTTTGCGGGCAATGTAGCCGCGATAGCTGCCCGGTTCGCCCGCCAGGGCTAATAATAGTAACGGCGATGCTGACACATCCCGCCGCTGATGTCTGCTGTCGACTGACTTTCCATCCATCTGTTGGCAATGGCACATCAGGCTCGCTCATTTCTACGGCTAAACGCCACAGCTGGCGAGAATGCCATTGAGACTGAAAACCTTGTTGTAATACCCGGTAATACCCCAGCAGAGCTAGCATCACTACTGAAAATAGTGCCATAGCACATAACACTTCAATCAGGCTAAATCCGCGCTCTAATGATTTTACTGTGGTAACTGACATCTGGGCACCTCAGCAAAAGGGCAAAAATCCAGCCAGCCATGAGGGGTTGATAACCAATGTGAATTATCTACAACACCCCATCGCCAAAGTGTGAGTGGCAATTGCGCTCCTGAATACGTTCCACGCACCGCCATCAACACCTCATTTCTTTCGACCAACAAGACGCAGGCCTTCCAGCCTTTTTCTATTTCTTGCTGGCAGTGCCAAGTTTGCTTAGGTTGCCAGATTAACTGACTTCCCCAGGCCTGAGCAGAAATGGCAGCAGCATATTGCTTAAGAAAACCTATTTCGCTGGCGACTAAGTGCCGCTGGTGACTTAACTGTCGTTGTAATCCACCTAGCATTAATATCCCCAGCGCAAACAATAGCAGCACGAATCCGAGGGTGATATTTCCCCGCTCAGGATGTCCACTCACAAGTTATATCCCACAACGGTATGGTGCAAAGACACCTGGTTTCGGCCTTTTTTGAAAGCCGCCTCCAGTTCAATTATTAACAGCGGAGGCATTGAGTGACGAGCCTGGCGGGTCACCGAGAATTTCTGTATAGCCATTATTGCTGGATCGGACACTTTCTCCCAGCCACTTCCTTCACAACTGGTAGCTCCGCGCATAAATTCCAGATTGCTACCGTTTAGTCGATAGCCTGCCAATTCAGTTTCGGCATGGCTGGAAGGCTCCCAGCGCCCATTACTATTGCTATCCCATTGCAACAAAACGCATCCGCCCTCTTTGCGCAGTATCAACCCATCTCCCTGGCAGCTTCCGTGACAATAGCCTGCTCTTTGCAACTGTTTCCCCAAACTGAACGCCAACTGCCAGAGTGACTCTTGTAGACTTTCTTTTTGATATTGCTGCAATACTGCTTGTTGCAGAGCTGGAAATAACCGTCCTGCACCTAGCAAAACAATACTACTTAATGCCATGGCGATGAGCGTTTCCAGTAAGGTGAATCCCTGCTGATTTAGCTGCATTTGTTGCTCCCTATAACCTCGCAGACACGAACTCTTCCCTGAGCCGAAAGAACAACCCGCCATTTACCAGCCATGCTTTGCAACAATATATGGCCAGGCCAGGCGGTATTTCTCAATCCATAAAATCCCACTCCTGGCGTTATCTCAGTAATATCAACATCAGTAAAAGGCTGGTTTAATCGCCAGCGTTTGTCAGAATGACATTTACTGTCCTCCGCCAACTTACTAGTAAGACACCACATTTTTTCTGTTCGTTTCACTACTAACAGATGGTCTCGGTTATGCCAGTTAGCATCACTGCGTAGCTCTTCGAGCAAATTGCGGACATGCTGGGTGGTTATCCATAGCCGTTGCTGTTGCTGCCACTGTTGCCAGCCAAACAAACCTCCAGCGCCAAGTACCGCAACAATGATCATTACCACCATCATTTCTATCAGGCTAAAGCCTTGTTGTTTTATTTTCATGGCGGCAGTGTGCCAGCCGAAAAATTCTTCGCCACTGCCAAAGAACTATTTTTCGGGGTGACTCGAAGGATAGTTTTAGGGTTTCATAAGGTTGCAGAAGTGCTGGAAAGAGGCTCGCAAAGACGAAATTCAGGCAAAAAAAACCGGCGCACAAATGGCACCGGTTATGGCAGGCTGTCAGTCGTCAGATAGCGACTGGCGCTTTGATCGCAGGGTGCGGATCGTAGCCCTCGATTTCAAAATCTTCGAAACGGTAATCGAACAGTGATTCAGGTTTACGTTTAATAACCAGTTTTGGCAGAGCCCGTGGCTCACGGGTTAACTGCAAGCGAGTTTGCTCGAGGTGGTTGCTGTACAAATGAGTATCGCCACCGGTCCAGACAAAATCACCCACTTCCAGGTCACATTGCTGCGCCATCATATGCACCAGTAACGCATAGCTGGCGATATTAAACGGCAGGCCAAGGAAGATGTCACATGAACGTTGATAAAGCTGGCAGGAAAGCTTGCCGTCAGCCACATAGAACTGGAAGAACGCATGGCATGGTGCCAGTGCCATTTTATCCAGCTCACCCACGTTCCACGCCGAAACAATAATGCGGCGTGAGTCGGGATCGTTTTTAAGCTGGTTAATCACAGTGGTTAACTGGTCAATATGGCGGCCATCTGGCGTTGCCCAAGAGCGCCACTGCTTGCCATACACAGGGCCAAGGTCGCCATTTTCATCTGCCCATTCGTCCCAGATAGAGACGTTGTTTTCATGCAGATATGCAACGTTGGTTTCCCCCTTCAGGAACCACAGTAGTTCATGAATGATGGAGCGTAAATGGCAGCGTTTAGTGGTAACCAGCGGGAAACCATCTTGCAAATTGAAGCGCATCTGATGACCGAAAATCGACAGCGTACCGGTGCCAGTGCGGTCATCTTTTGGAGTGCCGTTTTCCAGCACATGTTTCATCAAATCAAGATACTGTTGCATGTTTCCTCACGAAAGCTGTTGCTGTGGACGACGACGATACGCCCAAACCATCATTACCACACCGGCGACAATCATCGGAATCGAGAGGATTTGCCCCATGCTGATGTACTGCACCCACGCACCGGTAAACTGTGCATCCGGCTGGCGGAAGAATTCAACGATAATGCGGAAAGCACCATAGCCAATCAGGAACAGGCCGGATACAGCCCCCATTGGGCGCGGTTTACGGATGAAGACGTTAAGAATGATGAACAGCACGATACCTTCCAAAACCATCTCGTAAAGCTGAGAAGGATGACGTGGTAAGACACCGTAGCTGTTAAACAGCGACTGCCATTCAGGATGTGTAGCCAACAGGCCAACGTCTTCACTGCGGGAACCAGGGAACAGCATCGCCCACTGGAAGTTTGGATCAACACGGCCCCACAGTTCACCATTGATGAAGTTGCCCAGGCGGCCTGCGCCCAAACCAAATGGGATCAATGGTGCAATAAAATCAGCAACCTGGAAGAAGTTGCGGTGAGTACGGCGCGCGAACCAAATCATCACGCAGATAACACCAACTAGCCCGCCGTGGAAGGACATACCGCCATCCCAGACTTTAAACAGATACAGTGGGTCAGCAAGGAAGGATGGCAGGTTGTAGAAGAAGACATAACCAAGGCGTCCGCCGAGGAATACCCCGAGGAAGCCAGCATATAGCAGGTTTTCGACTTCGTCTTTCGTCCAACCGCTACCAGGCTTATTGGCGCGACGACCCGCAAGCCACATAGCAAACACGAAACCAACCAGGTACATCACTCCGTACCAGTGCAAAGAGACTGGCCCGACGGAAAAAATCACCGGGTCAAATTCAGGGAAATGCAGATAGCCACTATTCATCTGTCACCACAAACCATTGTTACCCCACCGAAAGTCGACGATGGGTTGCAAGTACGCATCTGTGCGGATGCGCTCCGAAAGCAGCGGATCATAGCACAAAGGGCTCAAGGATTAAGTCGGTGAAGTTGTAAAAGATATGTAATGCCCTTCATACTTCGAGCCGCGGCTGTGTTGGCTGCAACTCGAATTATTTCGGCATGAATAAGGTATGAGAAAGAAGAGCGGCGCCAGCAACTAGCGCCCGCCGCGGATCAAACCACCCATTCCTCGTCGTTCCATGAAGGACGCAACCTGATGGCGCACTTCTGTCGATAATTGAGCTTCCAGGCTACGCTGCGCAAGCTGTTGTGTCTCTTCCAGGCTAATGTGGCGCAACAGATATTTGACGCGAGCCACCGAGCGGCCGTTCATCGACAAATGGCGATAACCCATACCCACCAGCAGTGCCACGCACATCGGGTCACCCGCCATTTCACCACATAAACATAGGTCAATACCGTTACGTTCCGCCTCTTTTGCAATGTGGCTCAACGCACGGATCATTGCCGGGTGAAGACTGTCATACAGGCTTGCAACGCGAGTGTTATTGCGATCGACGGCCAGCAAATATTGCGTCAGGTCGTTGGTGCCCACAGAGATAAAATCAACGCGGCTGGCAAGGTGCCCCATCATGAATACCATCGACGGGACTTCAACCATCACACCAATACGCGGCTTAGGTAGCTCATAACCCAGTACCTCTTCCACTTCGCGCCCGGCACGGTCAATCAGGCGGCGTGCCTCATCAATCTCGTCGATGCTGGTGATCATCGGTAGCAGAATGCTCAAGTTACCCGTGGCAGCATTAGCACGCAGCATAGCGCGCACCTGCACGAGGAAAATCTCAGGTTGGTCAAGCGTGATACGGATTCCCCGCCAGCCCAGACATGGATTTTCTTCACTGATAGGCATATACGGCAATTGTTTATCCGCCCCAACATCAAGCGTACGCAGTGTGACCGGTTTTTCGTTAAACATCTGCAACATGCCCTGATATTGGGCGACCTGTTCTTCTTCTGACGGGAAGCCGCTTTGCAGCATGAACGGGATTTCGGTGCGGTATAAACCTATTCCGTCGATACGACTGCCAAGTTGCTGCTCATGCTCCGGGCTCAGACCCGCATTCAGCATGACTTGCACACGCTCACCACTTTTCAGTGCCGCCGGGCTATCAACACCGTCTTCAACCAGAAGAGTGAGTTCATTCTCTTCGGTGATAAGCCGTTGGTATTCCTGCAACAACACTGTTTCAGGGTCAACCAGCAATTCCCCCCGATAGCCATCAACAACCAATGTGCGCCGATGCAGTACAGAGGGTTGAATATCAGCTCCCATGACGGTTGGAATGCCCAACGCCCGGACCATGATTGCAGCATGCGAGTTCGCGGCACCATCACGCACAACAACACCAACCAGGCGGTTTTGCGGCAATTCAGCAAGCGTGGTTGCAGATAGCTCATCAGCCACCAGCACAAAGCGTTCAGGCCATGTATTTGGGCTCTGAATGTTGTCATCAAGATGGAATAGCAGACGTTGACCGAGCGTGCGGAGATCGCCCGCTCGTTCTTTTAGGTAGCTGTCGCTGAGGTTTGCGAATTGCTCCGCAAATTTTTCGATGACTTTTTTGACTGCCCATTCTGCCACCGACCCTTTATCCACCTCTTCGAATAGTTCACGACGAAGTCGGGCATCGGTAAGTAGGTGAGAATAAAGGTCAAAGATGGCCGCAGTTTCTTTCTGAGCTCCCGCTGCAAAGCGTTTGCTATAGCGGCGAAATTCGTTGGAAGCCTCTTCAAGTGCTGCAGTCAGACGTTCACGCTCAAGTGTCGTATCGAGTGTAGATGCCTCCGACACTTGCTCCATTAAAGGGAGTGTCGAATCCATCCAACCTTCGGCAATTGCTACACCCGGAGATGCAGGTAACGCACGAATACGCGTTTGGCGATATTGACCAAATAAGGCAGCCAGCTGTGATTGAGAGAGGATTGCCGCCATTTGTGTGGCGAGCGTAACGAGGAAAGACTCCTCGCTTTCATCATATTGCCGGTGCTCACGTTGTTGTACTACCAACACACCCAGCAACTGGCGACGCTGGATGATAGGGACACCCAGGAAGGCGCGAAAACGTTCTTCTTTTACTGCAGGTACATATTTAAAACTTGGGTGCTTCTGCGCATCAGCAAGGTTTATCGGCTCTGCAAGACGCCCAACCAGTCCGACAATGCCTTCATCAAATGCGAGTGTAATGGTGCGACCACGTGGCTTTTTAAGGCCACGTGTTGCCATGAGATAAAAGCAGCGCCTGTCATGATCTGCGAGATAAACCGAGCATACCTCGGTATCCATCGCAAGGCAGATGTCTGTAACCAAAATATCCAGCGCCTCATTGAGGCGCGGGGCACTGGCAACCTTCTCGACTATTTCTCGCAGACGGGTAAGCATTTTTCGCGTGACTTAACCTCTTTTACGTCGCCATGCAGGCGCGTTATTACGTGGTGGCGCAACTTCCTGTAGCGGCATTACGACGCTTGCAAACTCTTTCATCACCCGACGATACACATCGCGTTTAAAGGAGACGACCTGACGAACCGGATACCAATAACTAACCCAACGCCAGCCATCAAACTCTGGGGTACTACTGGTTTGCATATTGATATCGTTATCGCTACTGATCAACTGCAAGAGAAACCATTTTTGTTTCTGGCCGATACAAACCGGCTTTGTGTCCCAACGCACCAAACGTTTAGGTAACTTGTAACGTAACCAGTTTCGGGTCGAGGCGAGTATTCGGACATCTTTTCGCTGTAAACCCACTTCCTCGAAAAGCTCCCGGTACATTGCCTGTTCCGGGGATTCGCCAGGATTGATGCCACCTTGCGGAAACTGCCAGGAATGTTGACCAAAACGCCTGGCCCACATTACCTGACCCTGCCGATTACAGATTACGATACCAACATTCGGGCGGTAGCCATCATCATCGATCACCGGACTACCTCAAAACAAACTTAGATTAGGGCGATTGTTTCATACAAGCGCTAGACGGTAAACCACTGTGTAACGGTTCTCAGAAGGAATAACATTTGAATAACTCACAAAATATGACCGAGTTATAAACATTAACGTGGATGGGCCTCGCAGTTTATTCACTTTTTCTGTGGATATAACTGTGAAGAACTACCTTATACACTCGGGACAACTTAGGATAACTCCTGAAACCCATTAAAAATATGAAATAAAATAATCAATATATTCAATACAATAAAGATATAATGAATAACTTACAGCTCAGTAGTGTGACGATCATCACACATGAAGATCTCACACTGATGAAAGATCGACCAATGACGTTTTTATCCACAGATTGTGCCAACAAGTTAGTCACAATCTGGTGAAAAAATGGGTTTAACCCCCAGTCAAGGCTGTAAATCGAACCAGTAGTGAGCTTTTTTATCACTTATCCCATTTTTCTGTGGATAACCCGGTGTAAGATCCTGTTCACTCCCGGTGACCAGAATGGGAAAAGGTTTTTTCCAAATTAAAAAACGATAAGTTTTAATCTTAAAAGTTATTAAAAATCAGTGCATTGTCATTCTTATCCCCGGCACGCTAAACTATCTTTATATCGCGGGATAATTACGCTTACTTTTTGAACAGCCAGTAACAAGATAACATGCAAACACTCAGTCCCTTACTTAACCCTCCAGAAAACGAACAGATATTACTGACTCAAGCTCAGAAGCTGGCTGGCTATACGCTAGGTGAACTGGCAGCTTTAGCCAGATTGCCGATCCCAAAGGATCTCAAGCGCGACAAAGGCTGGATCGGTGTTTTGCTTGAACTATGGCTGGGTGCCAGTGCTGGTAGCAAACCTGAACAAGATTTCGCAGCATTAGGAATTGAGCTGAAAACTATTCCTGTGGATAGATTTGGCCGCCCGTTGGAAACTACTTTTGTTTGCGTGGCCCCGCTCACCGGTAACACAGGGGTGACGTGGGAAACCAGCCATGTGCGCCACAAATTAAAACGGGTTCTGTGGGTTCCGGTTGAAGGAGAGCGGCAAATTCCTCTTGCTGAGCGTCATATCGGCACGCCTTTGCTGTGGGCTCCTTCCGAGGAAGAAGAGCAGCAGTTGCGTCAGGATTGGGAAGAGTTAATGGATTTGATTGTGCTCGGCCAGGTTGAGCGCATCACCGCACGACACGGAGAAGTGTTGCAGTTACGCCCCAAAGCCGCCAATAGCAAAGCGCTAACCAATGCATTCGGTGCTGATGGCGCGCCAATTCTTACGCTCCCGCGCGGTTTTTATCTGAAAAAGAACTTTACCGCCGCTTTACTGGCTAATCATTTCTCGTTGTAGCACCAATTAATTTGTGTCCTGCGTTCAGCTCGCGTTTATAATTGGCGTTTTATAATTTCTGGCAGGGCTTTAAATGTTGTTTGCATGGGTTACCGATCCTAACGCGTGGATGGCGCTAGGGACACTGACGATTCTGGAAATCGTTCTGGGTATCGACAATATCATCTTCCTCTCACTTGTTGTGGCGAAGCTGCCTAAAGCGCAGCAAGCCAAAGCGCGCCGCCTGGGACTGGGGGCTGCGATGATTATGCGTTTGGTGTTACTGGCGTCTATCGCCTGGATGACGCACTTAATTCACCCTCTGTTTTCCGTGATGGGCCATGCGTTCTCGGCACGAGACCTCATTTTGACATTAGGTGGCGTGTTCTTAATCTGGAAAGCGAGCAAAGAGATTCACGAGTCCATTGAAGGTGAAGAGGAAGGAATAAAAACCAACGTTCACTCCTTCTTTGGCGCAATTGTGCAGATAATGCTGCTGGATATTATCTTCAGTCTGGATTCCGTCATTACAGCCGTTGGCCTGTCCGATCATCTGTTTATTATGATGGCTGCTGTGGTGATTGCCGTAATGGTGATGATGTTTGCTGCAAAATCGATTGGTGATTTTGTAGAACGCCACCCTTCGGTGAAAATGCTGGCGCTGTCATTCTTGTTGCTGGTCGGTTTTACGCTGATTCTTGAAGGCTTCGATATTCATGTGCCGAAAGGTTACATCTACTTTGCGATGTTCTTCTCAATTGCGGTAGAAACACTAAATCTTATTCGCAACAAAAAGAACCCGCTTTAATCGTCTCGGGGGAAGCATTCTCGCTTCCCCGCTGTTTCTTTTAAGAATTTACTGCTTACTTTTAACAGTTGCCCGAGTTATTACTAGACTGTATATGTCATTCCATACCACACGAGGCGAATAACGATGAAAAAATGGGCAGTTATAATTTCCGCTGTCGGTCTGGCAATTGCGGTTTCAGGTTGTAGCAGCGATTACGTGATGGCAACCAAAGATGGCCGTATGATCCTGACTGATGGTAAACCGCAAGTCGATGACGACACCGGTTTGGTTAGCTATCGCGATCAGCAAGGCAATGAGATGCAGATTAATCGCGATGATGTTTCACAAATTATCGAACGTTAGTAAATACAGCGTATAAAGGTCAGCGCCTCGCTGGCCTGTAACACTTTTTCTTCACATTCCCCCTTCCGCTTTTGCCTCCCTTCTGCCATGTTTATACCCGTCATACTTCAAGCTGCATCATTGTTGGCTACGTTTATTCACCCGAATCACTTACTTATGTAAGCTCATCGGGATTCATTCACTTGCCGCCGCGATGCAGCTCGAATTATTTTGGTTATTAGTCAATTTTTTGTCGGGTGCTTGCCTGACCGATAAGACAGAAGAATAAGGAAGGCGGCTATGCAATATCACCGTATCCCCCACAGCTCTCTTGAAATAAGTACGCTAGGGCTGGGAACCATGACGTTTGGTGAGCAAAACAGCGAAGCCGACGCTCATGAACAACTCGATTACGCAGTCAGCCAGGGTGTTAACCTGATTGATGTCGCAGAAATGTACCCTGTACCCCCTCGCCCGGAAACCCAAGGCTTAACAGAAACCTACGTCGGTAACTGGCTAAAGCAGCGTGCGAATCGCGAAAAACTGATTATCGCCACAAAAGTCAGTGGCCCAAGCCGCAACAACGATGCCGGCATCCGCCCAAATCAAATGCTGGATCGCAGAAATATTCGTGATGCGTTAGATGCCAGCCTGAAGCGTTTGCAAACCGACTATATCGACCTTTATCAGGTTCACTGGCCACAACGTGCCACCAACTGCTTTGGCAAATTGGGGTATACGTGGACCGATAACGCTGTACCGGTCACCCTACTTGAAACCCTGGAAGCACTCACGGAATTCCAGCGTGCCGGGAAAATCCGCTATATCGGCGTCTCCAATGAAACACCATGGGGCGTGATGCGTTATCTGCAACTTGCTGAAAAGCATGATTTACCGCGCATTGTCACCATTCAGAACCCATACAGTCTGGTGAACCGCAGCTTTGAAGTGGGGCTGGCAGAAATTACTCAGCGCGAAGGTGTGGAGTTGCTGGCTTACTCCTGTCTGGCGTTCGGTACGCTGACCGGTAAATATCTCAACGGAGCTAAACCTGCTGGCGCTCGCAACACGCTGTTTAGCCGCTTCACTCGTTATAGCGGTGAACAGACTCAGCATGCGGTTGCCGCCTATGTTGATGTTGCTAAGCGACACAATCTTGACCCGGCCCAAATGGCTCTGGCTTTTGTTCGCCGTCAGCCGTTTGTCGCTAGCACACTGTTAGGTGCCACCACACTTGAGCAGTTGAAAACTAACCTTGAGAGCCTGCATCTGGACTTGAGCGAAGACGTACTTGAAGAGTTAGAAGCGGTGAACCGGATTTATACTTATCCGGCACCGTGATGTAGAAATATCCTCTCCCCAGGGAGAGGATAAAACTATTTCTGCCGAATCTGCCAAACCCACAGCCAGCCAATCGCGAGCGCAAACACGGCACCAAAACCAATTCCAATTCCGACTATCGGCGCGCCGGTTTTTACCGCCAGCGAATAAAGCCCCAGCATTAGCAACATCGCGGTATTTTCGCCGAGATTCTGCACAGCAATCGCATTCCCCGCGCCAACCGAATGTTTCCCTCGTTCCTGAAGCAATGCGTTCAGCGGCACAACAAAGAAACCACCCATAATACCAATCAGCACCAGCAGCATATAAGACGGCAGCAATGCAGTTTGCATGGCGAAGAACAGTACGCCAACGCCAATCAAAATACCGGCAGGCATACAACGCGCTACAGTTTTAAGCGTCACCAGTTTCGCCGCCGCACCTGCCCCAACGACAATCCCCACCGCCACCATCGCATTCAGATACGTTGGCGTCGCGTTATCGGTAATACCCAGCGCCACCGGCACCCACAACACCAGCAAGAAGCGCAGTGTTACGCCTGCCCCCCAGAACAAACTGGTGCCAACTAATGAGAAACGAGTTTCACCGTTGTGCCAAAGTGTGCGACACGCCGTGAAGAAACTGCGTGTCATCGGCGCAAAGCGCCATGACTGACCAGGGCGTGCAGGGGCGAGTTTTGGGATGAATAGGTTAGCAACAACCGCGCCCGCATACACCAGCACGCACAGGCTAAGTGCCGCCACGATATGCCAGTCGGCCAGCACACCGCCAGCCATTGAGCCAAGCAAAATTGCGGCAATAGTCGAAGATTCCATCAGGCCATTGGCCTTCACCAGACGATCGCCAGTGGTTAGTTCACCGAGAATGCCATATTTAGCCGGTGAATAAGCAGCAGCCCCCACGCCCACCAGCGTATAGCCGATAAACGGGTTGAAGCCAAAGCAGATAATCGCCGCCCCCATTAACTTAAGGCTGTTGGCGAACATCATCACCCGCCCTTTGGCAAAGCTGTCAGCTATCTGGCCGACAAACGGAGCAAACAGAATGTACGCACCGACAAAGACCATCTGCAAAACAGGCTGGCTCCAGTCGGGGTAGAACTGTTGTTTCAGTACCGCAAGCGTGGCAAACAGCAGTGCATTATCACCAAACGCCGATAGAAACTGCGCGCCGGTAACTGCCATCATACCTCTGGACCAGATTGAGGTATCGTTCACGGCATTATCATGCATTCTCTGTCTCCGGTTGGTCTACCAGCGCTTTCAGGTTGACGTAATCGGGTTTACCGCTACCTAACACAGGCAACTGTTTCAGGAAGCGAATATCGCGCGGAATAGCCAGCTCTGGCACACCATTTGCGCGAGCATATTGCAGCAGTTTTTCGCGGTTAAGCTCGTTATCAGTGGTGAACATCACCAGAGCCTCACCCTTTGCAGCATCCATTTTGATAACGGTGGCATGCATTTTTTCTGGGGAAACGCCAAGTGCCAGTTGCTCCACCATTTCCAACGAAACCATTTCACCGGCAATTTTTGCAAAGCGTTTTGCTCGTCCCTGAATAACACAAAAACCGTTTTCATCAAATTTGACGATATCACCCGTGTCATACCAACCCGGTTCAACTTCACCCAGCGCGTTTTCAGCACTCGGCGCTTCCAGCACGCCAGGGTTTTCCACACGAAGATAACCTTTCATGATGTTCGGCCCTTTCAGTTGTAGCCGACCACCATCTTCAATACCAGGAACCGCCATCAGACGGGCATCCATCGCCGGGAGAATGCGCCCCACAGTCCCGACTTTCGCCGCCATTGGAACGTTGATGGAAACCACGGGGGCGCACTCTGTTACGCCATAGCCTTCAAGAATGCGCAGGCCGAATTTGTCCTGCCAGATTTGTTTGGTGCTTTCCTGAAGTTTTTCCGCCCCTGCCACGACATACCGCAGACGGTAGAAATCATATGGATTAGCAAAACGAGCATAGTTGCCAAGGAACGTAGAGGTGCCAAACAACACGGTACAGTTACGGTCATACACCAGTTCTGGCACAATGCGGTAATGCAGCGGGCTTGGATAAAGGAACACTTCCGCGCCAGTGAATAGCGGTGTGAATAGACCTACCGTCAGGCCAAAAGAGTGGAATAGCGGCAGCGCTGACATAAAGCGGTCATTGGCGGTGAAATCGGCAATCGTGCGAATTTGCTCGACGTTTGCCAGCAGGCTTTTATGGCTATGCACCACGCCTTTAGGGTTCCCTTCGGAACCGGAAGTGAACAGCACCATCGCAGCATCTTCTGGCTGCTGTTTAACTTGTGCGAGATGCGGCACGAATAAATGGCCGAATATCCATAGCTTATCGCCAAGCGTGACATCTGCTTTTAAATCTTCCAGGAACACCCAGCGCACTTGCGTAAGCTGCTCCGGAAGGTGCCATAACTTGCCTTTATCGAGGAACTGACGCGAGGTGAAAATCGTTTTGAGCTGTGCTGCCGTAATCGCGCTGGTCAACCCTTTCACGCCCGCGGTGTAGTTCATCATGGCAGGAACTCGTCCGCGCGATGAAGCACCAAAAATTACCGCAGCGGTAATTGCCGCATTCGGCAACATCAGCCCGATGGTTTCGCCCGGCGCACTGTATTTATTCAGAATGCGCCCAACAAACAGCGTTTTGGTCAGCAAGCTACGATAGGTATCAGGTTTGAAATTGATGTCTTCGATACAGCTTTTACGGTCACCATAGCGGTACTGTGCGGAAAGCAAAGCCTCGTACAATGTTTCCCTAGGGCGCACTGCCATACGCGCTTCCATCATAATTTGATGAAGCATCTCACCAGCCATTTTGCGGCGGTCGCGGGCACGTGGTGCATCCGGCATAGGAACAGAGGTGGGTGGAAGAATATGCAGATTAATGCGCGGGAATAAGCGGCGTTTAACCAACCCTTTCAGGCGGCTGAAAAATGTCAGTTCGGCGCCGTCAATGCGAATAGGGATAACAGTCGCATTAGATTTAGCGGCAACAAACCCTGCGCCCTCATAGATTTTCATCAATGAGCCACTCACCGTGATGCGCCCTTCCGGGAAGATGACAACCGGCCTGCCCTGCTCAACCAGGCGGACCAGATGCTTAATCGACATCGGTTTTGTTGGGTCAAGCGGCACAAAATCAATCAAGGATTTTAACCAACGCATATACCACTGCTGGCTAATCGAGGAGTACACAGCAAAAACCGGACGCCCCGGTAAAAATAACGCCAGTAAAATGCCGTCAATAAAGGAGACGTGATTGGGGACAATCAGAACGCGTGATTGGGAAAGAAGTTGTTGATCGCCATGAAGTCGCACCCTGAACAGAATACGAAAAAGCGTACGGAAAAAACCAAATAGCATAGCAACTCCCTTTGTCATTAATAATGCCGCAGATGTTTAAGTGTAGTGGCAGCAGATTACATGACTAACTAAAAAGGAGCGATAGTTTGGCGGAATGCATTGTCTGAAAAAAAGGCAAAAAAAACCTGCGCATCTGCGCAGGTCGGTGCAAAAGAATTGTACTTAACAACGTAACTAGAATTCTCACCAATCAATACCTCTGGGATCTGAATTGTGGCTCAGTCCAGTCAGTGTCACCAGCGAGAAAAAGCAAGAGAATTAGCGGAAAGTGCAACCAGGTGTTTAAAACATCGCGTCTTGTTACAGGCAGGCAAATTTTGGGCAAAAAAAACCTGCGCATCCGCGCAGGTTGGTGTAAATCATGTGATCAGCATTAGATGCTGACATCACCTATCAATACCTCTGGGACTTCAAATGTAGCAGTGGCTGAATACTTTTCGCCATGGCGAAATAGCAACAGCACGCTGCAAACTGTAAGCAAAGATTTAGTCTGAAATCATTAAAAATCCAGAACATGCCTCTGTCTGCCGCTGCGCTTGAATTCCCGTATTCGCTAAGTGTAACGATTACACTCAAAACGCCCCCATTTTGCGTAGGTTTGCGACAAGGAATACAGTTGCGACCTTGAAGTGACGCGTCTTTTCCGTAACACTTAAAGTTGTGTAAGCGTTTACCCACCAAGGAATATTTACGATGGCGACAATAAAGGATGTAGCAAGACTGGCAGGCGTTTCTGTCGCCACTGTGTCTCGTGTCATTAATGATTCACCAAAAGCCAGCGAGGCATCACGTCAGGCAGTAACCTGCGCGATGGAAGAGCTAAATTATCACCCTAACGCCAATGCGCGTGCACTGGCACAGCAAACCACTGAAACTATTGGTCTTATCGTAGGTGATGTTTCCGATCCATTCTTTGGCGCAATGGTAAAAGCAGTCGAACAAGTTGCTTACCGCACCGGTAACTTTTTGTTGATCGGCAACGGCTATCACAACGAACAAAAAGAGCGCCAGGCCATTGAACAACTCATTCGCCATCGTTGTGCGGCATTAGTGGTTCACGCGAAGATGATTCCTGATAGTGAATTGATTTCACTAATGAAGCAGATGCCTGGGATGGTAGTGATTAACCGCATCTTGCCCGGTTTTGAGCAGCGTTGTGTGGCGCTGGACGATCGCTATGGCGCGTGGCTCGCGACACGACACCTGATTCAGCAAGGCCATACCAAAATTGGTTATCTGTGTTCCAACCACCAGATTTCCGATGCGGATGACCGGCTACAGGGTTACTACGATGCGCTAACGGAGCACGGCTTGTCGGTGAATGATCGCTTAGTGACTTACGGTGAGCCGGATGAAAGTGGCGGTGAACAGGCCATGACCGAATTATTAGGCCGAGGGAAACATTTCAGTGCCGTCGCCTGTTATAACGATTCTATGGCCGCAGGTGCGATGGGCGTTCTAAACGACAACGGAATTGACGTACCAAAAGAGATTTCACTGATTGGCTTCGATGATGTGCTGATCTCGCGCTATGTGCGTCCACGCCTGACAACAGTGCGTTATCCGATAATCACTATGGCAGCACAAGCTGCAGAACTGGCACTGGCGCTGGCTGAAAAACGTGAATTACCCGAAATCACTCATATGTTTAGCCCAACACTTGTGCGACGCCATTCAGTCATTGCGTATTCAGGCGAATGATTTTCAGAGAGTGAATTGGTACAGATGGACGGGCGTATTTGGGTAGTCCAGGCCATCGCCAATGTACTGCCAGCCAAAGCGTTCGTAATAGCCTTTACAGGCTGAATAGAGATAAAGGTGCGGATAACCTAATTCACGGGCATGTTCGATAACGTGTTGTTGCAGTTTTGCCCCTAAACCATATCCGCGCTGGTTTTCATCGATGTAAAGTGCAGCCAGCCAAGGGTAAAGATCCTGCCGGCTAATCAGATCGCAGCGCCACAATCCTACAGTGCCAACCAGTTTCTCACCTTCTACGGCAACAAACGTCAGCGGCATTTCACCTTCCCGCTGGCTGGTCACCACAATTGAGGCGAAAAAGTCCCGGCTATCGGGAGTGCCAAACGCCTGCCACAGCCAGTCGGTGACTTGCTGTTCATGCTGCGGCACGGCACAAAGTGGCATAATTTTCACATCAGTTTTCCCTGGAAGATAGGAACAGACTCGAACAAATAGCCGTCAAAATCAGGGGCATCAGAATCAGACTGTTCAAGCAGACTGTTTTTCACGTTCTCAAGATGCTGCCACATTGCCTGCCACGACCCCATGACATCCCGGCGGCGAAGTGCAGCCAGAATAGTTTGTAAGTCGCCAAGCCATTTCAGACGATAACTTCGGGAATTGATATGCGCGCGCAGTTGCTGCCACATTGGGCTGCTGTCCATATGACGCCAGATACTTTCAACCGTCGCCAGTAGCATCTGGTTTTGCGAAGCACCTGCCAGCACCAGATGAAACATTTTGCAGTTATCCTGGCCCAGGTCGTTAATCGCAATCGCACGCTGCTCTTGTTCAAGAATACGTTTGAGATTGTCGATATCAGCTTTGGTCGCCATTTTTGCGGCGAATGCTGCAATATTGCTTTCCAGCAACTGGCGCGCCTGGAGCATTTCAAATGGGCCAATATCGCTACTGAAAAAGGCTTCTTCTTCCGCTTCGTTTTCTGCAGGAACACGGGTGACATACACTCCCGAGCCCTGTCGAATATCGACCGTACCTTGCAGTTCAAGCATGAGCAGTGCTTCACGGACTATGGTGCGGCTAACACCGTAAGTCTCAGCAATATTTCGTTCCGGCGGTAAACGCGAACCGACCGGATACAATCCCTGTATTATTTGCGCGCGCAGATCCTCACCAATTTCCTGGTATTGTTTTTTTTCTGGCGAAAGTACGAGCTTATCCACAATATTACCTATGTGTTTGCTAAAAAAGCGGCGTTGTGTCCTGCCGCTGATTAATACCCATTAGCTTATCAAACTATTCATCTGAAATATTATTTCCATTCGTCGTTAAGGTTAAGCTGTAACGTTCGAGATTCGCTGACAGACCGATACCAATGAGCTGATTTTTTAGCGCGCCGCTCACGGTTGTTTTGCAGATTAATTTCAATCAAACCGTAACGGTTTTTGAATGCATTCATTGGGGAAACGTTATCGGTGAATGCCCACAGCATATAACCCTGGCAATTTGCCCCATCTTCACGGGCGCGCAGCGCCTGGTACAAATGCTCACTGATAAACGTAATCCGATAATCATCTTCAATCACACCATCGGCATTACGGAATTGCGCTTCATTTTCGGTACCCATTCCACTCTCCGCGACAAACCACGGAATATTGCGATACTCAGTTTTAATGCGCATCGCCATGTCATAAACAATGCACGGGTAAATTTCCCACCCTCGCGACTTATTCATCCGCCGCCCTGGCAACTCAAACGGCTCATAATAATAAGCCGGATGGAATGGCGTCTCCGGGTTCCAGGCTCTCGACGGTGCTTTTACCCGATGTGGGTAGTACAAGTTAATCCCCAATTCATCAACGGTATTTTCGCGGATGATCGCGAGTTCTTGTTCTGTGTAATCCCACTGCACATTGTGTTTTTCTAGCAGCTCAATCAACTGTTCCGGATATTCACCATGCACCAGAGGGTCAAGGAATACGCGGTTGTAGAACAGGTCGTAAATTTGCGCGGCCTGCTGATCATGGGCGGCACTGGAACGTGCGTAAGTGACTTCCGGATTAAGAATGCATCCCACGGTTCCGCTGTATCCTTTCTCGTGGAACAGCTTCACCACTTTTGCCGTGGCGAGGTTTTTGTGGTGATTCCACTGCATCCATTTATGAGTGTTTTGCTCGTATGGCCAGCGCAGCGCGTCAAGATAGACGCGGGTTTGCACCACAATCGGCTCGTTAAAGGTAAACCAGCGATTCACTTTGTGAGCATAACGGGCAAACACTTTTTCAGCGTACAGCACATACAGCTCGACCACCTTTTTCGACGCCCAGCCGCCGTAGGTTTCAAACAGCGTAGCGGGCAGTTCGTAGTGTTCGAGGCAGATCATCGGCTCAATGCCGGTGTGGCGCATTTCGTCGATCAGATTGTCGTAATACTGCGCATATTCCTCATCAACCACGCCATTTTCGTAATCAGTGAAAAAGCGCGACCAGTTGATTGAGGTGCGGTAATGCGTCAATCCTGCCTGTTTCATCAACGCCACATCTTCGCGATAACGATTAATAAAATCCGTGGCGACCGCAGGACCATAGCCTTCATGCCAGACATGCCTATCGTTTTTATACCAGGCATCCAGCCACGAATCCTGCCTCTCTTTCTTGCCGCTCCAGCCTTCTGTTTGCCAGGCTGATGCCGCAGCGCCAAGGATGAAATCTTTTGGGATGGTGATTTTTACGTTGCTCATACCTTCCTCACGCGTTATTGGCAATTTGTTGCTGTTCGGCCTGCAGTTGCGCCTGTTCGGCACGGCGAGAAGCAATTTTCACAAATGGCAGGTAAATCAGGATGGAAACCAGAATGCAGCCCAATTGCGTGACGACCGCGCCCATGGAACCCGCTGTCGAAAGCCAGGCGTTGATCAGCGGCGGTGTGGTCCACGGCACCATTACAACGGCTTTACCAGCAAAACCCATCGCCGTTGCAAAGTAACCAATAGTGCCGGTGACTAGTGGCGTAATAATGAAGGGAATGGCCAAAATAGGATTAAGCATAATCGGCATACCAAAAATCACCGGCTCGTTAATATTAAAGATCCCAGGGCCAAAAGAGAGCTTGGCTATCTCTTTCATTTCTTTGCGCTTAGTGGCGATCATGACCGCAATCAGCAGGCCGATAGTTAAACCCGAGCCACCAATACTCATATACACATCCCAGAACGGCATGGTGATGATATTAGGAATCTCTTTACCCTGTTCAAACGCGCTCATGTTGACGGTAATCGCCCCCAGCAGTAGCGGCTCGCGGATAGGCTTAATCATTTGGTTGCCGTGAATGCCGATCACCCAGAAAAGCTGCGCCACAAACATCAACAGCAGAATACCCGGCAGGCTTTGCACCACTTTTTCCAGCGGCTGTTGCACCACCTGATAGACCGCGTCATACAGATACATGCCGGTGGTCTGGTGGAAAATAAAGCCGAAAGTGGCGATGGCGGTAACGGTAATAATTGACGGGATCAGTGCGGAGAAAGAAGCAGAAACGTTCGGCGGCACGGTGTCAGGCATCTTGATCTTCAGCCCTTCGCGTTTTTCCAGCCAGCAGTAAATTTCAACCGATAAAATAGCGATAAACATGCCAAGGAACAGGCTGCGGGTATCAGAAAACTGGCGTGCCAGAATGTCTTTCACCATGTGCATCTGCCCGTCGACCATCATCTCGATGGTGGTCGGCGTAACACAGATAAAGCAGATCACCGCCAGCAAGCCCGGGAACAGACTTTTAATACCGTTGATTCGGCCCAGTTCGATACCAATCAGGAACACCGCACCAATGTTCAAAAAGTTAAGCGTGGCGTAGTTTATCGCCGCGGTAATCGGCTTTAGTTGTGCGAGAAAAGACAGCGATGAAAAACTGGCAAGACCGTTTTTGGGATCCAGCACCATGTTCGATATTAGTACGGAGAATGCCCCGACGATGATCACTGGCATCAGGGTAATAAAGGAAGATTTGATCGCCATAATATAGCGATAGCTATTGAATTTAGTGGCAAAACTTCCCAGAGAGTCGATTAACTTTTCCTGCAAAGCCATAGGGTATACCTCAGTGTTGTCGTTTTTTATTATTTACTGCGATGGAAGACGACCGATTTGGTATACCAAAAATAGAAGTAACTGCGTAACATTTCCGTGACAAATGTCCCACATTGTTATATTGGAATTCCAATGCCAACCAATTCACTTATTTTGGTATACCAAATAGAGGTAAGTAGCCTTAATCATTCAAAAGCGTGATCCGTGGCATAACGAACCCGCAAGCCCGATGTTTCATAAGCACAGCATGTTAAACTAGCGAAATCATGCGACCACGCAGCAAGCGTCTTAATCAGGAATGAATTGATGGTAACAATGCTGGATGTCGCGCTACGCGCTGGCGTTTCTAAAGCAACGGTATCACGCGTGCTCAACGGGATTGGGCAAGTCAAAGAGAGCACCCGTGAACAGGTATTTAACGCCATGGAAGAGTTGGGCTACCGGCCTAACTTTTTGGCGCGATCTCTTGCCAATCGCAGCAGTAATAGCGTGGGTCTGGTGGTGTCTACTTTTGATGGCTTCTACTTTGGACGCCTGCTCCAGCAAGCTTCACGCCAGACTGAAGCCTGGGGTAAACAGCTGATTGTCACTGATGGGCACGACACGCCGCAAAAAGAGCTGGAAGCCGTTCAAATGCTGGTGGACAGGCATTGCGACGCTATTGTGCTGTACACCCGCTTTATGAATGAACGTACATTACTTTCACTCATGAATAGCATCAAAGTGCCACTGGTCGTCATTAACCGTGATGTAAGCCAGGCTCGCGATCGTTGCGTGTTCTTCGAGCAACAGGATGCTGCATTCCAGGCGACTGAATACCTCATTCAGCAAGGGCATCGCGACATTGCATGCATTACGGTGCCGATTTCCACACCAACTGGCCAGGCGCGCCTGATGGGTTATCGAAAAGCGCTCCAAAAGCATGGTATTGCCTTTAGTGAAGAGCTGGTCAAATATGGTGATTCAAGCATGGTGCTCGGCCATAAACTGTGCCAGGAATTGCTGGAAGGTCCCGTAGCATTTACCGCACTATTTGCCTGTAACGATGATATGGCATTGGGTGCATCAAAAGCTCTTCATCAGGCTGGTGTGCGAATACCACAGGATATTTCGTTGTTTGGTTTCGATGATGCGCCGAGCGCTCAGTGGCTGGAACCTGCGCTATCCAGTGTCTATTTGCCTATCGACAGCATGATTACTACAGCCATCGACCAGGCGATAAAACTGGCAAACGGCGAGTCGCTTGAAGCAATCCCACCGTTTGTTGGCAAGCTGGTATTACGTGATTCAGTCGGCCCGGGCCCGTATTACATTTCCAGCGCCAGCAATTCCTGAATAGTCTGGCGGCGGCGAATCAGTCGCGCCGCGCCATTATCAAATAAAACTTCAGGCAACAACGGGCGGCTGTTGTAGTTAGACGACATCGACGCGCCATACGCCCCGGTATCGTGCAGTACCAGATAATCCCCCACCTGTACTGGCGGCAGCGCGCGAGTTTCTACTTTTCCGCCTTCCTGTTGGGTAAATACATCCCCTGATTCACATAATGGCCCGGCAACGACAGTTTCAACTAACGGGAGCTCAGTCAACTCACGTCCATCACCCGCCAAAGCCGAAATATGATGGTAGCTGCCGTACATCGACGGGCGCATGAGATCGTTAAACCCGGCATCAATCAGCACAAAGTGGCGTGAGCCCATGTTTTTAACCGAACGCACCTGAGCCACCAGCACACCTGACTCCGCTACCAGGAAACGGCCTGGTTCAATTTCAAGTTTCACCGGATGCCCCAGACGCTGAGCAATTTTTTCACGTGCAGCATTCCACAATCCGTAATAGTGGTTAGTGTCGATAGTCTCTTCACCTTCACGATACGGAATAGACAAGCCGCCTCCCGCGGAAATCGCTTCCAGATCCTGACCAAAATCAATCACCTGCTGTACCATCGCACCACAAACACGCTCAAGGTGACCATAATCAACACCAGAACCAATATGCATATGGATACCGACTAAATGCAGTTTGTAGCGCTGGATAACTTCCAGTGCCTGCGGTAAATCTGCGTGCCAAATACCGTGTTTGCTGTTTTCGCCACCGGTATTGGTTTTCTGGCTGTGGCCATGGCCGAAGCCCGGGTTAACACGCAACCAGACGCGATGGCCTGGAGAAACCTCACCAAGCTGTTGCAACATATCGACGGAACCGGCGTTCACCGGAATCTGTTGTTCGGCGACCAGTTGCAGCGTCGGCTGGTCAATCATATCGGCGGTGAATACGATATCGTCGTGATTTTCCAGTGGCTTGTAACCTGCAGCTAGCGCACGCTCAATTTCGCCCTGCGAAACGGAATCCACCTTCACGCCCTGCTCGCGCATCAGACGCAAAATATGAATATTGGAGCACGCTTTTTGCGCGAAGCGAATCACATCAAACTGACGCAGTTGAGCAATCTGCTGGCGAATAATTTCAGCATCGTAAACCCAGACTGGGCAGCCAAATTCGGCTGGCAATGCCAGCAGGTTTTGCGCATTCAAAGCAGTGTCGGTGTTATTCAGTGGGCGTGGCATGGTGGGCTCCGGCAACAATTTGTTTTTTGTATTACGCCATAGAGTGAAGTGAAGAAAAAATATCGCTTTAGCAAGAGTCTATGCAAAACTGATATAGATAAAGGAGACTATCATGCCCTCAATAACTCTGCGCCATATTGAAATTTTCCACGCGATAATGACCGCCGGCAACCTCACCGAAGCCGCAGGGTTACTTCATACTTCGCAGCCTACCGTTAGCCGCGAACTGGCAAGACTTGAGAAATTAATTGGTCTGCAATTGTTCGAACGTAGCCGTGGGCGTTTGCACCCGACAGTGCAAGGTTTACGGTTATTTGAAGAGGTGCAGCGCTCCTGGTACGGGTTGGACAGAATTCTGAGTGCCGCTGAGAGCTTACGTGAATTCCGCCAGGGCGAGCTCTCCATAGCCTGTCTGCCGGTGTTTTCACAATCATTCTTGCCAATGTTGATTCAACCTTTTCTGGCACGCTACCCGGAATTAAGTCTGAATATTGTGCCGCAGGAATCACCGCTGTTAGAGGAGTGGCTATCAGCTCAGCGCCATGATTTAGGGTTAACCGAAAACATCACAACACCTGCCGGAACGGAGCGCCAGACGTTACTGACGCTCAATGAAGTGTGCGTGTTACCCGCAGGGCATCGCCTCGCCGATAAAAAAGTACTCACACCGCAAGATTTCGCTGGGGAAAACTACATTAGCCTTTCACGCACCGACAGCTATCGCCAGTTGTTGGATTCACTATTTCAGGAGCACGACGTTAAGCGACGAATGGTGATGGAAACACACAGTGCAGCCTCAGTGTGCGCGATGGTACGTGCGGGGGTGGGTGTATCGGTGGTCAATCCGTTGACCGCTCTGGATTATGCTTCAAGTGGCGTGGTCGCCCGCCGATTTAGCGTGGCGGTGCCGTTTACGGTGAGCCTGATTCGCCCACTTCACCGCCCTGCTTCCGCGCTCGTCAGCGCGTTTAGCGACCATCTGCAAAACAGTATGCAGATTTACATCGAGCCGCTGAATCAGCTGCTCGACACCTGAATTACTGCTCGGTTACCGGCTGATGGTGACCCGTTCCACTGCTAAAGTTGATCAGGCAAATGATAAGCCCGACAGCCGCAAGCCCTGCTGCCGCGACCGGAACGGCAGTCAGGCCAAAGCCGTGAGCAATAACTGTGCCGCCAACCCATGCACCGAGCGCGTTGCCAACATTAAAGGCCGCAATATTCAGCGTCGAAACCAGGTTTGGTGCATCTTTACCGTGCAGCACAACGTTGATTTGCAGCGCGGGGACGGTTGCAAAAGCCGCCATTGCCCAAAGGAATAAGGTAATTTCCGCAAGCCACATCCCGTGGCTGGTCCAGCGAAACAGCAGAGAGAAGATAGCAATCAGGCTAAAACTCAGTATCAAACTAAAGGAAACTTTCCAATCTGCCAGACGCCCACCAAGGATATTGCCAACCGTTAAACCGGCACCAATCAAGAACAGTGTCCAACTTACGCCTTGATGAGTCACTCCCGTCACCTGTAACAACATTGGGGCAATGTAGCTAAATAAGGTGAACATCGCTGCGGCAAAAAACACCGTCATCGCCAAAGAAAGCCAAAGCTTGCCATTAGCCAGTGCGCTGACTTCACGTTTAAGGTCGGTCGGCGCTTCCTCTTTCTGTGATGGCAGGCTGACAATCAGCGCAATAAAGGCAACCACACCGATAATCGCCACTCCCCAAAACGTCGAACGCCAACCGTACAATTGCCCAAACCAGGTGCCAATCGGCACGCCCAACACATTGGCCAGCGTCAGACCGGTGAACATAAGTGCCACCGCTGATGCTTTACGATTAGGGGCAACCAGACTTGCAGCTACCACCGCGCCAATGCCGAAGAAGGCACCGTGGCACAGCGCCGTAATTATGCGAGCCAGCATCAGGAATTGGTAATTCAGCGCTAAGGCACACAGGATGTTACCGACAATAAAAATCACCATCAGTAGTACCAGTGAGAGTTTGCGCGGCAATCGTGCCGTAAGCAAAGCCATGATAGGTGCGCCAATCGCCACACCTAACGCATAGCCACTAATCAACCAACCGGCTGTGGGAATAGAGATCGCCAGATCTCCTGCCACATCGGGCAACAGGCCCATAATAACGAACTCCGTCGTGCCGATGGCAAATGCACTCATCGCCAGCGCGAGTAAGGAAATAGGCATGGAATAACTCCAGGTTGCAGAAATAACAAAAGGCGGGAGAACTGTGTTCGACCGCCAGATTACGAGGATGTCAGAGGTGCAGCTTGTTTGGAAAAACGTGCGCTGCTTAACAAATTAATAACACAAAAAACGCCGGTGGTGACCCGGCGTACGCTAAGGATACTCTTTTTTATGGTTTAACCATTTGAAATACGAAATAAAAAAATATTACTCAGCCAGCATGAAATTCACCGCGTCGGCGGCGTGAATCGCAGCGGTATCGAAGACCGGGAGCGGGCAATCCTGTTGGTTTAACAGCAATCCGATTTCAGTGCAGCCAAAAATCACACCTTGTGCACCCTGCCCCTTTAGCTCTTCAATCACTTGCTGATAGTAGCGTTTCGATTCTTTGGTGATTTTCCCAAGGCAAAGCTCTTCGAAGATAATCTGGTTGATACGCAAACGTTGAGGCTCTTCCGGGATAAGAGATTCGATACCAAACTCAGCACTCAGGCGGCCACGATAGAAATCTTGTTCCATGGTGTAACGCGTGCCAAGCAACGCAACACGCTGCACATTTTGCGCAGTAATCGCACGGCCAGTTGCATCAGCGATATGCAAAAACGGCAGCCCACAGCGCGATTCAATATGGTGCGCAACTTTGTGCATCGTGTTGGTGCACAACACAATACCTTCCGCTCCGGCCTTCTGTAACCCTAACGCTGCCTGCGCCAGCATATCGCCAGCCAGATCCCATTCGCCTTTTGACTGGCAAGCTTCAATCTCATGAAAATCAACACTGTGCAGAACAATTTTCGCTGAATGCAGGCCGCCTAATCGTTCCTTAATGCCTTCATTAATTAACCGATAATAAGGAATGGTCGACTCCCAACTCATCCCGCCCAGCAAACCCATTGTTTTCATGACGTTTCACCTGTTAACTTTTATTACTTTGGTTATATCAGAGAGATTACCCGGCAGGAAAGCGTGATCTGCCTTACAAAACGCTGGAGTGAACTATCGTAAAAGAACTTTTCAAGATACGATTAATTAAATGAAACAACGTTTCACATAGAAAAGGATCGCGAATGTTCACTTTTATTAAAGATACCAAACTGGAAGATTTAGGTGCTGGCGTGAGCCGTCGTATTCTGGCGCACGACGGTAAAATGATGGGTGTGCAGGTTAACTTTGAAGCTGGCGCAATCGGCCCGATGCATAACCATCCACATGAGCAGTTGACCTACGTACTGTCCGGCGAGTTTGAATTCACTATCGGTGATGAAACTCACCGCGTAACAGCGGGTGATACGCTATATAAAGAACCGCATGTGATGCATGGCTGCGTGTGCCTGAAGGCGGGTACTCTACTGGACACCTTTACCCCAGTGCGCGAAGATTTCCTGAAGTAAGATATAAAAAAAGCGGTGCCTGGGAAGGCACCGCTTGTGACTAAATCTAATTTAGATGTCTTCAATCAATGTGCATACGAGATGTGAATGCACCACGTACTAACACCACGCCTGAAGCGACAATCAAACCCACCAGTGTCGCCAATACGATAATCAGCGCTTTACCTGGACCATCTTTTTTCAGTGGCAACGAAGGTTGCATCTGGAATTGGTAAGGTTTGAAATCTATTTTGCCAAGCTTGATTGCTTCTAAGGAATTAAGAATGTGATCGCGGTTTTGTATTGATGCATTCAATTGAGCCACATCTTTAATCGACTGCTCAATCTTTAACTTTTCTGTAAGCCCTTTTGCGCCGAGAGCAACAGAGTAATCAGGGTCATCTTTTACCGCCTGCCCATTACTATATACAGGGTCTTTCAGGCCTGCAGCATTTGCTACCTGCAGTGAATACCCCAAGCGCTCGAGGTTAACATTGTGCTGATTCTCAAGCGCAGCACGGTCCAATGCCAGTCTGTTTTTTTCAAATGCAATTTTAAGCTCAAGAGCATTTTTTACATTCGCGATAACGTCTTTGTTCACTTCAGCAGCAACAAACTCAACGTAATTTTGCAGCACCTGTTGAGCTGTTTCCGCATCTGGCGCGGTAAAACTTAGCGTCCAGGAAGTATAAGGGGCATTGTCGGTTTTTTTCGGATCGATATTGTTTACTGCCTTGAATTTTTCAGAAACATTGGATATTGCGCGATATAGTGCACTCTTATCCACATCAGCATTTTTCACCAAAGCCTGTACATAAGGAGATTTTGCCAGAAATTGCTCGCGCAGCTCTTGCGATTCAAATTTCTTCAAAAACATATTATAGAGATTACCCGCATCAACATTCGCATCCACACCAAGCACAGTAATGTCAACCAGCGCACGACGCAGCCCAATAACGTTTCTTGTTTCAGGCGGGGTGATAATCGCTTCGCTAGTCCATTTTTGCGGCAGTAGAAAACTGACAGCCAGCCCACATAAGGCAAACAGTAGTGTAATGGTAATTATCTGTTTTTTTGCCGCATAAAGAGTGGACATCAGGCCTAGTAAGTCGATCTCTTCGTGGCGAGGAGCCATAAGTGGGTATGGAGACGTGTTCTCTAATTGATTGGTTTTCATTTCTATAGAAGACATAACTGGCCAGTTTTTAAGTTATTGAGAAAAATACCCGTCTAACTTCCAGGAGCAGGAAATTAAGCAGCGCTTACGCCAAAGAATGAGAAATAGGTTGGGTTTTAAACCATAAGAAAGGCTGTTTATCTTTTCCTTGTGCATGTCACTGTCGATATCAAAAACTGACTTTAAATAACATAATTACCATCTGGTAACGCACTGATAACAAAGCCTTAACTCTGTAACGAAACGTAACTCTCTTTAATGAATGGCCATTATTCCTAAGAATCAACTGAAAAACAACCACCAACTATTGCAGTTTAAAAACTAAGAATTACCTCCTTTCATTTTTCATCCAGAGCAAAACCTCGTTCATTTCACATTATCGAAACAGTGTTTCGACTTTGATCACATTTCCATCATGAATTGAATGACTCAGTTACAAATCGTAATAGGATTAATTAAAACGCTGTTTTACTAATCGGGAACCATGGTTCGCATGTTTATGAAATCTGGATGTAAATACAGAACACGAACAAACGACATGGATTTTTAATCTTTATTTATCAATCAATTATCAGGGAATGAATATGAAGAACACGCCACCTCTTTCCGACCCATCCGTTTGGTTTCACGGGTGAGGCAATGAGTTTCGAGAACGATTTTGCAAAAAACAATTTTTAAACCATTGATCGCCAGGTAGGTATGTATGAATGAAAACAAAATGCTGGGATTGGCATGGATTTCGCCCTACATAATAGGGTTGTTAGTCTTTACTGCCTTCCCGTTTGTTTCATCTTTCTTCCTCAGTTTTACTGAGTACGATTTGATGAATCCCCCGGTATTCACCGGTATTGAGAACTATCGCTACATGTTGACCGAAGATTCACTCTTCTGGAAATCCATGGGTGTGACTTTTGCGTATGTGTTTTTAACCATCCCGTTAAAACTCGCATTCGCACTCGGCATCGCGTTTGTGCTGAACTTTAAACTACGCGGCATCGGTTTCTTCCGTACGGCGTATTACATTCCGTCAATTCTTGGTAGCTCTGTCGCCATTGCCGTTTTGTGGCGCGCACTGTTTGCTATCGACGGCCTGCTGAACAGCTTTATTGGTGTGTTTGGCCTCGACCCGGTGAACTGGCTGGGTGAGCCTTCTCTGGCGCTTATGTCCGTTACGCTCTTACGAGTCTGGCAGTTCGGCTCGGCGATGGTCATCTTCCTCGCAGCACTGCAAAACGTTCCGCAATCACAATATGAAGCGGCAATGATCGACGGCGCGTCTAAATGGCAGATGTTCATGAAAGTGACCGTGCCTTTGATTACGCCGGTCATCTTCTTCAACTTCATCATGCAGACCACGCAGGCGTTCCAGGAGTTTACCGCACCGTACATCATCACCGGCGGCGGCCCTACTCACTACACCTACTTGTTCTCACTGTATATCTACGACACCGCCTTCAAATACTTCGATATGGGTTATGGCGCGGCGCTGGCGTGGGTACTGTTCCTGGTCGTGGCGGTCTTTGCCTCCATCGCCTTTAAGTCATCGAAATACTGGGTGTTCTACTCCGCAGATAAGGGAGGCAAAAATGGCTGATATCCAACCAAGCCAGCTAGCGGCTAAAAATGCGACGGACCTTGCAGAAGAAGAGATCGCGCGTACGTTGCGCCGTGAAAAAATCAGCCGCACCATCCGTTATGTCGTGCTGATTATTGTCGGTCTGTTGATGCTCTACCCGCTGGTGTGGATGTTCTCTGCGGCGTTTAAACCGAACCATGAGATCTTCACCACACTCGGCCTGTGGCCGTCAAACCCAACTAGCGATGGCTTCGTCAACGGCTGGAAAACCGGTACTGAGTACACCTTTGGCCACTATATGTGGAACACAATGCAGTATGTGATTCCAAAAGTACTGCTAACCATTATCTCTTCAACGATTGTCGCTTACGGCTTTGCGCGTTTCGACATCCCGTTCAAGAAGTTTTGGTTCGCGACGTTGATTACTACTATGTTGCTGCCAAGCACCGTACTGTTAATCCCGCAATACCTGATGTTCCGTGAAATGGGCATGTTGAATAGCTACCTGCCGCTGTGGCTGCCAATGGCGTTCGCAACCCAGGGGTTCTTTGTCTTCATGTTGATCCAGTTCCTGCGTGGTGTGCCACGCGATATGGAAGAAGCCGCACAGATTGATGGCTGTAACTCCTTCCAGGTGCTGTGGTATGTGGTGGTGCCGATTCTGAAACCGGCCATTATCTCTGTCGCCCTGTTCCAGTTCATGTGGTCGATGAACGACTTTATCGGGCCGCTGATTTATGTGTACAGCGTAGACAAATACCCAATTGCACTGGCGCTCAAAATGTCTATCGACGTGACGGAAGGCGCTCCATGGAACGAAATTCTGGCAATGGCGAGCATCTCCATTCTGCCATCGATCATCATCTTCTTCCTGGCTCAACGCTACTTCGTACAAGGCGTGACCAGCAGCGGAATTAAAGGTTAAGTGAGGGAATATCATGGCTGAAGTTATTTTCAACAAATTGCAAAAAGTTTACTCCAACGGCTTCCAGGCGGTTCATGGTATCGACCTGAAAATTGAAGACGGTGAATTTATGGTTATCGTCGGCCCATCCGGCTGCGCGAAATCAACCACCCTGCGTATGCTCGCAGGTCTGGAAACCATCAGCGGCGGTGAAGTCAGAATTGGCGACCGCGTGGTGAATAACCTGGCACCGAAATCTCGCGGTATCGCGATGGTGTTCCAGAACTACGCGCTGTATCCGCACATGACCGTGCGTGAAAACCTGGCTTTTGGCCTGAAACTGAGCAAGCTGCCAAAACAGCAAATCGAGTCGCAGGTGAATGAAGCGGCCAAAATCCTTGAGCTCGATGAGCTGATGGACCGTCTGCCGCGCCAGTTATCCGGCGGCCAGGCACAGCGTGTGGCTGTAGGCCGTGCGATTGTGAAAAAGCCTGACGTGTTCTTGTTCGACGAACCGTTATCTAACCTTGATGCCAAGCTGCGTGCGTCGATGCGTATTCGTATCTCCGACCTGCATAAGCAACTGAAGAAAAGCGGCAAGCCAGCGACCACCGTTTACGTGACGCACGATCAGACCGAAGCGATGACCATGGGCGATCGTATCTGTGTCATGAAACTGGGTCATATCATGCAGGTGGATACGCCAGATAACCTCTATCACTTCCCGAAAAACATGTTCGTGGCAGGCTTTATTGGTGCGCCAGAAATGAACATTCGCCCGAGCAAGCTGATTGAGAAAGATGGCCGTCTGCAAATTAGCGTCGGTCACGACACACTGGCATTAAACGAGCGCCAGCAGAAGCGTTGTGCTGAATACAAAGATCAGGACATCTTCTTCGGCATCCGTCCTGAGTTTATTTCAATCTCTGATGAACCGTTCGCTGAAAGCCATTCCAGCGGTGAGATGGTGCGTGTAGAGAATATGGGTCATGAATTCTTCATCTACCTGAAAGTAGCTGATTTTGAAATGACCTGCCGCATCCCTTCCGATGAAGCTAAGCCGATGATTGAAAAGGGTCTTCACCGTAAGGTGTATTTCAAGTTTGACATGGAAAAATGTCATATTTTCGACGCTAAAACTGAACAGAACATCTCTCTCTAACAGGATCTATCATAATGAAAAAAGTGCTGTTAAGTACCCTGATTGCTTCTACTTTAGGAATGGCTGCCGGCTCGGCATTTGCGGCAGATGATGTTGATTTACGTATGTCCTGGTGGGGTGGCAACGGCCGCCATCAGGTCACACTGAAAGCGGTGGAAGAGTTCCAGAAGCAACACCCAAACATTAAGGTGAAGTCTGAATACACCGGTTGGGACGGCCACCTTTCGCGCCTGACTACGCAGATTGCGGGCGGTACCGAGCCTGATGTGATGCAGACAAACTGGAACTGGCTGCCAATTTTCTCCAAAACCGGCACCGGATTCTACGATCTAAATACCGTGAAAGGTGAGTTGGATCTGACGCAGTTTGATCCGAAAGAGCTGCAAACCACCACCGTTGACGGCAAGCTGAACGGCATTCCAATCTCCGTGACTGCGCGCGTGTTCTATTTCAACGATGAAACCTGGAAAAAAGCGGGTGTTGAATACCCGAAAACCTGGGATGAGTTGATGGCGGCGGGTAAAACCTTTGAATCCAAACTGGGCAAGCAATATTTCCCAGTAGTGCTTGAGCACCAGGATACGCTGTCTTTGCTGCGCTCTTATATGGTGCAGAAATACAATATTCCTGAAATCGATACCGCGAAAAAGCAATTCGGCTACTCCAAAGAACAGTGGGTTGAGTTCTTTGGCATGTACAAAAAACTTATCGACAGCCACGTAATGCCTGATACCAAATACTATGCGTCATTTGGTAAGAGCAATATGTACGAGATGAAGCCGTGGATTGAGGGCGAATGGGCCGGTACTTATATGTGGAACTCGACCATTAAAAAGTATTCCGACAACCTGAAGCCACCAGCGAAACTCGAGCTGGGTTCTTACCCAATGCTGCCAGGAGCAACAGATGCCGGTATGTTCTTTAAACCAGCACAGATGTTCTCTATCAGCAAAACGACCAAGCACCCGAAAGAAGCAGCGATGCTGATTAACTTCTTGCTGAACGAAAAAGCAGGCGTGGAAGCGCTGGGCCTTGAGCGTGGCGTTCCGTTGAGCAAAGCGGCTGTGACCCAACTGACTGCTGACGGCGTGATTAAAGATAACGACCCGGCGGTTGCGGGCTTGAAGCTGGCGCAATCTTTGCCAAACAAACTGCCAACATCGCCTTACTTTGATGACCCGCAGATTGTTTCCCTGTTCGGTACTTCTTTGCAGTACATCGACTATGGCCAGAAAACCGTAGAAGAAACCGCTGCTGAGTTTGAACGCCAGGGTAACCGTATTCTGAAACGCGCAATGCGTTAATTAATCAGCCTGATATTTGCAGATAGATACCCTGCCCCGCTTGCGAGGCAGGGTATTTTTTTAAACAAATAAGGAAATTCGTTATGGCTAAAGGTAAGAAAATCCAACTTTCCTTCCGCGCACGACGCGACAAGGAAACCGGAACTGAAGTATTACGTTTGACCCCTCCACACATTATTTGCCACCGTAATTATTTCTATCAAAAATGCTTTAGCAACGATGGGCAGCGGCTGATTTTCGGCGGCGCATTCGAGGGCCACTGGAATTACTATTCGCTGGATTTAGAAAAGCAAATTGCCACGCAGCTAACGGAAGGCGAAGGCGATAATACCTTTGGCGGCTTTTTGTCAGCTGACGATCGCTCTTTGTGGTATGTGAAGAACACCTGCGAATTACGCCGGGTCGATCTGGATTCACTCGAAGAGTACGTGGTTTATGAAGTCGATGATGAATGGGTGGCTTATGGCACCTGGGTTGCAAATTCCGATTGCAGCCAACTGGTGGGTATTGAAATCAAAAAAAGTGACTGGTCGCCCCTCACCGACTGGAAAAAATTCCGTGATTTCTACTTCACGAACCCGGAATGTCGCCTGATTCGCATCGATTTACACAGTGGCGAGCAGCAGGTCATCTTGCAAGAAAAACGCTGGCTGGGTCACCCTATTTACCGCCCGTTTGACGATGAAACCGTCGCGTTTTGCCATGAAGGCCCGCGTGATGCAATTGATGCTCGGATGTGGCTGATTAATCAGGATGGCAGCAATCTACGCAAAGTTCGCCAGCATGAAGAAGGTGAAAGTTTTACTCATGAATTCTGGGTACCGGACGGCTCTACACTTTATTACGTCGCGCATAAAGAAGGTGATGCGCACCGTTATTTATGGAGCGCCGATCCGCAAACCCTTGAGAATCGCCAGCTTCGCACCATTCCTCCTTGCTCACATTTAATGAGTAACTATGACGGTTCGTTGGTCGTTGGAGATGGCGCGCCGCATAAGACCGGAAATATCGATCTCAACGATCCCTTCATTTGGGTATTCGATCTAAAGAAAGGTACGCAAAAAGCAATCTGCAGCCACAATACATCCTGGAAAGTGCTGGATGGCGATCGCCAGGTGACGCATCCACATCCGTCATTTAGCCCTGATAATCAATGGGTACTTTACACATCTGACGAAGAAGGGATGCCCGCGTTGTATTTGGCAAGGGTATAGATATAAAAAAACCTCCTGGTTTCAGGAGGCTTCTCTATCGTTTGATGGTGTCGGGGGCGCTTCGCTTGCCCGACCTACAAACAGAATGGGTTTTGTAGGGTGGATAAGCGCAAGCGTCATCCACCGCTGACCCGAATTAACGCGCTAACCAGCCGCCATCAACCGCAACGGTGTAACCGTTGATGTAATCAGAAGCAGTAGATGCCAGGAACACGATTGGACCTTTCAGATCTTCTGGCAGGCCCCAACGGCCAGCAGGGATACGCTCCAGAATTGCAGCGCTACGCTCTTCATCAGCACGCAGTTGTTGGGTGTTGTTGGTCGCCATGTAGCCCGGTGCGATAGCATTCACGTTGATACCGTGTTGTGCCCACTCGTTCGCCAGCAGACGAGTCACACCCATAACTGCGCTTTTAGAAGCGGTGTAAGACGGTACGCGGATACCACCCTGGTAAGAGAGCATAGAAGCGATGTTAATGATTTTGCCGCCTTTGCCTTGAGCAATGAACTGGCGAGCCACAGCCTGAGACATGAAGAATACGCTCTTGATGTTCAGGTTCATTACGTCGTCCCAGTCTTTTTCGCTGAAGTTGATGGCATCTTCACGACGAATCAGACCTGCGTTGTTAACCAGAATGTCGATTTGGCCGAACTCAGCAACAGCACGCTCTAGCAGAGCGGGGATACCATCAATCTGGCGCAGGTCAGCAGTCAGGCTCAGGAAGCGGCGACCCAGAGCATTTACACGCTCGATGGTTTCAGCCGGTTCAACGATGTTGATACCAACGATGTCACAACCAGCTTCTGCAAGACCGATAGCCATACCCTGGCCCAGACCTGTATCACAACCAGTAACAACAGCAACTTTACCTTCCAGGGAGAATGAATCCAGAATCATGTAGGTTTCCTTTTTTTATACGGGCCTGCTGTAAGTGCAAGCATTTTGGGGAAAAATTTGTTCACGCAAATTGCGCAACTCATAAATCACTTACGGTAAAAACGCTGTTCCGTAATCTTTGATGGATTCATAGTAATCTTGTTGAAATCGCTTTTCAATTATAAATGAAACGTTGTTTCAACTTTAGGAGAATACTTCTCAAATTTGATATTTCGATCACGTTCCCTCTGCACTTATCCCTGAAATGCATCTGTTTACTGAAAGTATTGATAGTGGTGTTGCCGTTTAGTGAATGCAATCACACATATTGAAACAATGTTTTGATAAATTAACACCAGAATTTTGAACATTGATTTCACTAGATATCCGTTAGCATTCGAGTTGCAGGATGACGGGTATATGAATTGTCATTTAAAGGAGAGCATCATGGCTAAAGGTATGCGGGTTAAACTGGTTTATGAAGTGAGCCAGGACCCAGACACAGGCGTCGAAGTCACCCGCTTAACGCCACCAGAAGTAACGTGCCACCGCAATTACTTCTACCAAAAATGCTTTACCCAGGATGGCAGTAAGTTACTGTTCGCAGGCGAATTTGATGGTAACTGGAACTACTATCTGCTGGATATCGCCGCTGCCGAAGCCGTACAGTTAACGGAAGGTACTGGCGACAATACCTTTGGTGGTTTCCTCTCCCCGGATGACAAATCGCTCTATTATGTGAAGAACGAGCGAACGCTGCTGGAAGTTAACCTTGAAACTCTGGTTGAGCGTGAAGTTTATCGTGTACCTGCTGACTGGGTTGGTTACGGTACCTGGGTTGCTAACAGCGATTGCACCAAATTAGTCGGTATTGAAATTTCCAAAGACGATTGGGTTCCACTGAACGACTGGAAAATCTTCCATGACTTCTTCCATAAAGGACCAAACTGTCGCCTGCTGCGTGTGGATTTACAAACCGGCGAAAGCGCCGTTATCCACCAGGAGAATAACTGGCTTGGCCACCCGATTTACCGCCCGTTCGATGACAACACCGTTGCGTTCTGTCACGAAGGTCCGCACGACCTGGTTGATGCACGCATGTGGATGGTTAACGAAGACGGTAGCAACGTGCGCAAAGTAAAGGAGCACGCTGAAGGCGAAAGCTGCACACATGAATTCTGGGTGCCAAACGGTTCTTCGCTGATGTACGTTTCTTATTTGAAAGGTCAGCAAGGCCGCACCATTTATAGTTACAACCCGGATAACGGCGAAAATACCGAAGTCATGCAGATGCCAGCATGTTCACACCTGATGAGTAACTTCGATGGTTCGTTGCTGGTTGGAGACGGTTCCGGTACTCCGGTTGACGTTAAAGATACTAGCGGTTACACCATCGACAACGATCCATATTTATATGCCTTCGATGTAGCGAAAAAAGCTTATTTCCGCGTCGCTCGCCACGATACTTCCTGGGCAACTTTTGCTAATAGCCGCCAGGTTACGCATCCGCACCCTTCATTTACTCCGGATGACAGTGCCATTTTATTCAGCTCCGATAAAGATGGTAAGCCTGCACTGTATATTGCCAAAATGCCTGCTAACCCAGAATTAATTTCTGCCTGATAGATAAACATAGTGTGCCCTGTGTAGGCCTTGCCCTCTCTTTATGAGAGGGCTTTTTTATATCTATTTATTTAAGGTATTGGCTGTGTACTTAAAATTAATCACTTTATATCTTATTCAAATATAAAAAAGCCTCTGCTAATAGCAGAGGCCGGGAGAAGGTATTAAAGGATTAAACTATCAGAAGGAGTATGCAACACCGACACGTAAACGGGTCTGACGGTCATCGCGATCATTTACCCCAACGTTACCGACTTCACCATATGGAGCCCAGTTTTTATCCAATTTATAAGCCAACTTCACGTTATATTCCTGAGAATAAGGCTTGTTGTTATTACGAGCATTACCCTCTTCACTACGTGCGTAAACATAGTTTAGCTCGGTACGCCAGTCACCCATCACGAAGCCTGCCCATGCATCACCACGGTTGACTTTATCGTCATCTTTCTTAGCGTTAGCCGGGTAGCGGGTGTAATCATAACGGTAACGAGCAGCAACATAGAAGCCATTATCGAAGCTATATTGCACACGTAAGTTTGGCTTATAGATAGAACGGCTATCGTTACTTTCAATATTAAAACCAGGTGTTACGGAGAAATTTTTATCGGCTTTCCATTGCCAACTAATGGCTTCTTCATGGCCATTACCTACAAAGTCACTAAACGGCTGATCGGTATTATCACCACCTGATTTCCATTTCGCTTCGACAGAGAAACCAAAACCATTTGCAAAACGATGTGAAACTGAGACGCGGTCGGCGTTGGTTGAGTCCGTTTTACCACCGTCAATGAATTCATGGCGTAAGTCGACGGTTACAGCCTGGGCTGCAAAAGAAGCACCAATCAACATTGCCAGACCCAGAGTTTTCTTCAACATAAATAAATCCCTCATTGAAATATCGTTTCATTATTATGAAACTGGATTTTATTTTTAAATGAACATTATTTTAGTGATCGAGATCGTAAATATTTATGTCGAAATTAACATCTGGTAATCTTCGTGATGACTATCAACAAAACAACCAACAGCACCTGATATTTGGCGACAAACATCACATTAAAATAACCAAAAACTTCATTTGGTACACATTTCAATGATATTTAAATTTATTTACACAAGAAAAAGCTGAGGACTTAAATGAAATTAAAATGGGTGGACGCTTATCAATTAAAATGAGTAACAGGGGGATTTTGTGACGCAGTTAAATAAAATGGAGTAAAAGTGTGACCTCTGTAATAGAAAAACACCGCCTATAAGGCGGTGTTCTTAAAAATCAATAATTAAAATTAATATAGGAAATTAGTCGCGTTCTATTGCCAGCGCCACGCCCTGCCCGCCGCCAATACACAACGTCGCCAGCCCTTTTTTGGCATCGCGCTTGATCATTTCATGCACCAGCGACACCAGAATCCGGCAGCCGGACGCGCCAATCGGGTGCCCTAGCGCCAGCGCACCACCGTTAACATTCACTTTGCGCTCGTCCCATTCAAGCATTTTTCCCACCGAAAGTGCCTGCGCCGCAAAGGCTTCATTGGCTTCGATAAGATCAAGCTCCTCAAGCTTCCAGCCCGCGCGTTCAAGGCAACGCTGAGTCGCGGTGACTGGCGCAATGCCCATATAAGCGGGATCAACACCAACGCTTGCAAAAGCTTTGATACGAGCCAACACCGGCAGATTCAATTCTTCGGCTTTGCTGGCGCTCATCATTAATACTGCTGCGGCACCGTCATTAATAGAAGAGGCATTTCCCGCGGTTACGCTTCCTTGAATATCGAAGGTTGGGTGCAATTGTGCCAGAGCTTCGGCACTGGCATCGGTGCGTGGTTGCTCGTCGGTATCAACAATCACCAGTTTTCCGCTATTAGTCTCAAACGCCACCGGCACAATTTCATCTTTAAAACGCCCGGCATCAATCGCTGCCCGCGCTTTATGTTGTGATGCCAGAGCATAGGCATCCTGGCTTTCACGGCTGATACCATATTCACGCGCAAGGTTTTCAGCCGTCACGCCCATATGATAATCGTTGAAGGCATCCCACAATCCATCGTGAACCAGGCTGTCGATAAGTTGGCTATTCCCCAGGCCAGCACCGTTACGGCTATCGGCCAAAACGTGTGGAGCGCGACTCATATTCTCCTGTCCACCAGCAATCACTACGTCGGCTTCACCACATTGAATCGCCTGAGTCGCAAGATGAAGCGCTTTTAAGCCGGAGCCACAAACATCATTAATGGTGATAGCGGAAACAGACCACGGCAAACCACTGTTCAGTGCGGTTTGGCGCGCAGGGTTTTGCCCGGCTCCCGCAGTGAGGACCTGCCCCAGGATCACTTCATCAACTTCTTGCTCACTTACGCCGCTGCGTTCTAGTAGCGCTTTAACCACCGCACTCCCCAGCTCCGAAGCGCTACGTGGTGAAAGAGCCCCCTGAAAGCAGCCAATGGGCGTTCGTGCAGCCCCCACTATCACGACATCTTTCATCGTTATCTCCGCAACGTTGTGACTGCTTTTCTGGAAAGGTTATAAGCCCCGGCGACGATCTTTCTCGAGATACATCGCAGCATCAGCTTCGCGCAACGCCTGATCGTGATCGGTTAGCTCTGGGTTGATTGCAACAACACCAATACTGGGGCCTGCATAATTAATCACACTGGAATGTAGCTGATACTCGCCAGTCAGCAAGTTTGAGAGGCGAATTTTGAATGCCTGCGCTGCCTGTAGCGCCATGCCGTACTCTTTAGGACCAATACCGGCCACGATAAACTCATCACCACCGACTCGCCCTATTATATCGTCAGGCCGGGCACCTGCTTGCAAGCGCTGCCCAATGGAGCAGAGGAAGTCATCACCAGAATCGTGGCCATAAACATCATTAATTTCTTTGAAATCATCCAGATCGGCAAAAGCCAGCAACACAAAACGCGCATCCTGACGAGCCTGAGAAAAGAGTTTTGGTAACTTTTCAAATACTGCTCGACGGTTAGGCAGCCCAGTCAGCTCATCAGTATAGCTGGCGGTAGTGAGCGCGGCATTTGCCTGCTGGAGCTGCTGCAAAAGCTGTTCATTCTGAATTTGTTGCGCAATCAGCTGTGCAAAGAGTTGCAGCACTTGCTCGCTACGCTCGGTCAAAATGCGATGCTCGGAACTGGCTGCGCACAGCGTGCCATATAAAGAACCATCCGCAAGTGTTACCGGCGTGCTGACGTAAGTGGTAATGCCTAACGCTTTCGCGGCCTGCGAATCCCCCCAAACATTGGCCACATCGCAGGTGTAACGCTTTCCTTCGTCTAACGCGCGCTTGCAAAGCGTATCACCCCAAGGAACCGAAAGGCCTTCAGGGATCTGCATGTGATGGGTATTACGGGCAAAGAGGATATGCTGGAAACTGCCGTCCGGGTCAATACGAGTCAGGTAAGTTGACTCCATGTTGGTAACCAATTCGAGCATTTCCAGCAGCTGTCGGACAAGCCCCTCAAGTGTGTATTCAGATTCTAACGCGGTGGAAATACGCTCGATAAGATTGTCAGACATAAAATCGGGTATACCTTTTTAATTAATCGCACAGATGTAAATCTCAGATGGGCATGTTTTTAACATATTTTGAGTACGACTTCCCCTGCCAAATATGACTATTGGGAGTCTGCCACTCGTTGGATGGATTCATTTTTCACAAGATTGAAGAAACGTTTAGTTCAGGGAGTTATCTGCGAATTTGACGTAGTGATAACGAAGAGAGCGGGCGGCGCAATATTCACCGCCAGCTTAATAACGGACTCAGGCTTTCATCCTGCACCAGCGCGCGCAGCCCAGGTAATTTGCAACATTGCTGCAATATCACGGGTAGCGGGAGTATTTCATTTGGCCGTAGTATCACATTTTCCAGCTCTCCCCAGAAGTACCAACCTTTTGCGACGTTACTTGCAGGAACTAATAAATGCAGATGCATACCGCTCTGTGGCTCATCCGGCAACCCTAGCCATTGGCTAAATTGCTGTATATCCGGTGTATCGGGCCCCGCCAGCACACAGCGCTGTACCTGCGATGATGGGATATAAAAATGCATCCTCCCGAGGGTGATTCGCACTGCCGCAAGACTAAGCGAGTGAGTCATAGCCACTGGTTTCCAGGTAACGCTCAAAGACTAAATTCAAATCCAGTAGCGCAAAATACTCGTGGCCTACAGGAACAATACCGACCACCACTTTTTGCATACCAGCAGATAAATTATCAGCGGCAGGAAGAATCAGGCTTTCAGCCACATCCAGCACATCTATTAATTTGTCGATAAGTATCCCGCTTTGCATTTTATTGCCCCGGCCAATAAAAATTGTGCGTTTGCCTGGCACATCCTGACCAGCGGCATCAATTAACTGATTAATGTTAATCACTGATTCAACGCGCCCACGATAATTAATCACCCCTTCAAGAGAAGGCGGGCAGCCCGGCACCCATGAAATAGGGCGCTCGGCCAGAATCTCTTTTATTTGCGAACCGTAAAAAGCAAAATTTTTGTCAGCCTGCTTAAACAAAACAAGGCTGCACTGCGGTTCATCAACGTTGGCAATTTCCCGATTTTCGTCCTGATAGAGACTGAGTATTTGCTCTAATGGCTCGCTCATGCGACTTCCTTATCATCGGCAATGCAATAACGGTTACGGCCATGCTGTTTTGCCGAATATAGAGCCTGGTCTGCACGTTCGCGGATAGTTTCTATTTTGTCTCCCGGCTGCCAGGAGGCAATTCCCGCACTGAAGGTATTGCTGAAGTTAGTCTGGTTGACTGAGAAGTGAATTTTTTCAAATCCCTGGCGCAGTCTTTCAACCACTGCGGCTGCCTGTTCTTGCGTGGTGGCCGGCATAATTATCGCAAACTCTTCGCCGCCATAGCGCCCAACAATATCGGTGCTGCGTAAACGGTGGGAAAACAGCTGTGAGATGCCCAGAATCACCTGATCGCCCGCGACATGACCGTAGGTATCATTGATATTTTTAAAGTGGTCCAAATCGACCATTACCAAACTAAATGGAATACCGCTGTAGTTGGACTCTGTGATGGCGCTTTCCAGATAATGCGTCGTCGTTGAGTGGTTATACAGGCCCGTCAAACTATCCTGAGACATGCGAGCACGCAGTGTACGCATTCTTTCTGCGCGAATCGAAACCGCATTAATTAACTCCTGCGGATCGGCCTGCTTAATAATAAAATCTTCCGCGCCGGTACTCATCGCCCCAAACTGGGTTTTCTTATTGGTCTCGCTTGAGAGATAGGCGATAGGCAAACCGATATGTTGTGGGATCTGACGAATCAGTTTTGTCAGTTCTTCGCCACTGTAGTCCGGCATGTGGAAATCCATCAGAACAATATCGATCGGATGAGTATTGAGAACATTCAGCAAGTGTGGAATCTGCGTAAGAACATGCACTTCCATCCCCGCCATACGCAGCATCTCGGCATTGTATTGCGCGACTTCAGGCTCATCATCAATCAGTAAAACTTGATACGGTTTTTTCAGTGACGGTTGCGTTAAGCGGTGCAACTCCTGAACTAAATCGGTGGTTGATGCGGGTTTTACATAGTAACCATCACAGCCGGCTTTAATCGCATTAATGCGAGCGTGGAAATGGCTATGGCAGGAAAGATAAAGCACCGGGAAAGGTGTGCCGACTTTCTCTCTCAGATCAGACATCGCAAGCGGGCCGCCATAAGCGTTATCCGGGAAGCTAACATCCATAATGACCACTGACGGAGGCTGTGATAAAACCGCCTTGGTAAAATCGGCCGTGTTGGTAAACACATAACAGATAAAGCCAAAACAGCGAAGTTGGGTTGCCAGTAATTCAGCCTGGTCGCATTCATCGTCACACAGATAAACAGGCTTAATGGTGCGATTAATCGCAACCTCTTCCTGAGTCGAAGCCGCTATCGGGAACTTAACTAAAGAGTCTGCTCCACGACGTGCGCTTTCCATCTGCTCTTCAGTCAATGCATATAGCTGGCGTAATATCTCGCCAAGCTTGCTGTATTTCGTATCCGAAACAGAATGACTCACTAACAGGTGCTCACCTTCAGCAGCCTGGCTGGCAATTTTCGTGAAACCAAACGACGCGCTGGTTCCGTGGATGCTATGCAACAAAAGGTGCAATTGCTTACTATCCACTTCGTTCGGTTCAGTGACTAATTTTGCCAGCAGAGCATCTGCCTGGCTCAGCATCACGGGAATACGTTGCAAAAAGCGCTGACGCAAGCGAGCGATTTTATCTTGTGCAGTATTCATCGTACTTTGCATAAATTCTTGTTTTATCATGATTTATAGTTGCTCTGCCGCAGCATCTGGCTTGAGGAATTTATTCACTACAGCCACCAGTCTTTCAGCCATATTCTCGTCTTTCTTCACCCAGCAATCCGGAATGATAGTGATGTCAGTCATCTCACTGGCGCTGAGTAAAATAAAAGGTTTTTTCCAGCCGTTGGCACGCAAAACCTCTAATAAATCCAGCCCGGTAATTTCCGGCATATGGAAATCGCTGATGACCAATTCGATTCCATCATCAGAATCAAGATTGGCTAATGCGGACATTGCACTTTCTGCAAGAACCACTTCATAGCCGTTCATTTCCAGAAATACCGAAGCCAGTTCAGCAGCAAACAAATCATCATCAACTAATAAAACACGCATCTCTTTTCTCACTTTTTAAGCCTTCAGCATAAAAGCATTTTTAATGTTTCTATGAGGCTATCCTGTTCGAAATCACCCTTGGCTATATATGCATCCGCACCCACCTGGATCCCTCGGCGGCGATCTTCTTCTTTAGCCCGTGAAGTCACGATAATAATCGGAATATGTTGGTAATTATCTTCGGCACGCAATGCTTTAGTGAGCGAGAATCCATCCATCACAGGCATTTCTACGTCCGTCAATACTGCGTCAAACTGTGTTAAACGCGCTTTTTGTAACCCCGAGAATCCATCTTCGGCGAGCGTGACCTGATAACCGTGTGCTTCCAGAACGTTTTTCTCAATTTCACGCGTATTCAATGAGTCATCGACGATCAGCACATGCCATGAGTTCTGTCGAACTTGTGGCTTAGGTGCAGCGGTCCGTGGCTGCCCTTGTTTTTGTGCCATCTCCATTAAAACTGGAACTTGCAAGATACTGACCAGTTGATTGTCGGGGCTTAGAACCATGCCAGAGACTAGCGACTGCTGCTGCATATGCTTCGGCAGAGGCTTAATCATCATGCTGCGTTCATCGAGCAAGCTGTCCACCAGCATCGCCATCTTGCCAAACTGGTTCTGAATGATAATAAGCAGCAAGTCATTCGCATTAGAGGCCGATGAGTTATGTACTCCAGGCCTGTCGTTGATACGCAGTATTTCAGCCGCTGAGATAACCGGGATAAATTCGTTGTGCAGAATAATTGCCGGGCGCCCGGCAATATCACGAATTTCATCACGAGAATATTTAACCACTTCAACGACGTACTGCGCAGCAACCCCAAAAAGATGGTTCTGCTGTTCAAACTGCAAAATGCGCATCATTGCCAGAGAAATGGGCAGCCTGATAATAAAGGTGGTGCCTTGCCCAGGACGGCTATGGACCTGAAGCGTGCCTTGTAAATCAGTCACAATAGTCTTGCGAACAATATCCAGGCCCACACCACGACCGGATAATTCAGTGACAATCTTGCTGGTTGAGAAACCCGGGTGGAAAATAAGCTCGTTACATTCCAGCTCTGAAAGCTGATCAACCACAGCCGCATCAACCAAACCACGAGCCACCGCTTTAGCGCGAATCGCCGCGTAATCCAGGCCACGGCCATCATCTTCCACACGCAGCAAAATACCGCGCCCGTCTTGCTGAGTGGTCAGGGTGATGGTGCCACGCGCCGACTTTCCGGCAGCCAACCGTTCTGGTGCTTCGCAAAGACCATGATCAACGGCATTACGCAGCAAGTGGGTTAAAGGCTCAGAGAGTCTGTCGATTAATTGCCTGTCGATCTCTACTTCACCACCCAAAATACGGCAGTCCACCTGCTTATTCAGGGAGGATGCCAGCTCCCGCACCTGCATTGAGACCGGTTCAAACAGCATCGACACCGGAAGCATACGAATGGTGGTGGCAACATCATAAAGTTCATGCATCTGGAGATGTTGAACCTGGAAATCATCTTTTAGCTTGCGGCTGAATTGCAGAACCTGCTTGCGCAGTTGTTCGACATCCATTTGTGCCAGCCGCGGGCCAAGATTGACTAACGTGTGTACTTGCTGCTCGAGACGGTCATGACTGGCGACAACTTCACCGAGGATGTTTATCAGGTCATCGAGTTTTTCGAGCTTAACGCGAACTGAACCCGCCTGTTTTAAGCCACCATCTAATACTTCGAGCGATGGCAAAGTGGCCGGTTTTTCTAGCGGGGCTTTAACCACTTCATCAGCTTCTGTGCCCATTTCTCCACGGCTGGCGCGGGCTAACTGCTCGCACAATGCAACATCTGCCGGAGGCAACTGGTTATTACCTTCACTTGCCGACAGTTGTGCCAGTTGGTTTGAAATGTAGTCACAAGCCTGAAGAATTAATGTACCAAGGCTTTGGTTAGGCTCGAGTTTCTTATCTCGTAGCTCGCTTAATATCTCTTCAAGCTGATGGGTAACATCGGCGATGCTTTGCAATTTCAGCATTCGCGCGCCCCCTTTCAGGGTATGTGCCGCACGGAACATCTCTCCGATTTGTGCGTCGGTATTTTGACCAGATGAGAGCAGGAACGCCCCCTCTTTTACGGTATGTAAATGGCCGTTTGCTTCATCAATAAAGCGCAGCACAAATTTTTTAAGATCGATAGCCATACGGTTCTCTATTGCCCATCCTGAGTGGTGAACTGCGCCAGCTGATGTTCACAAAGAAAACGAAAAGAATTACTCGGAAATGACAGCGGCAGCCGCAATGCGGTGGCGTTGCCGGTATTGCTCATTTCGGCGTTGAGTAATTGAAGAGTAATGCGATAAGTCCGTTGAGCCGGGCGGTACAACTCGCTTTGTCGATACATTTCCGCCAGGTAGTAATGGGCAGGCCAGTAGCCAGGCTGTTGATAAACAACCTGTTTAAACCAGGCAATCGCCTGTTGGGTATGCTGCTGCCACATCATTGCCAAACCAAGTAGCATTTTCGCTTCCGCAGACCATTCATCCAGCTCAAGCACGTGTTTCGCACTTAAAGCCGTTTGCTCGAACTCACATTTCTCCAGTGCAATGGCACCTTTGATAACCAGCGCTTCCAGATTATGAATGTCGCTATTCAACACCTGACCTATCAGCTCTTCTGCTTCAGAAAAGCGTTTGTCAGCAACGCAGGCGAGTGCTTTTTTAATCCAGCTATCACACTGCTGCGCGGAAGGAACCGGAGCATCAATGAAAGGTGCGGCGGCCGGAATAACCGGAGTAATAATACGTGGTCGTACATTGACTGCCGGAGTCTGAGTACGCGCCGCTTTCGGTTGGCAGAAGTAGAAATTCCCGAACTCTTGTTTAAGCTTCAGGATGCCAAAATTATTAGCCAGCGTTTCAGCGTTACCAAAAAACAGCGCCCCTTCCGGTTGCAGCATGTTCAGCAGGTTAAAATGCAGTGCTCGGCGCGTTTCGACATCAAAGTAGATGGAGACGTTACGCAGCAAAATAATATCGAATGTGGGTTGAAGCTGTTCTTTAACAATGTTCGCGCGGTGAAACTTCACCTTATTACGAATCACATCATGCAGTTGGAATTGGTTACCGTTGCGTGTGAAATAGCTTTGCTGCAATAAAGGATCGACGCCACGGAAAGAGTAACTGGAGTAAATTGCTGCACGAGCTTTTTCCAGAATTTTGGTATCGATATCGCAGCCGTGAATCTCCACGTTGTCGATGAATTTATCGTGGTATTTCTGATGGAGCTTTATTGCCAGAGAGTAGGCTTCTTCGCCCGAAGAACAGCCTGCGCTTAAGATGCGCACCGGGCCACTGCGTTGCTCAAGAATGCGCGGCACCAGCTTATCGCAAATGATATCCAGCACATCCGGCTCACGGAAAAAGTACGTTTCGTTAATCGTCAGTAGGCTAAGAAGCTTATCGAATTCGTCAGTCGAGACGCAGAGGATCTCATAGTATTCTTCAAAGCTCTCTTTTCCGCGCTCAGAGATGCGCTGCTGCAATGCCGCATTAAGCAATCCTTCCATGCCATTAAAAAAATGCAGACCCACTCTATCCTTGATGAGTGTTTTAAAGGCCGCAATATTTGGGATCATGGCAGTTTGCCCTCAGATTGCCCAAGACGAGCCATAGCCAACAAAGCACCAGCAAGTTTTTCCAGCGGAAGTGTCTTATGAACGACGTTTTTGTCGATGGCGAATTTATTCATACCAAATACGACGGAAGAAACTTCATCCTGCGCCAGCGTTTTACCGCCATTATGGAAGATAGCCTCGATGCCACGGCATCCATCGCTACCCATGCCCGTCATGATGAGTCCTACCGCTTTTTCACCATAAACTTCAGCCACAGACTCCAGCAGCAAATTGCAGCTAGGATGGTAAACATCAGTCGCCTTGCGAGGTATAACAGCCAAACGATGATACTTTTTGACTACCAGATGGTGCTCAGGAGGCAGGATATAAACGTGGCCGGCACATAACACATCATTTTCCTGGGCTAACTGCACCTGGAGTTCAGTGACGCTATCCAGCCACTCAACCATGCTTTTGGCAAAGCCGTCAGCAATATGCTGCGCAATAATAATTGGGCATGGAAAATCTGCAGGCAGTGCCTGCAGTAATTTGCTAAGCGCCTGCGGCCCACCCGTTGAGCAGGCGATTGCTAGCACATAAGGCCACTGACGATGATACGTATCGGCAATGACTGACGCTGGCGTGCTATTTGTCAGAGTATTATTTGTCGACGCAGCCTCGGAATGCTGACGCAACCCCTGGATATGGCGAATAACCTTAACACCGACCAACATCTCAACCTGGCGATGCAACGCTTTAGTCGCCTGTGCCGACTCACCCTGGTTGTTTACCACAGCCAGGGCACCACGCGTGATGAACTCCGCATCCCACTGCGCATCGGGATAGTAACGCATCACCATAATAGGGATCGCGCAAGTGGCCATAATCGTTTCAACGGTTTCGACGTTTTCCGGACCTGGCGCACCTAACGTCAGCACCAGAAGTTGCGGAGCCATCTTTTGAACCAGGCTCGCCGCTTGTTCGCGATGCACAGCCTGGCCTACGACCACTATGTTTTTATTGCTCTCAAGCTGTCTAGTCAGATCATTGCGCGACACGCTGCCATGATCGACGATCAGCACCCGAATTTTAGGCCTGTTCATCAGGTCTATCCGTCAATTTGAAAGACCCTGAGGCCTGGTTCAACTCTTCGGATAACTGAGTCATATCCTGGCTGATGGACAGAATGTCTTTAATTGATTGAGAGGTGTAATTGCTGGCAACTACGATTTCGCGCAAAGCCATAACCACCTGATTACTTGCCGTTTTCTGTTGCTGAGTAGACAAAGAAATCTGCATAGCTGCGGTAGAGGTTTGTTCAGCAGTTGCTACTATGTCATGTAAGCGGTCAGCGCTGACTTTACAGGCTTTAGTGCCCGCTTTAATGCTGTTGCTGCCTTTTTCTGCGTTAAGAACCAGGCGATTAATCGAGTTTTGGATTTCGCTGATTTTGTTCTCAATCTCAAAGGTCGATTCAGTCACTGAGTCTGCCAGACGGCGAATTTCTGCAGCAACCACTGAGAAACGTTTACCGGACTCGCCAGCACTAGAAGCTTCCAGAGCCGCGTTAAAGGCAATGAGTTTAGTCTGGTCAGCAACGTTGTTGATGATAACCATCACGCGGCTAATCTCTTTAGACTTGTTACCCAGCATCATAATTTCGCGCATGCTTTGCTGGTTGTCGTTGTCGATATCAGACATACGAGTGAGCAATTCACCCATCGAATCGGAGCCCTTGTTGCAGTCATCAAGAGTCACATTGGCAATGTCTACCACTGCGCGAGAATGCTCAGCAATCTGCGTAGAAGAAGCTGACAACTCTTCCATGGTCGAGGTGATTTCTGCTACCGAAGAAGAGGTTTCAACGCTAGTAGAAGCCTGGCCATCAACAGCCTCAGTAATTTTTAGTGCCGCTTCATGTACGTGATGGGCATGGGACACAACGCCGCCAACCAGTGCATGCAAAGAAGCCCGCATCTTTTCGTTGGCGCTCAGCAAATCACCGATTTCATCTTTATGATCGATACGAATATCAACGGTGAGATCACCCTGAGAAATCGCTTGTGAAATTTTCAATACGTTCTTCAAGCGCTTGGAAATCAGGATTCGGCTGGTTCCGGCAATCAACAGCAAAATCACTGGCATCAGCAGCAAGCTGAAAAGCAGCAGGCTATTGCGTACCAGGTTGCTGCTGCGAGCAACATCATCAACATAACTGGTAGTGGCGATGATCCAGTTAATCCCATCAATATATTCGAACACCGCGACTCTTTTGCGAGGAGCAGCACCATATCCACTGACGGTTTCGTAATAAATCGTGCCGTTTTTACGCGCTAAGATATCGGCGTAACGCTTATAACCATGGGCGTCGGTGAGGTTCTCAACATGCTGATTCACCAGAGTCGGGTGCGCGACCATCGTACCAGGACTAAATCCAGCATCCAGCACGTATGCGTAACCTCCCTCGCCGATGTGTACCGCTAACAGTTCTTTAATGACCGGCTGCAAAGCAAGTTTAACGTCAAAACCAATTGCCACCGCCCCAACAACCTGGCCGAATTTATCGGCAATCGGTTCGTAGTGGCTGATGAACTGTTTTCCGTAAATCACCACTACACCAGAGAAGGGTTTGTTTTTGATTAACGCAGCATATGCAGGGTTGTCATGGCTCAGAACGGTAGAAGTGGCAATCTTTCCTTCTTTACCCTGCAAGGTCGAAGAAACGCGCACAAACTGATCGCCTTCACGCACTAAGGTGGAAGCGAATACGCTGGTTAACTCAGTGAAGTGGGAATTAATATTGGTATCACTTAATAAAGCTTTAAGCGCAGTTTCATCCAGCGAACGCAGCGGAGCCGGGGACATATTCTGGTAATTGTTAATATATACGTTGCTATAACGCTCAGCGTCCCGCAGGACCCTTTTGTATTCAGTGTTGATGTTATTGTGGAAAATCCGTGTATTGGAACGCAGAACTTCCAGAGCATTATCTTGCAGCTGAGTCGCCAGGTAAGACGAAAGCAGGAAGGATGCACCAACCAACAACACAGCAATGCATGAAACCAGCATCAGGCCCAGCTTCATGGCGACACCGATTTGCAACTTATGCAGCCATGATGTCAGAAATTTTTCCGTAGTAGCTAAGGCGTCAGCTTCCGCAGGTTGCTGCATGTTTAAGAATTTATGCATGAGATTCCAGTGATCTAGATAATGTGAAATTAATGCCGAATTAATATCTTGCTACGTGCAGTACTCACTGGACACGCGAGCGTAAGGGCCAGAAAAATCATTCCAAAGGGAGCGGTTTTTCAGCCATTTCATACCAACGTCAGTAGCGGCACAGGTTTACCTAAGTGATAGCCCTGTAGCCATTCAACGTTCATTTTTTCCAGGCACCGCTGAATTTTTTCATTCTCAACATATTCAGCAACGACCTGCATATTCTTCATTCTTGCTACATGACAAAACGACTCAACAATGTAGCGGCTGAGTTCGTTCTCGGTAATTTCACGAATGAAAGAACCATCTATTTTCAGAATGTCTGCGCTGACATCTCTTAAACGAGCATGGCTGGAAAAACCCGTGCCAAAGTCATCAATCGCTATCCGGCATCCCAGACTTTTGAGCGAGCGCACCGTATTTTGTGACTGCTCAGTATCAGACAATGCGTCCGCTTCGGTAATTTCAAAGATGATCCTATGTGGATCGACCCCGAACTGCGTTAGCAATAGCTGAACATTATTAACAAAGCTTGCGCGACAAATAGTTACCGGCGTCAGGTTGATTGAAAAACAGCGGTCAGGGTACAACTGCATATTTTTTAAGGTGTTCTTAATCACCCATAAATCAATTTCTGGTGCCAGGCCCGCCTCAGTTGCTACCGGCAGGAAGCGATCCGGCGGAATAAAGCGACCTTCTTCATCCAGCATTCGCAGCAGTATTTCGTGATACCGCTCTTCGCCACGGGTACTGACGATAGGCTGAGCCATTAAGACAAATGCATCGTTATCCAGCGTTCTCTGTAAGACTGTACGAATATCAGTTCGGCCAACAATATGGTTTTCAATTGCGCGACTGGTCTGTGCTTCGAGGTTTTCAGGCTTACCGCTCACCACCGATAGCCCGGAAACGATACCCAGCTTTCCTGTCAGGCTGTAAATGTCGTCGGAAAATTGTGTCGCACGGCAATAGCCAAGCCCACTACGAAAACCGAGTTGCTGGTTATTGTGGGAATAACGAAATGTATTCGCTGCTCTGTAAAGAATGCTGAGTCTTCCCCAGCTTGGCTGCTCGAGCTTCAGCAACAGACCGTAGCCCGCGTGGTAGTAAACCTTTTCATTGGCATTGAGCTTTGTACGCAGCGTTTCGCCTAGTTTTTTCTGGTATCTGGCGCGAAAGTGCGTGCCATAGCGCCGGGCAAACAGATCCACTTCAGGAACTTGTATCAGGCAAACCGTAGAGTTCGGGGATTCTTTTACATCGGCTTTTAATGCCCGGAGATTAGGCATGTTAGTCATAGGGTCTGTGAGCCCCATATGTAGCAACTGCTCGAAGCGTAACGTATTGAATCTCGCCAGAACGCCCATAATGACAATAGTCAGGGTAAAGATAAAAATGACTGTTGAAACCAACATCTGATGAAGCATGAAGTCATCATTTAGCGCGATATAATTTGCGTTGTTCTTCGCCAGCACGATCATCATCACGGTCCAGACCGGTGCCGTGAAAACATAGCCGATACGAACAGAACTCCACAGCATGAGCGGGAAGATTAAAATCAGGCTATAAAACGTGAATAAGACCGAGCCCTGGTAAGGAGTGTTCAGGCAGTACATCAGAGCAATCAGCACTACCGACCACGCGGTAAAGTGGGAAAGACTCACGTCTGCAGAAAACTGAGCCTTCATCGTCCTTACGCAAGTAAACCAATACTTCGGACGGCAAATAATCCTTAACACTGTATAAAACAGGGGAATGCCGGTAACACACCCGTTCATCATCCCTTGTATTCTGACCAGAGTTTCCGCATTGAAAACATGATCAAAGACCATTTTTGTGCCGGTGTGATAAGTCGTAAATAGACAAATCACTTCACTCATAACGGTGTTTAGCAAAACATTACAAACACATAGCCAGATAATTCTTTTGGTAGTGAGTTTTATACGCCCAAAACTTGCCGCACTCCGCCAGCCTGTACTCTGTTTATAAAGGTAGTAACTGATCAGTGCTGCGGACTGATAGCAAAACAGGTCATAGATTTCAGGTTCTGGCCGGTATATCAATGTGTAAACGGCAAGCAGAGTAACCCCTGCAATGACTCTGTAGCCAAACAACACAAGCAAAGCCGTCAGAGCCGCTAATCTCAGGTCATACACTACCAATACCTGGTTTTCAAAAAACCGATGACTACTAAGTAGTTGCGCCAGTAAGTAAAGCAGACACGGGAGTACCAGCGGTAAAATCCACCGTTTATTGGTATACGCTGTACTATTGCTCGCTGTAGAGTCCAAGTGTTTAACCCGTTGAGTATGCTTTGTAAATTATTTATGTGGTTTGGTGAATGTATTGCTAAATGGGCAAGAATCTTGCGGTAGATATTATGAAATAAAACAAAAGCCGTAATTAATTAACATTTATACTAGCTAAAAATAACACGCACATTTTTATGCCAAAACCCGCACAAACAAATAATTAACAACCACCCTTAATAACTTTAATATTATTGGCGACTAGCGAAAGGTAAAACCATATCCACCCTCAAGCTACCCTTTAATTGTATTCACTTTTCGAACAAAAAAGAACAGCCATTTATATGTAAAAATGGACATCATAAGTTATCAAAAAGCATCAAATTCAACAGTAAAAATGTAACATAACAGTATGAAATAATTGAAAATATAACTATTTATTATTAATAAGATAAAAGGTTATTATGTTGAATGAAGGACAATATCTCGCAGTGCTGAAAGTGTTTATTTAACTGGAATGTTAAAGAGGATCAATCAATACTTAAATTAGTGTTTAATGTACATTCTTTATGATTGACTTGACCTGTTGGGTTAACTATAGTCCCGGCGCGTCATTTTTCCTTTATAAATATAATCATCAATAATGTTACACAATAGTTCATTATTGTTGACGCAACGTCTGACACACTTCATAAAAAAACTCACATAAAAGCAACAACCAGACAATATATAGCAATGAGTTAATACCAAATCTTTAATTCATGAGTCATTCGCGTTCATTAGGATACTAACAATCTGTGGCTAAAAATTTTTTCGCGCTTAAAAGCGTAAAAGGTTGGCACCATTCTATCGCGGGGAAAGTCACCCAATTCTTATTGGCTGGAGTTCTGATTGCGTTTGGTGCGGGTGCATGTGCTGGTTGGGGCCTGATTGATAGTTTCTCGTACCAGCAATGGGTTCACCAGGCTGAAGCGAATGCTCAGATAATGACTTACATTGTCCGTAACGTGTACACCAATGTTGCTGTAGGAACGAGCCCTACGGGGCAAATCACGCGAATTGTCTCGGAGCACAAACTCGGTGATCCGGACTCTGTCATCCAGACCGGTTATAACCCAGTCGATGTGCTAGCGCTCGCCTCAGTACAAACCCGCAATCCAACATGGCTTTTCCTTTATACGCCGGAAAAAGGCTTTCAGGGCATCAGCAATAATTCGGAATCACCAGAATCAAAAATCACCTTCAAAGGGCAAAGAGCCACAGACGTTCTGGTGAACTATTACATTGGCTTTGCCACTATTAATGGAAAAGAGTGCTTTATTAGCGCCGTTCCGATTCTTGCACCATCAGGTGAAATACTTGGCAGCTTAATCAGCAGTATTGGTAATAAAAGCCAATTGTATGCGGCTTATGACGCCATGCTGAAGAAGACCTTTGTCATTCTGGCATTGATTTTATTGTGCACTCTGGCGCTTGTGACCATCTTTATGCGCCGCCTGTTCCGCCCGGTACCCGTGCTTATAAACTCATTGACCCGCATTGCACACGAACAGACCGATCTGATTACTCCATACCTGGACCAGGATGACGAAATCGGGAGGCTTGCTTCAGCAATTGAAAAACTGCGCGTAGCGATGGTCGAACGAGATTACCTGCAAAAAATGCAGGAGATGTCGCAAAAAATGGAGTACATGGCTCACCATGATTCCCTGACTGGCTTCCCGAACCGCGCCTCCTTTAGCCAGGCTCTTGATAAGTGCATCCGCGAAGTGAATCAGAACGGGCAACTATTCAACCTTCTGCTTATTGACCTTGATAACTTTAAACCGGTAAACGATACCTTCGGCCACTCGGCAGGGGATGAAGTACTTATTGGCGTGGCGCAACGTCTATCACTGCTGTTAGGGCCAATGGATTTTGCTGCCCGCTTGGGCGGTGATGAGTTCGCAATTCTGCAAAGCGTGAAGTCTGACAATAATCAGGAAGCCGCCGCGCTGTCGCAAAAAATTGTCCGTGCATTAAGCATTCCATTTACCTACGGCACCAACTCTTTTGCGATCAGTTGCAGCGTCGGTATTGTCACGGCCCCTTCTCAGGGTAATAGCGCGACAACATTAATGATTAATGCCGATTTGGCCTTGTATGCCTCAAAACACAGTGGCCGTGGCTGCTACCACTTCTTTGAAGATGGCATGATGATGAAGCACACCAACAGTGTGTTTGTGAACCAGGAAATCATTAATAGCATCGATAACAATGAGTTTGTGCTGCACTACCAGCCGATTGTCGATTTGGAAAATGAAACTGTTTGTGGTTATGAATCGCTTATTCGTTGGAATCATCCAACCAAAGGTCTGATATACCCTGATTACTTCATTAATATTGCTGAAGAATCAGGTCTGATTATCCGCCTGGGCGAGTGGATTATTCGCCAATCGTGTATGGCTGCGGCCAAATGGCCGGAATCAATAAAAGTTGCGGTCAATATCTCGGCCTATCAACTTCATAGCCCAGGCTTGCTGGATATTATTGTTGATGCGCTGAAACAAAGTGGCCTTTCGGCAAACCGCCTTGAAATCGAAGTCACTGAATCCGAAAAACTGGATCAGTCTATCGCACTACCCGTCTTTAATAGCATTCGCGAGATGGGCATCTCAATTGCAATGGATGACCTTGGTACCGGGTACGCAGCATTGGATTACCTGCTTATTTATCCATTCACACGCATAAAAATCGCCCGCACGCTGATTATGAAACTGGAACAAGAAAGTGCCAGTCAATATCTGGTCGTGATGCTGATTCAGTTTGCCCAGAAATATGGCATGAGTGTGACGGCTGAAGGTGTCGAAACCGAACAGCAGCGGACTATTTTACGACGTATTTCCTGCCAAAACGTACAAGGGTACTATTACAGTCGACCGTTGCCAGAAAAAGATCTGGAGCCAACCTTTGGTAATAAAGTCATTGATGGCGAGGTTTGCAATGCTGAATAAGCCATGGTTTTGTAAAAACTCGTATCTGGCCATTGCTCTATTACTTTTGATAAGCCCGCTGTGCCGGGCGCATAACATTCATAGTAAACCAACCCTGGACAGGATAGCCGAGACAAAAACCATCACGCTCGGCTATCAAGATGATGCTTTCCCATTTTCGTATGTTGAGTCCCAGCATCCAGCGGGTTACTCCATAGATATTTGTAATAAAATCGTTGATGCACTTAAAGTAAAATTAAAACTAAAAGATCTGAAAGTTCGCTGGGTCAAAAGTAGCACTGCCTCACAATTTGTTTTAATCAAAAACCACGCGACGGATATGATGTGCATTCCGGCATTTTATTCAGAGTTACGCCACCAACAAGCAGAGTTTACCCTCCCCTTCTTCTTTTCCAGCACACGCTTTATCACACGAAAAAATAATCACACCGACACAATCGAAGATTTAGCCGGCCACAGTGTGCTAGTGAAAAGTGGCACAATCTATGTTGAGCAACTGCATCAACTTAATAATGTGAACGAACTCAATCTCAATATAGAGCTAGAAAATAATAACAATGCAGCATTTCAGAGCCTTGAATCGGGGGAATTACCTGCATTAATTTCAAGCTACGTGCTACTTAAAGGTATGATGACCCAATCCCCTAATCCTGATGAGTTCGAAATATCGGATGAGGTGTTTAGCCAGCCGATACCTGCAGGCTTGCTCCTGCCGTTAAATGACCGGGAATTTAAAAACTTTATCGATGATGCCATGCGTTCAATTCTCATCAGTAAAGACTTTCCGCGTTTTTATCAACACTGGTTTATGTCCCCCATACCGCCTAAGTCGATAAATCTCAATATTCCCATGTCAGATGCGCTAAAAGCATTAATTGTATCAACATCAACCCATGCGAACTAAAATGAAAAATTCATTTAATCTTAAGATTAAGTATCTGTTCAGCGCGTTGATCTTGTTACCATTTTCCATGGTATCCCAGCAACTATCCGCAGAACAAAAATCGGTTACGCTGGATCATATTAAATCGAGCAGTACGATAAACATAGGCTATCGCCAGCTTGAGCCGTTTTCATTCCGCGATAGCGATGGCAAAGTCACGGGGTACACCATTGAACTGTGTAATATGATTGCTGATCAATTACGAGTAAGTCTGGGTATCAAAAAACTTGCTATTCATTATATTCCCATTTTATTTACCGAGCGTGTCTCTGCACTAAACTCCAGTAAGATTGATTTAGATTGCAGCGTTAACACTGTTGCACCTGAGCGCCAAAACAGCGTCTCTTTTTCGGTTGATTACTTTGTTGCAAACATGCGCATCATCTCCCTCCGCACTAATAATATTAAATCTCTTAATGATTTAAAAGGCAGAGCCATTGCTGTGCCGCGCGGCTCTAAAGACCTATTAGAATTGAACAGGATTAATCGCGAAAAAAATCTTAGCCTTTCGATTGTGACTTCAGATACTGTGGAAGATGCTTTCGATATGATGATGCAAAAACGTACAGCCGCATTAATATTAGATGATATTCTGGCTTATCCGTATATCAACCAAAGTGAACACCCTGAAGATTTCACCGTTTCGTCTGAGGTTGTTGGTGATAAAATGAAATATGCCCTTATGATGAGAAAAGAAGACCCACTGTTTGTGGCTTTTGTCGACAAAACACTGGGCCAAATATTCGAATCGCCACTCAATGCTCAACTAACCAGTAAGTGGCTGGCGCAAAAAGTGGTCATGAAAAATACGCAGAATACTCAATATTAAGCGCCTCGATGTGGACGTGTAATTGAACTCAGTCAGGAAATTTTTGCATACCAGACTCGCTACGCATTTCATATTTTCTGGCATGCTATTGTTGTTATTGGCGGGAAACTCGTTACGTGCTGCATGGGATTTCACTACCATACAACAACGCACCGACAAACTTTATGGCCCTGCACCTATTGACGCCGGGCAGCGAATTGATGACTGGCAGCAGTTGCTGCTTGAGCAGCGAAACAAAAGTGAGTCTGAACAATTAAGTGCAGTGAATCACTTTTTTAACCAGAAGCTGCACTATCGTGAAGATATTGATATCTGGCACGTAATTGACTACTGGGCCACACCGATAGAATCCCTTCGAAAAGGGGAAGCAGATTGCGAAGACTACGCCATCGCTAAATATTTCACATTACGTCAGCTAGGTGTTTCAGGAGAAAAGCTGCGTATTACCTACGTTAAAGCCTTACGACTTGATAAAGCCCATATGGTATTAACCTGGTACGAAACACCCGATGCAATACCGATAGTACTTGATAGTTTGACAGATAACATTTTACCTGCAACCAAGCGTACGGATTTATTACCTGTGTATTCCTTCAATGATAACGGTCTGTGGTTACCAGGAAGTCAGAATAATAAACGTGTCGGGGATAGTAAGCGCCTTTCTCGCTGGCAGGATGTGTTGAAAAAAATGCGGGAAGAGGGTTTCCCAATTGATGAATAGGAAATAGCCTGTGTCTCTTTTCAAACAGCTTCTTATAGCTATCTTTCTTTTTATGCTGATTATATTCAGCGGCAGTTTTATTGTTAATCTCGAAAGTTCTCGAGAGCAGTACAATAATCAGCTGCTTTCACATGCGCAGGATGCTGCAACCGCACTGGGCCTATCACTCACTCCGCACGTTGACGATCCCGCGATGATCGAACTGATGGTTAGCTCGATTTTTGATAGCGGTTATTACGATGCTATCCGTGTTATCGATCAAGCTAGCGGCAAGACTATTCTTGAGCGCACCGCCTCTTTGTCCGTACCTGAGGTTCCAGCCTGGTTTGTCTCGTTGGTCAATGTCTCTCCGCAACCCGCAGAAGCAACCATTATGCGCGGCTGGCAACAAGCAGCCCGTGTTGAGGTGATAAGCAACCCGGTGTTTGCGATTAAGCGTTTGTGGCAAAGCACGCTGGCGAACCTTCTGTGGATGCTGGCCTGTAGCGTCGTGTGTATTCTGGCGGGTGCAGCACTATTACGCCGCCAGTTACGCCCGCTCAATTACATGGTTAAACAATCGCAAGCTATTACTCGTCGTGAATATCTGACTCAGATCGACTTACCGAAAACCCCAGAACTGCGCCGTGTAGTTGAAGCCATGAACCTGATGGTCACCAAACTCAAAACGCTATTTGAAGATCAAGCTGAGCACAGTGAACGCCTGCACAATGAAGCCTATATCGACAGCCAGACAGGTATTGCTAACCGCCGTGCTTTCGATATGCAGATGCAAACACGTTTAAGCGACGAAGAAACCGCATCAGGATATTTACTGTTACTGCGTATTCAGGATCTGGGTGGCTTGAACCAACGTTTTGGCGGCCCGCATACTGACAACCTGCTCAAACATGTTGCCGATATGATGAATGTGGTGAGAAACCAATACGCCGGTTCAGACAGTATTCTTGCGCGTATCCGTGGTGGTGAATTCGCCCTGCTCTGCCCGGGTGTCACACATAATGAAATGCTGAATTTGCAAAACTCGCTCAATCAGCAGCTTGCCGCATTCTATGCCACCGGTATGTCAGACATGAACCCTGTCGCACATACAGGAATGGTGCCATTTAGCTACGGCGATTCAGCGCAGTCGCTGATTGTTCAGGCTGACCGAGCGCTGACGGAATCAGAAACGCATACCACGCATCAGACTAATTTCCTGCCTGTGGTACAAACTGACGCCGCCCTGGAAGACCAACATCTGTGGTTTACTCGCCTTGAAAATGCGTTGAGTAAAGAGCAGTTCCAGTTATTCTTCCAGCCGGTTGTCGATTGTAAAAATACACAGAAAATTATTCATTACAAAGTGTTGTCGCGCATCGTGGATGAAAACGGCAACAGCATTACCGCCGGCCGCTTCCTGCCATGGATTCACCGCTTTGGCTGGAGCCAACGTCTTGACCAGGTGATGTTGAGCCTGACCCTGAAGCAGTTGAAAAGCTACCCAGGCTATCTGGCGCTCAGCTTGTCCGGAAATTCACTGGCGAATGAAGCGAGTATCAAACAGCTCCTCAGCCCACTGAAGCAAAGCCCGCAGCTTGCCAACCGCTTAATTCTGGAGCTGGATGAAAACCAGTTGCCAGAACCTGAGCAGATGGAAGTCTTTATCAAATCGTTGAACCAGTATGGCTGTGGCCTGGGCCTGCAACACTTCGGTAGTCGCTTCGATATGATTGGCCACCTGTCACAATGGGGCCTGGCTTATCTGAAAATCGACTCCAGCTACATCCGCCATATTGATATTGAAAACGATAAGCGCTTGTTTATTGACGTGTTACACGGTGCGACAAACAACATTGATCTGCCATTGATTGCCGAGCGAGTAGAAACCGAAGGTGAACTGCGAGTGCTGCAAGAGGTGGGGATTTACGGTGCTATGGGGCAGTTGTTAGGTGAACCAGCTCCGTTTTAAGCAGTAAAAAATGGTGGATGACGCTTCGCTTATCCACCCTACAAACCATTAAACGCGTTCACTAATGCGTAGCCTAAATAGTTCGAGTTGCATCAAGGCGGCAAGAGAGCAACAAATTTGTCTGGAACAAATTTGAACGCTGCTTGCAGCGTCCCCAAAGGGGTAAGGCCCATGGATGGGCCGCATAATCCCCAGGAGCTTACAAAAGTAAGTGACTGGGGTTTGTGAACGCAGTCAACGCAGAAGCAGCTCGAAATATGACGGCTATTTAGAAGATGCCCTGGTCGTCAGAGTTTAATAAATCCTCTAACCCACCCAATCCCTGGCGCGCTTGCGCACGATTCATCAGCTTAACCTGTGCCATTGCTGGCAAATCAGTAATGGTTATCACGCCTTTTTGAATCAGCAAAAAAATCAGATCGTCCAGAACGCGGACCATTTCCAGGTCGCTTCGCTGAAGCAACTCTCGATTCTGTAAAGTCCCATCAACCACATCACGGGCGCTGTTCCAGGCTGCAATCTCCGGAGTCTGTGAGAAAATCTCACCCGTCATGCCGCTAAACGGCTCGCTTTCAACCCGTGTTAACTGGCCTTCTTCATTACGTTGAACGTAATACATTTTCAATACCTTTTAAGTGCATGTGATATCACCGCCCGGTAAAGGGCGGTGACTCTCAATTATGAGTGGAACTGCTCAGGCTTTGGGATTAAGTGATCCAGTGAATGGGTCGCAGAACCAGCTGAGTCATAGCCGGCATGATGTGCATCGCCGGTATGCCCAGGAACCGCCGGCGCTGGAGCAACTGCATCGGCAGCGCTGCCCTTGCCTTGATGTTGTGGTGCCTCAACAACCTTAATCATCTGCGCAATATCCGTGCCTTCGTGCAGCTCATGAGCCAAATCGCTGAGATCAACTTTGTCGAAATGGCCGTTCTCTTTGCCTGTAAAGACCTTCAGACCTTCATCGCCGTGATGACCTTTCGAATCATGGGCAAGATTAAAGGAGAACGAGTCATTGTCATCGCCAAACAAGTTACTTAATCCATGATCGTGAGAAGGTGCATTAGCGGCATGGAGTGATTTGTCAGCAATATCCACGTCATGCTTGCCGTGATGGGATGGAGCATCCACTGTGACATCTACATTTTGCTCAATCAGATTATTATTTCCATGAGCATCTTGCGCAGTGACTGACACATTCACACTGTTGTTTCCGGCATGAAGGTCGGCGGTGTTCACTGGAATGTCGTAGCTCAAATGCCCTTTGTGTTCATGAATAACTGCGTCGTACTGCTTATCGCCAATCGTCGCTGTAACGTGATCACCTCTGTGCACATCTCCTTCAACTTGCCCGGTGATTTGAGTCACGTCATGACGCGCTTCCTGGGCGTTGATGTGGTTATCACCTGCGATTTTGTTCACGGTCAGTGTAGCGTCAGTACGGGTATCAACCTGGAAAGACTCTTTGTAGTGAGCCGTTGCGGTATTACCCGCCGCATCAGTTACTTTAACCCCAACGTTCAGCTCATTGTGGCCTTCATGTACCCATGATTTGCTAATGTCTACGTTATAGCCCAAGTGGCCATCGATCATTTTAACGTCGGTTGTAACGGTGTGATGGTTAATGTCCAATGTAACTTTATCGCCTTCTTTAGCGTCACCACCCACTTGCCCCGTCAGGGAAATATGCTTCATTTCTGACGCGTTGATGACGTTATCCCCAGCCACCGGATTGACGGTAATTGAAGCCTCAGCATGGGTATCAAGCACCACCACCTGGTTGAAGGCTGGAGTCACGCGGTTACCGGCATCGTCCGTCACGCGGACATTCACAGTAACGTTGTTCTCACCTTCGTGCAGCCAGGCTTTATTCATGCGCACGTCATAACCCAGATGGTCGCCAACTGGCACGACTTTCGTCTCGATAGTATGACCATTGACATTCAGCGTAACTAAATCGCCATCATGCGCATCGCCATCAACTTTACCCGTCACATGAATCATGTGCTGGGACTCTTTAGCGTTGATTACGTTGTCTCCCGCCACAGGATCAATGGTAATCGTGCCGTTGGCGTGTGTATCCAGATTGATAGTCTGGCTGTGGTAAGCCGATGTGGTATTACCCGCATGGTCTTCCGTTGTCACGCGTACCTTCAGGTCGTTATCACCTTCATTCAGCCACGCTTTGTCTATTTGCGCTTCATAGCCCAGGCGCCCGTTGACCTCTTTTACTTCAGCCGTAAACGGATGATTGTTAACTTCAAGCGATACGTGGTCGCCCAGCTTCACATCTTGGCCAACGCTACCAGTGATCGTGACATGTTCCGCCATGTTAGCATTCACCACGTTATGGGCAGCTACCGGATTGATATCGATTGACGCGTGGATTTGGGTATCAACATAAACAGGGTGAATGACAGGTGGCGTCGTAAAGTGGTTACCCGCCGCGTCAGTTACGCTTACGCTCACTTTCAGATCGTTATGGCCTTCGTGTACCCAGGCTTTATCAAGCTGAATGCTGTAACCCTTATGCCCGTCGACCATCTCAACTTTTGCATTGATAGAGTGGCCATTTACTTCCAGCTTCACGCTGTCACCAACTTTAGCATCACCATCAACGGTGCCCGTCACAGAGATATGCTTAGCTTCCGCCGCATTGATGGTGTTATCAGCCGTTACCGGGTTGACGGTGATAGTCGCATCAGCATGGGTATCCAAAGTTACAACCTGATTAAAGGCTGGAATGAGCCGGTTACCCGCATCGTCTGTTACCTGAACATTGACGGTGACATTGTTCTCACCTTCATTCAGCCAGGTTTTATCCATGCGAACGTCGTAGCCCAGATGGTCGCCAACCGGCACCACTTTGGTCTCGATTGTATGACCATTGACATTCAGCGTAACTAAATCGCCATCATGCGCATCGCCAGCAACCGCACCAGTGACGTGAATATCTGCGGACTCTTTGACATTGATTACGTTGTCCGCTGTCACAGGATCAATAGTGATAGTGGCATCGGCATGCGTATCCAGCACCACATTATGGTTATCCGTCGCCGTCGTGTTGTTGCCCGCAGCATCAGTGACCGACACGGTTACCTTGACGTCGTTGTCACCTTCGTGCAGCCAGGATTTATCCATCGGAATGTCGTAACCCCAGTGACCATCCACCATACTGACGTGGCCTGTGACGGAGTGATTATTCACTTCCAGTGTCACTTCATCGCCTGCTGTCGCATCTTTGCCTACCGTGCCGGTGATATGAATATTCGCGGATTCCTGGTCGTTAACAACGTTGTCTCCAGCCACTGTGCCAAGGATGATTGAGGCGTCGGCATGCGTATCCAGCACCACATTATGGTTATCCGTCGCCGTCGTGTTGTTGCCCGCAGCATCAGTGACTGACACGGTTACCTTGACGTCGTTGTCACCTTCGTTCAGCCAGGATTTATCCATCGGAATGTCGTAACCCAAGTGACCATCCACCATACTGACGTGGCCTGTGACGGAGTGATTATTCACTTCCAGTGTCACTTCATCGCCTGCTTTCGCATCTTTGCCTACCGTGCCGGTGATATGAATATCCCCCGACTCCTGAGCGTTGACGATGTTATCTCCAGCCACTATGCCGAGATTGATTGAGGCGTCGGCATGGGTGTCCAGCACGAAATGATGCTCAGTGGTGGCAGTCTCAGTATTGCCCGCCTCATCTGAGGCCGTCACTGACACTTTGACGTTATTGTCACCTTCGTTCAGCCAGGATTTATCCACCAGAATGTCATAACCTCCACCGCTGACCTTGCCTGTGGCGGGGTGACCATTCACATCCAGTTTAACTTCATCGCCATCTTTCGCATCCTCACCCACCGTGCCAGTGATGTGGATATTCGCGGATTCCTGGTTGTTAACAACGTTGTCTGTTGTCACATCATTAAGATGGATGGAGGCAGCAATATGCGTGTCTACCGTGATAACCCGGTGATCGGTCGAGGTTGCTGTGTTACCCGCAGCATCCTGCCCACTGACATTGACCACAACATCGTTAGCACCTTCATTTAACGCGTCATTATCAACCGGAATGTCGTAAGTCAGCATACCGTTGTGATCGACTACATTGCCGTGGAAAGTCTTGCCATTGACAGTCAGTGTAACGGTGTCACCAGCATGAGCATCGTCATCAACCGTGCCTTTTATCGACGTTGTGCCTGCATTGTATTCATCAATATTGACTGTATCGTCACCGGCAACCATATCGATATGAATGTGGTTTTCCGCTATGCGATCGACGGTAATCGTTTTATCTGTGGTAAAGGTATAGGTATTACCCACATCATCAGTGCCTGTTACCGAATAGGTAATATGTGGATCGTTAAGCAGGTCATTCGTGCTGGCATTAACTTTAAAGGTCAAATCACCACTAGTCTCATCTTTCTCAATAACACCCAGCAGGTTGTTACCGTTGACGGTGACGACAACTTTGTCGCCGACATGAACATCCCCGGTTACTTTGCCGCTGATTTCCGTGGTTGGGTGATGGGTTTCAGCTTCATTTAGCACGTTATCGCCGGACACATCATTGATACTTATTCCAGCATCAGCATGGTCATCAATACTCAGCGTTCTGTCAGAGTGTGCTTCAAACTCGTTATCCACACTATCGTGACCTTTGACAGACACATCAATGGTTTGATCCACTTTCAGGTCATCCGTCTTCACATCTGCGCGATAGCCTAGCACCCCATTCATATTGGGCAACGCTATTACATTTGTCGTGTACGGATGACCATTGACCATGATCGTGACGGGATCGCCAATCTGCGCATCACCACCGACACGACCACTCACCGTAGTGGTGCCTGATGCAAGATCTTTCGCGCTGAGAATATCGTCACCAGAAACGGTGTTAACGGTGATAGTTCCCCCCGCCTGGGTATCGACTGAAAAACCGTGGTTGGCAGTGCCTAAGGTGGTGTTCCCAGCATCATCATGCCCTGTCACTTCAGCGGTTATATTATTTGGCTGATCCAGTTTTAGATCATCTGTGAGAGCGTCAACTTTGTATTTCCCGGTAGCATCCACCACAGCATCATATTCATGATCATTGACCATCACTTTCACATGATCGCCAGCATCCACGTCGCCTGAGACCTTACCGGTGATTGCAAAAGTGCCACCCGGCTTACTTTCATCCGCGTTAAGTACGTTATCTGTCGTGACATCATCAATACTGACATTGGCTGAAACCTGGGTATCAACGGTAACGTGGGTATCGGCCGTTGCTGTCATTGAGTTCCCGTGATCATCATTTCCGGTCACGCTGACAGTAATATTCGGATCCTGACGCAGATCGTCAATGCTGACATCTGCCTTGTATCTCAACCCATCAAGCACCTGCGTCGTTATCTTGTGGCCATTAACTTCAATAGTGACGTTACTACCTACATGCACATTGTCGCCAGACACCGTTCCAGTAACGCTTGTGGTACCCGACGCCGCCTCAGCAATGTTGATAACCCCATCACCCGCAATTTTATCAATGGTGATTGTGGCGTTAACATCGGTATCAACTTGTACAGAGCCATCGGTATGACTAGTGCCATTGAACATACTGACCGTGAAATTAGGGTGTACCTTAAGCACATCCGTTCCAACATCTACGGCATAACCATACTCGCCAGGGAGATTAGGGCGTTCAAAGACAGTGCCGTCATAGAGTTTCCCCCCAATATCGACCGTCACCTTATCGCCAACATGCACATCACCGGTAACGGTTCCCCGTATTACGGTCATAGCACTGTTAGATGTAGATTCAACTTTGTTTATCCAGTTGTCACCGGCGACAGGGCTAACAGTTATATTAGCGTGTAAAACAGGATGTAACGGCACCCACGGAATATTGCCATCGTGGTTACCATTGCCTTGGTTGCCATTATGATTACCATTACCTTGGTTGCCATTCCCGTTATTATCACTATTATTTTCCGGTACTAAATCGACGTGAATATTATCGTGAAGCGTCGTGGTATTACCGTGTTTGTCCGTTTTGGTTATTTCGACTTTGACATTGGGATCCGCTCTTACCTCATCAGGTCTCATTGTGAAGTGATACCCCAATCGGCCATCAGCCATAACTTCAACATGGAGATCCTGCGAACCGCTGCCCGTAGTGACATGTACGAGATCATCTACGTGTATATCATCACCGCTAACATAACCTTTGACGTCATATAAATCAGGCCCATCGGGCTTTTGGGGCGAAGAAGTACCATGTTCAAGATGGACATCCGCACGCGTATCAACCAGAACATTGCGATCAGCTTCAGCTGACACTGTATTTCCTGCACCGTCATAGCCGGTTACTGATGCATGAATTTTCGGATCTTTTTCCGAGATCAGATCATCAGTACTGACATCAATTCTATAACCTAAACCTTTATTATTGCCCAAGTCCTCAACCCGGCCATAGTAGTGCTGCTCATTGACCATCAGATCAACAGGGTCACCAATATGTACATCGCCTGAGACAGTACCAGTGATAGTGGTATGTGGGTTATGGGCTTCCACATTGTTAATCACATTATCTTTGGTGACTTTATCAATGGTGATGCCTGCATTAACCTCATGATCTTCTGTGATGCTGTGATGAGCTTCGGTTGTTGCCGTGTTACCTGCATCATCCGTTGCGGTGACGGTGGCTGTGAAATTCGGATCGGCTAACAGGTCTTTGGTATCGACTTCTATCGAATAACCCAAACCGGCAGGCTGACCGTCAGGGTAAATTTGCAGGTGAACGGTGGCATTATAGGGTTTATCATTAATCATCAGATGTACGACATCCCCATCCTTAACATCACCGCCTACGGTGCCGCTAACAGTTGTTGTTGGGGATTCTTGATCTAACTTATTGAGCACATCATCACCAGAAACCGCGTTAATCGTCACGGAAGCATCAGCATGGTCATCAATACCTACGTGATGATTAGTCGTCGCCGTTGCCGTATTTCCTGCATGGTCGATAACAGTAATGGTGGCACTAATATTACTGTGCTCGCCGCCAGCTTGAATATCGCCTGTACCAACTGGAATGTGGTAACCCATTTTGCCATTACCCTGATCTTCCACAAACCCATCATAATTATGACCATTCACGTTCAAATGTATTGAGTCACCAGGCTTCATTTCTCCGGTGACAATACCGCTCACTATGGTATAGCCATGTTTAAGCTCATCTCCGTTCAGCGTGTCATCGAACGCTACTTTATCAACAGTGATTGTGGCATCAGCATGGGTATCAATTTTCACCTTTTGTGAATCTGACACTGTTATCGAGTTATTGGCCTCATCAGTCGCAGTGACTGTCGCGGTTAAGTGAGGGTCAGCCATTAAGTCATTCGTGCTGACCTTAATGCTGAAGCCTAAACCGTCATCCGTCCTGACCACTCGACCCGTTAAATCGTTACCGTTCACATACAGATGCACTAGGTCACCAACCTTCGCATCACCACCGACTGTGCCGGTAACGTCGGTGAACTCCTCTCCCGACTCCGCACCATTGATAATATTGTCGCCAGTCACCTTATCGATGGTGATGGTTGCTTCTGCCGTCAGATCGATCGTCAGACCATGAGGAACTGTCACGGTGTGAGTATTATGTGCGTCATCATGCCCAGTAATTGATGCGGTGATATTCGGATCGGCAACTAAGTCATCGGTATTAACGTCAACGCTATAACCCAGCGCTCCATTAAGATGCGGCTGGTGCTCAACTCTCGTCTCATAGTTATGACCATTTACTGCCACGATGACTTTATCACCCACGCCCACATCACCACTGACGGTGCCCGTCACTGTGGTGTGTTCGTGGTGTGATTCAACTCCGTTGATAAAGTTATCGCCCGATACCGTACCAACAGTGATGTTTACATCAGCATGGTTATCGATATGGACGGTGCCAGTTGTAGTTTTTGTCGCTACGTTACCGGCCTCATCATGAGATGTTACCGTGGCGTGGAAGGTAACATCTCCATCAAACTTGACTTTATTATTATTGAACGCTTCAGGATCAACGGGAATGCTGTAACCCAGCTTGCCACCACCCAAATCGATAACTTTGCCGTAGAAATGCTGGCCGCCGATTTCAATATCAACCTTATCACCAATACTCGCATCACCGCCGACCAAGCCGCTCACCATCTGTTTCGGAGCATTCAGCTCATCATGGTTCAGGATGTTATCTTCAGTGACATTATCAATCGTTATCGTAGTTCGAGCGTGGGTATCCACCTTGACGTTTTGGAAATCGACACCAACCGTTATATTGCCTGCACTGTCGTGGCTGGTGACTTCAACCTTAACGCCATTATTACCTTCTTTCAGTACACCCTTTGGTACATCTACGTGGTATGTAAGATGGCCATCATCATGCACCACCTTGCCGGTATAGGTATGTCCATCGACGGTGACGTCCACTTTGTCACCTGCCCTCGCATCTGGGCCAGTCACTTCACCCGTAATGGCTGTTGGGCCTTGTGATTCCACTTTATTCACTACGCCATCACCAGCCGTCGTGTTAATGGTCACATGGTTATTTGCATGGTTATCGATATGCACCGTGTGTGAAGTGGTGTCACTGGCTTCGTTACCAGCGGCATCATGAGACGTCACTGTAGCGTGGAAAGTCACATCGGTGTCTACTTCGCCCTGGTTATGAGCAAATACGGAAGGATCAACCGGGATGCTGTAACCAAGCTGACCATGACCTAAGTCAATAACATTGCCAGAGAAATGTGTGCCGTTAACTTCGATATCAACGCGATCACCAATACTCGCATCTTTGCCTACCGTTCCGGTGATGAGCTGATTCTTGCTGGCTAATTCATCGTGGTTAAGAACGTTGTCAATCGTGACATCGTCAATGCTGATGGTCGTTTCTGCAAAGGTATCCAGCGTAACGTTATGACTGGTCTCGGTGGTCACCTCATTACCCGCCGCATCGTGACTGGTTACCGACACATGCACATCATTTGGGCCTTCCTTGAGTGCGCTATTCGGCAACGGTATTTCGTAGTGAAGCTTACCATCATCCCCTGGCACCACCTCGCCGCTAAAGCGCAGCCCGTTAACAGTGACGACGACATTATCACCAACCTTCGCATCACCATCCACGTTACCTGTAATCATCGTTGGCATACGGGACTCGATAGCGTTCACCGTGTCATCACCGGCCACCAAACCGATATCCACTGAATTCTTGGCGAAGTTATCAATATTCACCGTGTGATGGGTCGTCTCAGTGGTTTCGTTACCCACAGCGTCATGAGAGGTCACCGAAGCCGTAAAGTTGACGTGGGTCTCTATGTGGCCTTTGTTATTGCTGAACGCACCAGAATCAACATCAATGCTGTAGCCCAGTTTGTCGTTACCTAAATCAATGACGTGACCGGTGTATTTGTGCCCGTTGATATCCAGCGTTACCAAATCACCGACGCGAGCATCGCCACCCACTGTTCCTGTAATAGCATGTTTCGGATGGTCCAGTTCATCGTGGTTCAGCACATTATCTTTGGTAATACCATCAACCGTAATCGTCGCATCCGCATGCGTATCAACCGCAACAAAATGATTGCTCACAGCATGTGCAGTGTTCCCCACCTTATCATGGCTGGTGACAGTTACTGTCACTTCATTGAGGCCTTCAATGAAGTTCCCGGCAGAAACCGGCACATCGTAGTGCAACTTGCCATCGCTTCCTGCTACTACCTTGCCGGGGATATCGTGCCCATTCAGATTCACCAGGACATCATCGCCAACCTTCGCATCCGGGCCGGTAACATCACCCGTGATACTGATCGGGTTCTGGTATTCCTTTCCGTCCACCCAGTCATTACCCGCCACGGTGTTAATTGTCACATCGTTGTTAGCATGGTTATCAATGTGAACAATATGATCGCTGTAAGAAGTCGCTTCGTTACCAGCAATATCATGGGAGATGATGGTCGCGTGAACCCCAACGTCGGTATCGATTTCACCTTTGTTATTGCTAAATGCCCGGGAATTAACATCAATACTGTAACCAAGATGACCATCACCCAACTTGATGACGTTCCCGGAGAAACTGTGACCGCCAATGTTAAGGGTAACTTTATCGCCGATTGCCGCATCACCACCAACGTGTCCGTGAACCGTTACCGTTGAATTATCCAGCTCATCATGATTCAGGATGTTGTCAGTGGTGACATCATCAATTGTGATAGATGTCTCTGCGTGGGTATCCAGTGTCACGTTCTGGTGCGCAGTCTTACTGGTTTCGTTGCCCACACTGTCGTGGCTGGTGACGGTCACCGCCACATCGTTCGGGCCTTCATTCAGCGTGCCCTTCGGCACTGCCACGTTATAGTGCAGTTCGCCGGTTGCATCCGCCACAATCCTGCCGTGGAAAGTCTGTCCGTTAACCGCAACATCAACTTTGTCACCGGCCCGGGCATCTTTCCCCGCCT
>NZ_JAJSOU010000013.1:0-141401 GCF_021282405.1 Buttiauxella cochleicola
CCGTTGACGCTGACCACCACATGGTCGCCCGCTTTCGCATCGCCACCCACATCGCCGCTGATAAAGGTCGGCATATGGGATTCATGGGCGTTCACTGTGTTATCGCCCGCCACCGGCGCAATGGTCAGGGTGTCACTGGCTTCGGTGTCCACCACCACGTTCTGGGTGGCGGTGGCAATCGCTTCGTTGCCGGCTGCATCAAAGCTGGTGACGGTCACCTTCACATCATTGCTGCCTTCGTGCAGCGCGCCGTCCGGCAGCGGCACTTCGTAATGCAGTTTGCCGTCTGATCCCACCGCCACAATACCGTCGTAGTTCTGCCCGTTGACGCTGACCACCACATGGTCGCCCGCTTTCGCATCGCCACCCACATCGCCGCTGATAAAGGTCGGCATATGGGATTCATGCGCGTTCACTGTGTTATCGCCCGCCACCGGGGCAATGGTCAGGGTGTCACTGGCTTCGGTGTCCACCACCACGTTCTGGGTGGCGGTGGCAATCGCTTCGTTGCCCGCCGCATCAAAACTGGTGACGGTCACTTTGACATCGTTGCTGCCTTCGTGCAGCGCGCCATCCGGCAGCGGCACTTCGTAATGCAGCTTGCCGTCTGAGCCCACCACCACAATACCGTCGTAGTCATGACCGTTGACGCTGACCACCACATGATCGCCCGCTTTCGCATCGCCACCCACATCGCCGCTGATAAAGGTCGGCATATGGGACTCATGGGCGTTCACTGTGTTATCGCCCGCCACCGGGGCAATGGTCAGGGTGTCACTGGCTTCGGTGTCCACCACCACGTTCTGGGTCGCGGTGGCAATCGCTTCGTTGCCCGCCGCATCAAAACTGGTGACGGTCACCTTCACATCGTTGCTGCCTTCGTGCAGCGCGCCGTCCGGCAGCGGCACTTCGTAATGCAGCTTGCCGTCAGAACCCTTCACCACCACGCCGTCGTAGTTCTGCCCGTTGACGCTGACCACCACATGGTCGCCCGCTTTCGCATCGCCACCCACATCGCCGCTGATAAAGGTCGGCATATGGGACTCATGCGCGTTCACTGTGTTATCGCCCGCCACCGGGGCAATGGTCAGGGTGTCACTGGCTTCGGTGTCCACCACCACGTTCTGGGTCGCGGTGGCAATCGCTTCGTTGCCGGCTGCATCAAAGCTGGTGACGGTCACCTTCACATCGTTGCTGCCTTCGTGCAGCGCGCCATCCGGCAGCGGCACTTCGTAATGCAGCTTGCCGTCAGAACCCTTCACCACCACGCCGTCGTAGTTCTGCCCGTTGACGCTGACCACCACATGGTCGCCCGCTTTCGCATCGCCACCCACATCGCCGCTGATAAAGGTCGGCATATGGGATTCATGCGCGTTCACCGTGTTATCGCCCGCGACGGTATGAATGGTCACATTATTATTTGCCTGGGTATCGACGATGACATTCTGATTAGCGGTGGCAATCGCGATGTTACCGGCATCATCGACACCAGTAACCGTCACTTTCACATCATTGCTACCTTCGTGCAGCGCACCGTCCGGCAGTGGGACTTCGTAATGCAGTTTGCCGTCAGGCCCTTTCACCACCACACCGTCGTAGTCATGACCGTTGACGCTGACCACCACATGGTCCCCCGCCTGCGCATCACCTGTGACATCACCACTGATAAAGGTCGGCATATGGGACTCGTGCGCGTTCACCGTGTTATCGCCCGCGACGGTATGAATGGTCACATTATTATTTGCCTGAGTATCGACGATGACATTCTGATTAGCGGTGGCAATCGCGATGTTACCGGCATCATCGACACCAGTAACCGTCACTTTCACATCGTTGTTGCCTTCGTGCAGCGCGCCGTCCGGCAGTGGGACTTCGTAATGCAGTTTGCCGTCAGCCCCTTTCACCACCACACCGTCGTAGTCATGACCGTTGACGCTGACCACCACATGGTCCCCCGCCTGCGCATCACCGGAAACCTCTCCACTGATAAAGGTCGGCATATGGGATTCATTGGTATTTACCGTGTTATCACCGGCTACGGTGTCTATGGTGATGGTATTGTGTGCGAGAGTATCGAGAGTAACGGTTTTGTCTTCGGTGGCGATCGCTTCGTTGCCGGCCGCATCAAAACTGGTGACCGTTACCTTCACATCATTGGCACCTTCGTTAAAGACATTGGTCGGCACCGGCACTTCGTAATGCAGCTTGCCGTGAGGCCCTTTCACCACCACACCGTCGTAGTCATGACCGTTGACGCTGACCACCACATGGTCGCCCGCTTTCGCATCGCCGCCCACATCACCGTTGATGAAAGTCGGCAGATGAGATTCGTTGGCGTTAATGGTGTTGTCGCCAGCTACCGTGCCAATGGTTACTGAGTTATGAATATCGAGATCAATATCGACATGATGATCGCTTGATGCCTGGGTAGTATTGCCCGCCGCATCTGTCGACGTCACTGTGGCATGGATATTGGGGTCTGCCAGCAACCCTTGTGTTGAGACATCAATCTGATAACCCAACTTACCATTACCAAGATCAACAACCACGCCGTCATATTCCTGGCCATCGACCATTAAGACCACTTTATCACCCACCGCAGCATCGCCGGAGACTGTGCCGTGAACAGAAGTCAAATTCTGATGGGACTCATTGATATTGATGGTGTTGTCAGATGTTACGTTATCAATGGTGATATGGTCTTGCGGGCCAACGGTATCAATGACAGCGTCGGCCGTGCTTGTTGCGGTGCGGCCTGCAACATCAGTTGCCGTGGCTAAAACAGAAATGTTGCCATCTGCCAGTCCACTTAAGTCAGGTTGTGTGGTCCAGTGGCCATCAATGACCGGAACATCAATCGTAATTGTATTATTTTGGCTATCTGTAAAAGTCAGAATGACGTGATCTTCATTGCTTGTCCCACTGACGTGAGCGTGGTCGATTTCATTTTTGTTAACATAACCATCGTTACCAGCAAAATCGTCGATGTGAACAAGGGGAGGAAGAACAGGAGAGGAACTTGAATCGTTGCCAGTCGTCAGCCCACTTTGAGGGAGGTTAATTTCTGGTGTTGGAACGCCTAACCCCAAGGTGTTGAAACCAGCAGAAGGATCAACCACTTTTCCCGTTAAATCTAATTGAACGAGGGTATGTCCGCCACCACCACCTTCAAGATGTACCGGTGTTTCATTACCCGCAGCGGTCGCTTCTAATGCTTTTGTCGGGTCAACGCCATCGGTAATGGCTTTTTGCAAAGACGCGACATCCTGAGTGTCATGTTCGGCGGTATTAACTGCATTCACGCCATGTTCTGTCCAGTGGCTATTACGCCCCAGATCCATCGTCTTACCATTCGGCAGGGAGACACTAACCGCGCCACTGTCACCAGTAACAATCTCCTCACCACTAAATATTCTGTCACCTTCTATCAAGAGGCGCTGTGAGCCGTCTGCTTCAACTACATAAACCAGGCCAATTACCGCTTTAATCACACCAAGTAAATTGCTCACGAGCTACTCCTCTTGAATATTGTTGTTATTTTTATAAAAGCTACAATTAATTAAAAACCCTACAACACAATTCTTTCATTTGAATGTGCCAACAGAATACAAAATGCCCATTAATGGATATTTATAAGTATGAGCTTCTAAAGATGTAGAAAAAATACAATTTGTTGAATTTCACTATTGTAGCTTTGAAGGAGTCGTAGACATAATTGAAAGATGATGGGAAGTGAAACGGCGCATTGCAGAGTATTAAATTTCATTTCAAATTAAATCTACGCTTATGCTAGTAATATAAACATGTAGTTATGTGTAAATTAATATGAAAAATCTTGTTACGGAGTGGGTTTTAACAAGGTGTAAGTTAGTTTTTGTTAAAGTGAGTAATAGTTGGAATGAGCCCTGCAACTGAAACACCCCAGATGAACCCTCTCTTTCTTCAATAACTTCCCCGTAGATCCCGTTGTTACCAAATTGTATTAATTAAAAAGATAACCCGCCATTTTCCCAATGCTAGTCGCCAAAAACATAATCAGTTAAAAATTCCAAAAAGATTCCTGAAAGGGTTGGTTTTTAATCAACCAGCAGAATAAGAAAAAAAATAATGGTTAATTTAAATATTTAATTTTACCAAATGAGCAATAGAATTTATTTAATACTCAAAATGACGCATTAAACACAATTTAATATTGGTATTAACAACATGACGCAAAAAATAACATTATCTTTTTCTAAAACTCTGGCGCTTGGTGGGATGACTCTCGCACTCTTTCTTGGAGCCGGGAATATTATTTTCCCACCACTGGTTGGTATGCAAGCTGGGAGTAATACGTTTACAGCTGGATTTGGTTTTATCATCACCGCAGTATTATTCCCCGCGCTGGCCATCATATCGCTGGCCATCAATGGTGGTGATATTAATGAGTTAACTCGGCCATTAGGTAAACGAGTAAGTTTCATTTTTATGAGTGTCTGCTTTCTAACTCTTGGTGTTCTGTTTGGGACTCCAAGAACAGCAACAATCAGCTACGAACTTATTGCTCACGGAGCAAAGGAGTCCTGGGGTCAGAAACTTCTATTTTCAGTGGCATTCTTTGGCCTTGCCGGCGCAACACTGGCCAAGCCGGGGAAACTACTAGAGATAGTAGGATTTGTTCTTTCGCCTTTGAAGATCAGCGCATTAATTTTCATTGGAATTTGCGCATGGATTCATCCAATTGGTGCCATTACTGTTGCAGAAAATGCCTATGAGGTACATCCATTCAACATGGGTTTTATAAACGGCTATCAGACCCTGGACGTTATTAGTGCCCTCTGCTTTGGCGCGATTATTACGCATACCTTGCAACAACGCGGCATTGCCCATAAAGCCGGAATTTTTAAATACTCCACAACTGCCGCCGTTATTGCCGCAGTGGGGCTGATTCTGATTTATGTCTGCTACCTTTCAATGGGTGCTCACAGCCCAGTATTACATGCCACTAATGGGCTGCAGATCATCAGTATATTTGTGGAAACCCTATTTGGTGCTTATGGACGTATCCTTCTGGCGGCGATAATTACCCTTGCCTGTCTGGTCACGGCAATCGGCCTGATAACCGGTACTGCCCAATATTTCAACCAAAATACTGGAGTATCTTATGGATTGCTGGTCGTCATTTCGCTGATTGCTTCTGCTGGTATTTCCGTGCTTGGCCTAAATTCGCTGACTGCTTTTGCTGTGCCAGTACTTTGCGCCATTTATCCAGCAGCATTAACCGTTGTGGCCCTCGGGATCATTCGCAAATGGATTGATATTCCGAGTAATTTATATGGAATCATTTTTTACAGCTCACTCTTGATAGGGATTATGAGTCTGTTTGTCCACAGCTAAGTAATATCCAACTATTAATATTTTGGACGCTGGCCGATAAACAGAGTCCGTTATAATGAGATTTAAGGATCTGCAGTCTCAACAAGACTACAGATCCTTTTCACTATATTCATTCCGGTGTTCATCAAACTTCCTTCCGAATTTAATTGCCTACTGAGAGGTTTAGGTGTTTGAAGATGCTCATATTTTTTCCTGATTAACCCGATTGGACAGCTCCTGATGGCTTTCTTTCCTTTCGCTATAGCGGTCGGCCAGATACTCAGTATGCCCTTTCAGGATTAACGTTATTTTGAACAGTTCTTCCGCGACATCCACAATCCGGTCATACCAGGCTGAGGGTTTCATACGTCCTTCATCATCAAATTCTTGCCACGCCTTCGGTACTGATGACTGATTTGGAATGGTGAACATTCGCATCCAACGTCCAAGTATTCGCATCTGATTTACCGTATTGAATGACTGCGAGCCACCGCTAACCTGCATTACGGCCAGTGTTTTCCCTTGTGACGGACGAACAGCGCCTTCGCTCAGTGGTATCCAGTCAATCTGAGCCTTCATCACTGAACTCATGGCTCCGTGTCTTTCCGGAGAACTCCAAACCATTCCATCACACCACCTGACCAGTTCTCGCAATTCGAGCACTTTCGGATGGGTTTCCGGTGCGTCATCAGGTAAAGGCAGGCCGGAAGGGTTAAAGATTTTCACCTCGGCCCCCATTTCGCTAAGTAAACGCCCTGCTTCTTCGGCTGCAAACCGGCTGTACGATCGCTGCCGAACTGAGCCGTAGAGGATCAAAATACGCGGCATCAATTGGGTATCGTTTTGCAGTTTGCTGGCAATCTCATCATCAAAACATTCCCGTTCGATTGCTGATAAATGCGTCATGAAATTTCTCCATCTTAAACACTAAGCTTTAAAAGAAAACATATATGATTTATCATATGTATCATAAATTCATAGCGAGGTTCAACATGCTACAGCCTGTTCAGCTTTTTAAACTGCTTGCCGATGAAACCCGTTCAACCATCGTGATGCTACTCCGGGAGTCCGGTGAGTTATGTGTCTGCGACATCTGTGCAGTGACAGCAGAATCCCAACCAAAAATATCGCGTCATATGGCGCTATTACGAGAAGCAGAGCTGGTCACCGATCGCCGGGAAGGAAAATGGGTGCATTATCGCCTGTCACCACATATGCCGGCCTGGGCTGCGACCATTATTGAATCCGCCTGGAATAGTGAGCGAGAGAACATCCAGAAAAAGCTCAGTGCAGCTTCATTATCCTCATGTTGATAACGATGAAACACATTTACTTATTCAAATATGTTTGGAGTTTGTAATGTTAGTGGCTAGTGCGATTTTTTTGCTCACTCTTGTTTTGGTCATCTGGCAACCCAGAGGTCTTGGGATTGGCTGGAGCGCCATACTAGGCGCTGGTCTGGCATTACTAACAGGTGTCGTTCACCCTGGGGATATCCCGATAGTCTGGCAAATAGTCTGGAATGCGACTGCCACCTTTATCGCGGTGATAATCATCAGCCTACTGCTGGATGAGTCTGGCTTCTTTGAATGGGCCGCATTACATGTTGCACGCTGGGGCAATGGCCGTGGCCGACTGCTTTTTACCTGGATTGTTTTGCTGGGTGCAATGGTGGCGGCACTGTTTGCCAATGATGGTGCCGCACTTATTCTGACTCCGATTGTCATTGCGATGCTGCTGGCGCTGGGTTTCAGCCGGGGGGCTACGTTAGCTTTTGTCATGGCTGCAGGGTTTATCGCTGATACGGCCAGTCTGCCGCTGATTGTCTCGAACCTGGTGAATATCGTTTCGGCCGATTTCTTTAACCTTGGTTTCACGCAATACGCAGCCGTGATGGTGCCGGTTAACCTTGTCGCCATTGCGACAACGCTGGTTATGTTGCACCTGTTTTTCCGTAAGGACATCCCCGCCGTTTACGACGTTGCTCTGTTAAAAGAGCCAAAAGAAGCAATCCGTGATCCCAGTACTTTTAAAGCCGGTTGGCTGGTCCTTCTTTTGCTATTAGTGGGGTTCTTTGGCCTGGAACCACTCGGCGTACCAGTCAGTCTGGTGGCCGCCGTTGGGGCACTGATTCTGCTTGCTGTGGCAAAGATCGGTCATACCATTAATACCGGAAAAGTGCTGCGCGGTGCGCCCTGGCAGATTGTGATTTTCTCGCTGGGTATGTACCTGGTGGTCTATGGTTTGCGCAATGCGGGACTGACTCACTACCTTTCCGCCCTACTCAATCAACTTGCAGAGCAAGGATTGTGGGTGTCGACATTAGGAACAGGGTTCCTGGCAGCCTTCTTGTCATCAGTTATGAACAATATGCCGACTGTTCTGATCGGAGCCCTATCAATTGATGGCAGCGTTGCTTCGGGTGTTATCAAAGAAGCAATGATTTACGCCAATGTTATAGGTAGCGATTTGGGGCCAAAAATCACCCCTATTGGCAGTCTGGCGACATTGTTATGGCTGCATGTTTTGTCGCAGAAAAATATAACGATTACCTGGGGATATTACTTCCGATTAGGCATAGTCATGACTATTCCTGTGTTGCTCGTCACGCTTGCGGCATTAGCCCTGCGGTTGTCAGTAGCCCTATAACTATTGTTTAAATTACAGGCCTGGAAGAGATATTTTATGGGCCTCAACGAGAGATCAACACGATGAGCAATGTAACTATTTATCATAATCCCGTTTGTGGAACGTCCCGTAACACATTGGAATTAATTCGCAACAGTGGCACTGAACCCACAGTTATTCTGTATCTGGAAACGCCGCCAGCCCTTGATGAACTGAAAAAGTTAATCGCCGATATGGGGATCACGGTCCGTGCGTTATTACGTAAGAATGTCGAACCTTACGAACAATTAGGGTTGGCAAGCGACTCCTTCAGTGACGACCAGTTGATTGATTTCATGTTGCAGCACCCAATCCTGATTAACCGGCCAATTGTTGTCACCCCTCTGGGTACCCGGCTATGTCGGCCTTCAGAAATAGTTCTGGATATATTGACTGATGGGCAACGTGGCGCATTCACCAAAGAAGATGGTGAGCAGGTTGTTGATGTAAAAGGTAAGAAGATCGATAAATAGAGGACAATCAACGAACTATTAGCCGCTGCAGGTTTTAATTATTGCAGCGGCTATTTGCTGTATTTATGCAGGAATAGAATCCTCGATTCACCATGCTTCTGGTTCGCGAAGCATATGTACAATATTACAGGGGCTCATTACCCATCCTCCTTTAAATCCCTCTGGCAAAGGCTCGACAGCATCACATCTGACAACTCCACACTTTTCGATATGTGTTTCAGCTGACTTAAAATCGGGTGTGAACATTTCAAGCCAGACCTCAGCCTGGCTCAGACCTGGGGCTTCATCAATCCACAAACGGTTCGGGCCAAATACAAACCCGGTAGCGGGTGATTTATCTGTGATTTCCTTGAGCCCGATGGCATTACGATAAAAATCAAGCGTCTGTTGGTATTGGTGTGATGGCACTTTAATCGCGATATCAATACCGCCCTTAATGTCTGCATTCATAAAATTTTCTCCTGACTTAACGTTGCAAAAAGCAGAACAGTACAAGACAGATTTTGAGGAAAAGACGAGCCATTGCGCTCATCTGTCAGGATAGTCGAGAGGGAGAAAATTGGATGGGCTACAGCTCAATGGACATGTCCATGCAGCGCAGGTCTGCCTGGGCAAGAGCAGAAGAATGGAGGTTTTCACGTAGTAGAATAAAGCCATGTTTTTCATAGAAAGATTGCGCGTTAGGCGTCGAGGACAATGTTAATTGTTTAAAGCCACGTTTACGCCCTTCATCTTTAATCGCTTGCAGAATAAGCCCGGCAAACCCTTTGCCGATATAATCGGGCGAGGTAAAAATAGCCTCAACACTCCCCTCAGAAAGATCGAGATAACCTGTGGCAACAGGTCGTTTGTCTTGCCCATCAACGACGAAAAATGGATTGGCCGCGATAACCACTCTGTAATTTTCAGGCATTGCTTCAGGTGTCCATGCTGCAATTACCGCAGCACTGTAGCTATTCTGGCATCCATGGCGTATAGCTTGATTTCTGATGTTCCAGCACTCTTCTGCCTCTGCAGGCGTTGCCAATCTAACTTTCATCACTTCACTCCCCATTTGCGCGAATTTACCTGAATCACGTTCTTCACCCGAACCTTTACTTTTTTCATACCCTATTTAAAATGTCTATAATCATTTCTTCTTTATAGGTATTCGTCCAATGCGCCATTGATGCTGCCGTCTGTCTGACGGCCAATTTACTAGTCCCGACTTATCGGGCCAGTTTCTGGCATCTATGGAGTAGTTACATGACGAATTCATTCATTACGCTTGAAAGCGTATCTTTTGTCTTACCTGACGGCACAACGCTGTTCTCACAACTCAATGAATCTTTCGACTCACGTCATACCGGCCTCGTTGGGCGAAACGGTGTGGGTAAAAGCGTTCTCTCGCAAATTCTGGCCGGGATAATCCCTCCTTCATCGGGCAGATGTAACTGTTCCGGCGTTGCGTATTATCTGGCTCAGCAAACCCACTATCAGGCAGAAATGACCGTTGCAGAACTCGCAGGGATTCAATCCATTATTGGCGCACTTGAGCGCATCGAAATGGGTAGTGTCTCAATGGCAGATTTTGAATTGGTCGGCCAGCAGTGGGATATACGCCAGCGTTTGGACATTGAGTTAGAGCGGTGTGAACTGGGGCATCTTGCGCCATCAACACCTGTCAGCCAGTTGAGTGGCGGCGAAGCCATGCGCGTGTCACTCATAGGGGCCTTGCTTTCACAGGCCGATTTTTTGATTCTCGATGAACCCAGTAACCACCTTGATAGAGCAAACCGTCTTGCATTGATTGCTCAGTTACAACGCTGGCCTGCCGGGCTATTGGTGGTAAGCCATGACCGAGAATTGTTGGAATCGATGCAGCGGATTGTTGAGCTTTCATCCATCGGCTTGAACAATTATGGCGGCAATTACTCGTTTTACGCCCAGCAAAAAACGCAAGAAACACAAAGCGCACTTCAGCTGCTGGAACAGAGAAAACGTGAACGCCAGCGCGAACAGAAGAACCTTCAGGATCAGAAAGAACGTTTAGAGAAACGGCAATCGCGTGGTCATCGCCAGGGGCGAGAAGCTAATCAGGCTAAAATTTTGCTGGGTGGACAAAAGCAACGCAGTGAATCGTCGGCCGGTAAATTAAACCAACTCCATCTCGCCGCTCAGGAATTACTTGATCAACGCGTGCATGAAGCGGCAACGCGCGTTGAAGATAATGCTGAAATCGTTGTGCATTCGCTTGCTGTGAACTCTCCTTCACGGCGTCTGGTTGCAGAGCTAAATCAGATACAACTGCCTTTCGTGACAGCTTTTTCTTCACCATTGAACCTGTCGATATACGCTCAGCAACGCATCGGTATCGTTGGATGTAACGGCTGCGGAAAATCGACACTTTTAAACGTACTATCTGGCAAACTTCAGCCATTAAGCGGTGCTTTCCGTATCCCACATGGGCATACCTTACTTAATCAACATCTCGACAACCTTGATCCGCAACGTTCAGTTCTGGAGCAGATACGTGAAGCCAACCGCAATGCCAGTGAAGCTGATTTGCGCATGCGGCTTGCGCAGTTGGGCCTGGATGCTCACAAAATCCAAATTGCCAGCGGATGCCTGAGTGGTGGTGAGCGCCTGAAAGCTGCGCTGGCGTGTGTGTTGTACGCTGATCCCGTGCCACAACTATTGCTGCTCGATGAACCCAGCAACCATCTGGATTTGCCTTCTATTCAGGCACTGGAGACAATGCTGCGGACTTATCAGGGGGCATTGGTGGTGGTTTCGCACGATGAGACGTTCTTGAAAAACCTGAATTTAACTGAACGCTTATCTATCACCGAGGGTAGCTGGCAACTTGAGGCGTGTTAACGCTTTAGGGGAAGTAAACGGTTATCAGCATGATATCCAGCTTGTGATGCTTGAGTTGATCATCATGTTTTTAATAGGCTCTTTGTCGTTACCACAATGGCTATCGCGCAATTTTGCAAAGCAGAAGGTGAATGATCGTTGAATACGAATAAATATGGTCAGCCTGTTGGTTTCCCGCTTTCCGACTGGCAACCTGCACCCTTTCCGGCCCGAGCCCAGCTCTGTGGCCATTACTGTTATCTTTTACCTCTTGAAACCAGCCATTGCGGTGATCTTCTTGAAGCGTTCTCACAGGCGCCTGATGATAGAGACTGGACCTGGCTTGGTGCTGAGCAGCCTACCTGCTTACAGCAAATGCAGCTTTGGGTTGAGAATAAAATTAACGATTCCGGGCTGGTTGCATGGGCCGTGGCGGAAATAAACAGTAGTCTTCCGGTTGGTGTCGTCTGCTTTAGCAATATTGATGTTGTTAACGGTGCGATCGAAATAGGACATGTCACTTGGTCACCCAGGATGCAACGAACCGCCATGGGCACAGAAGCCATATTTTTGTTGCTGAAAAATGCATTTTCTCTGGGCTATCGGCGCGTGGCATGGCGTTGTGACTCGCTCAACCTGGCTTCCAGAAATGCGGCAGACAGACTGGGATTCACATTTGAAGGACGCTTCCGTCAGGCCATGACACGCAAACAACGCAACCGTGACACGGACTGGTTATCTATTATCGATATTGAATGGCCAACAGTAGAAAGCGCACTTTCAGGCTGGCTTTCACCGGGCAATTTCAGTGCTCGCGGAGAGCAAAAGCGAAAACTTGCGAGTTTTCGAAGTAACCCATAACGTTTTCAATACTGATGCAATATGGTCGCTGGTGCGGCCATATTTGCTCCCACGTATTACGTTATTGCCCGCTATCAGTGATTTCAGCCCTAAACCATTGCTCGAAAGCCTGTAGTGCAGTGTCATTTATTCCAGTCTCTACTGGTTTCACCAGGCAAAAGTTTTTACTCAGCACTTCAGATTTGGGCCAGGGCGCTGCAAGTGCCCCACTGCTGAGATCTTTTTCAACATACATCCACGGTACTAATGCCACGCCATCTCCTGCCAGCGCCGCTGCGATTGCCATTTCGTGAAGGTCATATCTGACCCCTTGTGCCGGATTATCGAGGACAATTCCACTTTCACAAGCGTAGCTATACCAAGCCTCTGGATTTTGTCTGCGATGAATTCGCGGTAGCTCGTTTAACAGGCTGGAAAGATCTGTATCTGTAAGCAGCTCTGGATGACATACCGGAACCAGATTCTCCTTAAACAGGAAATCCATGCGCATACCCGCCCACGCGGGGTGATCGAAATGCACTGCCGCATCAAAGCCACTACCGGTAAGAATAAATGGATCGATTCTGGCCGCTATATTCAGTGTGATGTCTGGATGCTGCTTTCTGAAACCGCTCAAGCGAGGAATGAGCCAGCGGCTGGCAAAGGTCGGCAGCGCAGCTAACTCCAGACTTCTGTTTCCTTCCGGCATTCCCGTTATGTATTGAGTATCTCGGTCCAGGCGCTCAAGCGTTTCACCCACGTGACGCGCATAGCGCGCCCCGACAGGATTGAGCTTCACGCGACTTCCCGTTCGGTCAAATAGCTTACATTTCAGTAGCGATTCGAGGCGTGCAATTTGACGGCTGATGGCACCTTCCGTCAGCGAGAGTTCTTCTGCCGCACGGGCAAAATTACCGTGTCTTGCTGCGGCTTCAAAAGCCAGCAACGAAGCGCTACTGGGGATATTTCTACGCATAACCGCTGCCTTTTTAGTTGAGGGTGGGTTTTATCGTCAGTGACAAAATGTCACTGAATCATGAAATAATATCGATTCAGAAGCGATAATACAGCGTGTAGCATGACGAAATGTCAGTTGAAGGATTATTCCTTCTCCACAATTTGTCATGCTCTCAAGAGGAACTGTTCATGAGCTACCCGTCCTTTGCATCTCATCAAATCGGTGATTACCGGGTTACCGTCCTGAGTGACGGCAATATGTCTGCAAGCCTTGAATTATTGTGCGGTATTGATATTGCTGAGGCTGGTGAAATACAGCGTAATGCCGGGATTTCTGAACCAGGCAATATTCACATCAACTGTTATCTTATCCGTGGCGCTGGGCGAACCATTTTGGTTGATGCGGGTACAGGTGGTCTGAATAATGCTGGAGGGAAGCTCAAGGAAAACCTTTATGCTGCCGGCAGTAGCCCAGAAGAAATCGATACCCTTCTTTTAACGCACGGTCATCCTGATCACATTGGCGGCCTGCTCGACATTGAGGGGCGCCCCGTTTTTAAGAATGCGACACTCCATCTTAATGCTCTGGAAGCAAAATACTGGCGCAATGATACCTGGCAAAAACAAGCAAGTGAGCGTGGTCAACGCAATTTTGCGCTGGTGCGCCGAACGCTGGATGTCTATGAAAAGAGTGTCAGATTTTTGGATGGGAATGAGATTGCTAAAGGTATTCATCCGGTCTGGCTTCCGGGGCACACGCCAGGTCACACCGGGTTTCGCATTGAGTCGGATAATAAAAACCTGGTGATATGGGGAGATATTGTCCATTTCCCGCATATTCAATCAGCGCAACCGGCTGTTTCTATTGCGTTTGACTGCGACCCGGTACAAGCGGAAGCGACCAGGAAAAAAATTCTGGAACAAGCAGCCCGAGAAAAATGGCTCATCGCAGGCATGCACTTTGCCAGACCAGGATTTGCTCACGTTATTCCTGAAAATGATGGGTATCGTATCGCATATTTTGAAGCCTAACAGGCTGCTAAAGAGCAAAGGATTGCTCGGAATCAATGCTTTGAAGATCTCGTTCTATTCAATTCACAGTGAGCTGGAATAACCGTAAAAAATCGACTTTGCCCTTTTCTGTAATTGCCACTTCTCTGTAACCAGCGATTTTAGTTATCCACCCCTTTTGTTCAAAGAACAGCATCAGTGCAGCACCAGCACTGCCTCCAAGGTGAAATCTTCTCTCGCTCCAGTCAAGGCAAGCACAGGAACTTTTGCGCCTGCTATTAGGGTCGATGAGCACGCCCATATTCTGAAACTGGAGCTTTCCCATCGGCGAAAGCAGATTACCATCAGGAGAAAACCAGCCTTCTTTGAACATGAAGTTATAGATTCCAACAGCAACTTCTCCGGCCATATGGTCGTAGCATGTCCGGGCAACACGTAAATGTGTGGGTGTTTTGGTCTCAAGCGTCTTTCCACTGTGCACTGATACCACCATCAAAGTTTCAAGAAGAGCTGCAATATCGCTTCCAGCCAGGCGGTAATAACGATGCCGCCCTTGAGACAGGCATGTAACTAAGCGGCTATTAAGCAGTTTTGCGAGATGCGCGCTTGTGTTGTTGATGCGGCGATATTGGCAACCGTACTTAATTCTGTTGCCGTCCATGCCCGACCATCCATTAGCGCACAAAGAATGCTGACCCGCGATGGGTCAGCAATAGCCGATGCAACAACTGACATGGATGTTTCGAGATAGTCAGTTTCATCAACAGCAGTTTTTGAAACATTTAAATTCATTCCGCAGGCACTTCCCATTGTTTGGTTACTTTAGCGGCGAGGTCGTTATTGTCGGTCAGAAGAATCAAACGATTATTATGATCGCTATATTGTACATTGATATTAATTCCATTCAGAGCAATGACCTTGGCAATTTCACCAAGCTCTCCAGGCTTTTCTTGTTTTAACTTTCTGATTAATGGCAATGTGATATTTTTAACATTCAAACCAGCCTCGCTAAGCACTTGCCGCGCAAGCTCACCATCTTCAACCAGAAAATGAGCATGGCTTTCATCACCGATGGTAAAAACACCGCCGCCTTCAAGTCCTATCCCACTTTGGCCGAGCAAAGATCCCAGCGATGACAGTGCCCACGGAGTATTGGTAAGAATAACGTTAATATCATACATGGCCAGAATCTCTATTTTCAGATGAATAATCGCGCAGGACATGTGCAACTCTGATTCTGTAAAAAGAAAATATAGATTCCCGCCCTTCAAATTGAGCAGCCTGGTGTTTTAGGTTTTGTTTCCACGCTATGACAGACTCTTCACTTTCCCACCATGACAGCGACAGGATTTTTCCTACGGTATTCAGACTTTGAAAACGCTCAATAGAAATAAATCCTGCAATTTGCTCCAGCTCTGGCTTTAATTCTGCAGCCAGTTGGAGATACCGCTCTTGTTGCGCAGGTATGGCATTCGCTTCAAAAATTACTGCAATCATAATACTGCTCCTGAATGTACGCTTGTGAGGCCTACTATAGGGATTCAATAAGATGATGCTTCGTTGGTAAGCGAAGTATGAATGTTCAGAAGAATTTAAAGCGGTTTCAATCGCCATTACGTGCGCTGATTTGTATGCTCAGCGCAGGTTCTTTGGCTCAATTCGCCAGAGAGAATCTTCATAAAAGAAGAGGATTGCTGGCGTTAGTCGCTACGTGCTGTGGGCAACAGTATTAGCGCGGCACAACAAACAGTGATTTGCATTTTGGGCAGAGCAATGTTTGCCCCTGGCGAATTTTGTTAGCGGGAAAAGAGGCTTTATTTCCACAGATTGGACATGTCACAGTGCCATTTGTGGCGTTACTAAAGCGCTTCATTGCATAATCGAATATAGACATGATGATTAGCCTTTCAATGAATGAGGTTCATCGTATCACGCCCTGATCAAATAGCGCACAAATTATCCAGCAGGCAATTGAACCTTAAATTAATAAAAATATCTGCAGCCAGAAAATTAAAAATTTAACATTAAAAACTGTACCTTAATGCGTTGAATATCCAACAGTTGGGGTACAGTTCAGGTCGTTAATTATGGTAATTTAAAATGTCTGCCAGTGACCTTCTGATGTATGTTTTTCCTGCTTCGTTGGGACTAAGAGCGGAGCCACAGGCATCGTGTTTTTATCTTCACCATTCAAGCGTAAATTATTGGTTCTTTTTTGAAGTTCTACGACCTGGTTTTTTAAAACGTCTGAGGATTCCGCGAGCTCCACAACGACTGCAGCATTACTCAGAGTGACTTTTTCCAGTTCGGACAAAGCAATGGTTATTTGTTGAATACCTTTTTCCTGCTCATTCGTCGATATGAAAATATGCTCCATCAGCATGTTAAGATCATCTGACCCTGAAACGATGTCGTGCATGTTTTTTTCTGCTTCAGATACAAGTTTTGCACCCTGCATTACATTGGTATTTGTTTTTTCAATCAGTGCTTTTATGTTTTTGGCAGACTCAGAGCTTTTTTGAGCTAACACCCGAACTTCACCCGCTACCACTGCAAATCCTTTGCCGTGTTCACCCGCTCTCGCAGCTTCAACTGCTGCATTAAGCGCCAGGATATTCGTCTGAAATGCTATCCCATCAATAATGCTAATAATTTCGGTCATTTTCTTCGAACAATCAGTAATGGATACCATATTCTCCGTGAGTTTATGCATCAACTGACTCCCATGACCTGCAGATTTATGGGCTTCATTGGTTATATCGTTTAACTGACGCGTGTTTTCTGCATTGCTCTTTGTCCCCGCTGAAATCTCTTCCATGCTTGATGCTGTTTGCATCAGCATGGCCGATTGCTGTTCAGTTTTGACTGAGAGTTCGGCACTTTGGTTAGCCAGCGTGCCGGATAAAATGCTGGCCGAATTGGATGATTTTCTTATATCCATGACCAGACTGGATATTTCTTTTGCAAGGCTATTTATCCCTGGAATCAATTTCCCCGCACAGTTATTGCCAAACTCGCGGATAGAAATTGATAAATTCCCTGAGTTTATTTCATCAATATTTCTTTTAACCTCGTTAATCGGCCTCACAAGATATTTAGTCATGTAAAACCATAAACTTGAGATCAAGATAACTCCGACGATGTTCAACATGAGGATGACACTCACATTTGCTACCAGAAGGAATGCCATTAGATCAATGAAGACAAAAGAGGCAGATATAAAAACAAGGATAACGGTTCTTACGCTGTAGTTGTTAAGCATACCTAACCCTATAACATGTTTTGCTGGTTCTTTATTTATTGTCGGTATTGATGAAAAAGCCAGTGCATAATTGAAATTGAAGCTATGTATTGCCATAAGCAAATGAAATAGTTTTTTACACTTCTTTACCCTTCTGCTTTCGAGGCTGGAAAATTACCTATAAAAAAACGGCACCATCGTGCCGTTAGCTTCTCTACATCACTTACTGTTCAGAGCTTCATCTGGCCAGTATTTGTAACCATTAACCATGGCTTGTGCGGCAAGGCCTTTTTCGGTGAGTTCGTATACACCCACGGGTTTAGGCACAGCTACATTGTCCGGAGCGACAGCACTTGCCGAAGCCCCCAGCGCAGGCAACCCTTTATCGTCATATTTAGCCGCGGCATTCGCATCAGCGCCGACAATATAGCCATTCTTAATGAAATTGCTCAGCGCTTTGCTGTCCTTAAACACCAGTACGGTTCGCTGTTGCTTCACCCCCATCCCCAGTCCTGCCCCAGCCTGTGCCATCTTCATATAGGTGTCTTTCCCTGACCTGAGGTCTTTCACAACACCATATCCACTGCCAAATCCAAATAATAAAATCTTACTGCTATTATTGGAGAACACCGCATACCCTTTTGACTTCAGAATCTCACTGCGGGCTTCAGGGTGGACCTTATACAGTTTTATCAGCGTATCAATTCGCATCTGCTGAATGGCACTTCGTTGCTGGCTAGCCGTATCGCCCTTTGCGCTACAACCCGCAATAGCCAAAGCGGCAATTAGAATGAGCTTTTTGTACTTCATCTATATCCTGATTCAAAAAATAGGCGGCAAAACGAACAAATTCTGTTGCCAAATACCAAAAATAAGAATGCGGATTTTATGTTTCAACAGTGTTGCGTGTTATTTAATTTGTGCTGAATTTTATTTTCTTTGTTTAATTTTATACAAAATTTAACTGGAAATAATTTGATGTTAAAGATCAACGTGGCGTGCGCAAAAAGCAGCCAACCACCTAATTAAGTGGATATTACGATGAATGTTATATAAGGTTATTTCTTTACTTGATTATTGACGGAGTCTTTACTCATGAAACGTAAAAGTAAAAATATAGCTGAAGCATATTTCTTTTCGTTCTTAAGCTACTTGGTGACAAAGTGGATTTTTTCTGATCTTTACTATTACATGCCAAAATATCTATATCCCAGGCTATCTATAGTATCGATTTTCTTCGCACTAAGTTTTGGTTTTCTAACCTACAAGTTATATAAACTTATCATTTGGGCATTTACAGATTAATCCCCTGGCGTACTGCCTGAATAATAACGCAGTGCGATTTTGAAATTAACAAAAACCATTAGTAAAAGTTAAGCATGATGGTTTATATCTGCTGAACCAAACCTTCAGCGAGAGAACTAAAAATAATGACTTGCGTTTTACCTTTGCTTGCCGCAGGCAGTTTACGACTGGCTTTAAACCCGCTACTTAACCATTTTACCCATCTCACCGGGATTGAGGTTGCAGCGCAATACGGCCCGGCAGGGTTATTGAGAGAGCGCATTGAAGCGGGAGAACCCTGTGCACTTTTCGCTTCTGCCAACCGGGAGCATCCTCAACACTTACTTGCGACAGGTAAAGCGATCAAAACCGAAACCTTCACCTGGAATCAACTGGTATTAACTACGCAAAAAAACGGCGACTGGCTGGACTTGCTCACTGACCCAGCATTAAGGGTTGGTACATCCACGCCTGGGTGTGACCCGTCTGGTGATTACACATGGGCACTGTTTGATAAACTCGAACAGTTTCACCAAGGTCTCGGGCAGCAACTGCGCCTGCGGGCAATTCCACTGGTCGGTGGCCGTGACACACTCAGCGTTCCGCCAGGTGAACTGGCTAGCGCCTGGATTTTGCGCCAGGGCTTCGCTGATGTTTTTATCGGCTATGCGCATTATGGCAAAGTGTTGGCCGAGCAACCGGATGTCCGTTGCGTCGCGATTGCGCCTGAGCACAATATTCGGTGCGAATATCAGTTGGCTGTGCTCGAAAACTCCGCAGCGGTAATAGCGCTGGTTGAATTTATTCTTAGCCATAAAGGACAAGCGTTTCTGACTAGCGCGGGTTTTTTACCACTCACTTCTCAATCGTAAAGAGTGGCGCAACAAATGGGGTGGCGTAGTTGTCCATCCTTATTTTACGCAACGTTAAACCATACGCTTGATACAGATTCGCTTCATTAACGATGGTATCGGTCGTGCCGGCCAACCATTTCCCTCCAGGCAAAAGTAGCAGCGTATGAGTTGCGACCTGTAATGCATGAACTGGGTCATGGGTGGTAAAAACGATGCCGCGTTGCTGGCGGTGAGCCAGATCGCTAATCAGTTGTAACACTACCTGTTGGTTAGCTAAATCTAGTGCTGAGCAAGGTTCATCCAACAATAAGATTTGGCTGGCAGTCACAAGTGCGCGGGCAATCATTACTAATTGCTGCTGCCCGCCAGAGAGGGAAGTAAAAGGCGTTGAAACCAACTGTGCAATATTTAACTGTTCCAGCGCCTCGATAACTTTATGCTTGTCCTCACTACCCGGCTGTGAAAATAGCTTCACATGCTGCGCCCTTCCCATCAGCACCACATCGCTTACTGTGTACGGAAAGGGCAAGTGCGACTGTTGCGCAACAATACCAATTCCGCCCTCATTCTCTATATTCCCAGCAAGGGGTTTTAATGTACCTGTCAGTGTGTCAAGTAAAGTACTTTTCCCCAAACCGTTACGTCCGAGAACTGCCCAAACATCCCCTTGCTGGCAGTGAAAGCTGAGCGGTTCAAACAACGGCTCTTTGTGTCCATATAACAGTCGCTGAACACGTAGTTCACCCGTTTTCATCGACGGCCTCTGCGGCTTGAGTGTATTAGCAAAAAGGTAAACAGCGGTGCCCCCAATAAAGCGGTGATGATTCCCAGTGGGATTTCGGCTTGCATTAACGTGCGGGCAATATCATCGACGACAATCATAAAACCCCCCCCCATCCAGAATGCTGTGGGGAGCAAACGGCGATGGTCGACTCCCACCAGAAGACGCGCCAGATGAGGAATGACTAATCCCACCCACGCAATACTGCCGCTGACAGCCACCTGTGCTGCGACCAAAAATGCACAGCAAACCAGTACGCTGCGTCGAAGTGGTACCACGGAAACACCCAATGCCTGCGCGTCTTTATCATTAAGTGACAATAAATTAATGCGCCAACGTAACTGGAATAAAATCGCGGTAGAAATCATGACCGGAACAGCCAGCATTATAACTTTATGCCAGTTGGCGGTCGCGAAACTCCCCAACAACCAGAAGACGATGTTAGGTAAAACTTCTTCTGTATCGGCCTGATATTGAATAAGGCTTACCAGGGCTGCAAAAAAACCACTGAGAATGATGCCGGAGAGAATAAGCACCAACGCGTTTTCTCGCCCCTGCAAAGCGGCAATCGCATAGACCAGAATCAATGCACTCAGTCCGAAGAAAAATGTCGACCCCATCATCAATAATGGTTCAAGACCTAGCAGAATCGCCAGTGTGCCGCCAAAGGCTGCGCCTGACGTCACGCCGATGATATGTGGATCAACCAGCGGATTATGGAAAACACCTTGCAGGGTTGCTCCACATAACCCCAGCGCACCACCGGCAAGCAACGCCATCAGAATACGCGGCAGTCTTACCGTCCAGATGACCTGGTTGGCAATACCTTGCGTATCGGAGTAATGCGTTAGCTGATGGAGAACTTCACTGAGCGTAAGTGAATATTGACCTACGCAAAGTGAAGCAACTCCAAGCAACAGCACTGAGATAATCAGTACCAGTTGCTGGGGAATAAATGACTCACTGCTTAGCATCGGTCTGCCAGTTCACACGATAAAAGTTCTGGTAATAATCTTGCGCCTGGGCATCAACATCGACGTTTTTGTAGGCATCCGGATAGAGTTTTTTTGCCATCCACAACTCGCCAATCGCCAGGGCTTCCGGCATCGGGTAACCCCAGGCTTTCGCGTATTCCGGCATTAACCAGACTCGATGGTTTTTCACGGCATCAATACCCTGCCAGTTCGGGTCATTCAGGATTTCAGTTACCACCTGCGGATAGCGATCTTGCACGAAGATAACTTGTGGATTCCACTGTAATACCTGTTCCAGAGAAATCTGGCGCGCCCCTTTTACGCTGGCTGCGGCGACGTTCAGCGCACCTGCGTGTTTCATCATAAGCCCAGTGTATTTTCCTGAGCCATAAGTCATCAAATCAGGGTTCGCCATGTAGACACGCACTTTCTGCGTATCCGGGATATTTGCAACCGGTGCGTTAAATTTCTCGCGCGCCGCAAAGGTATACTTGATGAGTGCTTCACCCTCAGGTTTGCGCCCCACCACATCTGCAATCAGGCGGATACCTTGTTTTAGCCCTTCGTTGTAGGCCTGCTCTTCATCCGCCATCGTCGGATTCATTTTATCCTGCTGCCCGTCAGCATCTTTTCTCAAAGAGACTGCCACGACAGGTATTCCAGCACTTTGAATCTGCTGAATCATCTCAGCGGGTGCATAGTTGGCGACGAATACTACTTGCGGATGAATAGCCAGCAAGCTTTCGATATTTACCGAGGTGAGATCACCCGGCGTCGGCAGCGAGGTAATCTCAGGCATAAAACGTGAAAACTCAGGGCCAAGCTGTTTTTTCCAGCTGGTCATCACTCCTGCTATTTCATTTTGTGCATTGAGCTGAACCAATAGATTCAGGGTCTGATGCTGTAACACCACCACTTTTTCAACATGATCAGGAATAGTAACCTGGCGACCAAGTTGGTCAGTGATGATTCTGTCTGCCTGGGCGTTCAATGCGAAAAACATACTGGCAAGAACCAGTACGATATTACGAAGGATTAACATAATTGCCATCTGGGAAAGGAGTAAATTCGATATATATTAAATTATATAGCGAAGACATTGGCAACTGATTATCGATCCTTACTGCTTGCCAGGCTAAACATGGCTGCTATCCTAAGCGCCATTTTCAGCTAATGACATTGCCAATGAACGCGCCTGAAAGCCTGCTATCTGTTCGTGACCTAACCCACTTCTTTGCCGGTAAAACACCCCAGGTGAATGCGGTGTCATTTGATATTTATCCCGGTGAGTTTGTTTCGATAATAGGGCCAAATGGTAGCGGGAAATCGACTGTGTTACGGCTTATCATCAGCGAACTGCTACCCGCCCGCGGCGAGATTGTGATTCGGGGTAAAGCGTTAAGCAGCATGAAACCCATTGAACGCGCGCGCTCCGTCGCGCTACTGACCCAACATGATAATGCAGATTTACGTCTAACAGTCCGGGAATATGTGGCATTGGGGCGCATTCCCTGGCAGGCCGAATATCCAAATGTCGAACATGAAAAGGCCATTACTGAAGCGATTGATGATGTTGGTATCACGCATTTACAACAGGTTTCTTTGGGGAAATTATCCGGTGGTGAGCGCCAACGAGCAGGTTTAGCCCGTGTTCTGGCACAACAACCGGCTTTGCTGTTGTTGGACGAACCGACCAATCATCTCGACCCACTCGCCCGTCATCAGTTGCTCAGCCTCGTCAGACACAAAAACATCACCACCATTGCGGTGTTGCATGATCTTGAATTGATTCAACCTTTCTCTGACCAGGTTCTGATGATGAACCAGGGGCAACTGATTTGCCGAGGTACGCCGGCGCAGGTTCTGGACTCCCCCTGGCTTGCAAAGATATTCGGTATGCAGAGCCTGCATGTTACACATCCCAACAATGGCAAAACACTGCGCATCTTCGAAGCCCTGCCATCACAATTTGATTGAAATACAAATAACTAAGCATTGTTTGATCTGACCAGACCTATTCACCCCATCAATTCCTGTATGGTGCGGCGGTTTATCAGGAAGCGAGAGTTTCGCTTTCGGTTCTACCGTTTTAGCGCACGTCGCTATCCGGGAAGTGTGCTCAGGTGAGGTTCCATTCTGGACACCCTGTCCCCGCTATTCATGTCTGCAAGGTCAGTCACTTGCGGCAATAGTGAATCAGGAGTATGTGTGAAAAAATCAATTCTGGCGGCGTTACTGACCGTGATTTCTGGCGGCGCGGGTGCCTCTGGCTTCCCGGTCACCGTCGATAACTGTGGTAAACCAATGACGTTTACCGAGGCACCTAAGCGCATGGTCGTTCATGACATCAATATGTCTGAAATGGCCTTCGCTCTACATCTACAACCAAAAATCGTAGGCGTCAGTGGCATTTCTGGTTGGTACAAAAATATCCCGGCATTTACTCGTTTGCAGGGTTCTATCCCGGAGATTGCACCCAAATACCCTTCGATGGAAACGTTACTGGCGGCAAAGCCCGACCTGTTCTTCGCAGGCTGGAATTACGGTTTACGTGGTGATGTCACGCCTCAGGCACTGGCAAAATTTAACATCAAGACGCTGATCCTGAGTGAAAGTTGTATCCACGTTAATAGCCATCGCCCACGCGCCAGTATGGAGCTGCTATATGGCGATATGCTGCGCCTGGGGAAAGTCTTTGGCAAAGAAGAAGATGCCGTGAAATTGGTCGATAGTTGGAAAAGGGAGGTTGCGAACTTAACCCAAAAGACTGCCGGGCATAAACCAGTGCGCGTTTTCCTCTACGACTCAGGCGAAGATAAGCCTTTCACCAGCGGTGCGTATGCCATGCCAACGGCAATTATCGAAGCTGCTGGCGGTAAAAACGTCATGGACACGATGGATAAAAGCTGGGCCGCGACCAACTGGGAAAGTGTTGCTGCCGCGGAGCCTGAGTTTATTATTCTTATGGACTATCAGTCTGACTATAACGGTGGCGCTGATGGATTACGGCGTTTCCTGGAACAACATCCGCTGATGAAGAATACGCCAGCGGTGCTTCATCATCGCTATCTGAAACTGAAGTATCAGGAACTGACACCAGGCCCTGCCAATATCACCGCGATTACTAAACTTGCCCGCGCATTTTATCCGGCAGCATTTAACTAATGTTCGTAAACAAGCGTTTTTTGCTGGTATGGATAGTCGCCCCGCTTTTGCTTGCGGGGCTCGTTCTGGCAAGTGTTGCGAATGGCAGCGTGCCACTCTCATTTTCACAAGTGTTGACCTCCCTCGGCCTGGTGCATGGTGAGGTCGATCCGATGATAAAAAGCATCGTGCTCGAATTACGGCTACCACGCACGATACTGGGCATGATTGCCGGTGCCGGGTTGGCTCTGGTCGGTTCCTTGCTACAAACCACCACGCGCAACGATTTAGCCGATCCCTTTTTATTCGGCCTCTCTTCTGGTGCTTCTGCAGGCGTGGTGCTGGTGATAACCCGTCTTGGCGACAGTCTGGGTTCGTGGACATTACCCATAGCCGCATTTGTCGGAGGGATGCTGTCTGCCGCGGCCGTGATGATTATCTTTATGTCGCAATCACATAAAGGAACTGAAAAGCTGATTATATGCGGGCTGGCGGTGTCATTTTTATTTGGGGCGTTGACCAACTTCTTGATTTTTTCCGGCGATCAGCGGGCTGCCAGCAATGCACTGTTTTGGGCGCTTGGCGGTTTAGGTTATGCACGCTGGGAAAATCTCGGATTTGCCGCTACCGCACTGGTCATTCTCATTGTGCTTATCTCACGACGCTGGCGAGCCCTCGATGCCCTGTTGGCTGGAGAGCAAACCGCCTGGTCACTGGGTATTAACGTCAATCGCTTACGAACCGAGGTTTTCCTCTGCTGTTCTATGGCCACTGCAATCCTGGTTTCGCTAACCGGTGTGATTGGTTTTGTTGGGTTGATGGTACCGCATCTGGCGCGTCCCTTTGCCGGAGTGCGTCACCGAAGATTATTACCACTGGTGGGTATAATGGGCGCAATCCTGCTCTCTGCCGGTGACATTCTTAGTAGAACACTCGCAGCCCCTCAGGAACTGCCAATTGGGATTATCACCGCCGGTGTCGGCGGAGTGTTTGTCCTGGTGATTCTGCTACGCCGCGTCAGCTAAATACTAAGCATCACTACGGCGACGGCCTATCCTAAGAATTGCCGTAGCTGAGTTAGCCATGTTGGCAAATGTCTGCGATACCAATCGATATATTTGCTGAGATCAGCCTTATGGTTGCGAGAAAGAATATAGAGGACTTCGGTGACTATCCATAGTTTGCAGATAGCAATCTCCTGAGCCAGCGCTGCGGCATCAGTGGATGGTAAAACTTCTTGATATCGTTTTGCGATATGAATGTAATCAGAGATGTTTCCCATCCCTTTAATTAAGGGGCGAGGTCAATTGCCGGGCTGCCGGTACTGAATCGCTCCCAGTCATATAACACCACTTCTCCCTGATCTCTTATTCCCCAATTCCCTGCATTGGTATCACCAGAGATAAGCGATTGCGGGCTAAACAGGCATGCGCCATATTTTTCAATATCGAGAACAATCGCAACAGACTCATTCGGTAGCTTCAGCAGCTCAAGCGCGCTTGCAGTTTTGTTCTGCAGCCAATGGTGGTGTTTAAAGGCCCAATGCTTATCGACGGGGTATTGATGAATACGCGTAATAGTCGTCAACACGTCGCGGCGTTCCGCTAACGCATGTTGACTCATAGCGTGGGGAATATATTCCAGGGTTAATGTCTGGGTTTCGGCATCGCAAGCTAACAACTCGGGTATAGCGATACCTGCGGAGCGAAATGACGGAGCAACATATTGATAGAATTGAAACTCGACTGTACTGCTCGGGCTTTTTTCAATGCATTCGATACCATGGAATGACGTTCGACGAACACGGGCAGCCCCCATTTTTGCCAGACAATCACTCATCACTTCACCCCGCTATTGGTTGCTACTCCTGGTCTTTCTTGCTTTGCCAGTTGGCCCACGGGCTATCAGCTGGAAGGCCTTGCGGCGCCTCGTTTGTTGTCTCTACCATATCGATATACAGATCTTCGACTTCTTTACGCGCCCATGGCGTGCGGCGCAAAAATTTGAGGCTGGACTTCACGCTTGGGTCGCTCTTGAAACAATTGATATTGATAAGTTTTGCCAGTTTTTCCCAGCCGAAATGTGCAACTAACGCATTCACAATAGCTTCAAGCGTCACGCCGTGCAGAGGGTCTTTTGATGAGTGGGTCATAATGCGTCCAGTAGATCTAAATAATTGCGCATAAGATAACAAAATAACGCGGCCTCATCTTTCTAAACGAGAACTTTCCTTACAAGCGTACGACATGTAGCCTACCCGGGCATACATTCATCAAGAGAATGATAAGGAATACGTAATGAAACATGCAGTATGGACCCTGTCGCTTGCCCTGCTCACCAGCACTTCTGCGCTGGCAACTGAGGCTAAACTCCCTGCCCCAATTACCGCCTTACAGCAGCAAGGATTTGAACTAAAAGGTGAATTTAAAGGCCCTGGCGACCTGGCAGGCTACGTGATGCAATTCCAGGGGCAAGGCACAACCGTGTTTCTGACCCCGGATAAACAGCATGCAATTATGGGCAATCTGGTTGATGCCAGCGGGAAAAACCTCAGCGATGCGCAAGTCGAGAAATGGGTTTATGCGCCCATGGCCAAAGAGATGTGGCAGAAACTTGAGAAAAACCACTGGATAGCAGCAGGAAAAGCAGATGCCCCGCAAATTGTCTATGCGTTTGCCGATCCTTACTGCCCGTACTGCACTCAATTTTGGCAAAATGCGCAACCCTGGCTGAATTCAGGAAAGGTACAGTTGCGTGTCTTAATGGTTGGGATGTTACGACCGGACAGTGGGCAAAAAGCCGCAGCAATCATGATGGCTGACGATCCGGCTAAAACACTGGCGGAATATGAGAGTAGCAAAGGGAAATTGGCACTAAAAATCCCGACAACCATCAAACCTGAAATCACGAAAGCGCTGGAAGATAACCTGGCGTTAATGGATGAACTCGGCGGCACGGCCACTCCTTCTATTTATTACCTCAATAAAGATGGGCGTCTGCAACAACATCAGGGCCTGCCTGATGAAGAAACCATGAAAACGATCATGGGCGGCGATAAGTAACCACCCAAGGGTGACGTTGTCACGTTACATCGCCAAAACTGGCTTGCAACGTCGCCCTGAAACAGCAAATTCCCGTAATGCATCGCGCCACTTCGCCAATGGAAATAGCTTAACATCGGGTAACTGGCTGTTCGCAAGTAGCGGCCAAAGCTCGACGAACCACTGCTGCCATTCTCTTGAGTCAGTCACAGCCAGGGTATCGCGCAGATGAAATCTCTGAGGTCTTGTTGCGTAACTTTTGGCTTGATAGGGTTCACCACTCAACAGGCCGTAGGAAACAAAATCTGCTTCGGCCTGAAGATGAGATAGCAGCAAAGTCGCAAGGCTCCCGCCCACCGCATCGAAAACCACATCGGCCTGCTGTGCAATAATCCGCAGCGCTTCATGATCATCCATGATAAGCGGCCTAATGCCGTCCTGAAGCAACATAGCTTTTTGATCTTCTTTACGGCACACACCAACAACTTCTGTCGCGCCCTGAATAGTGGCCCACTGAGCAAGCAATACCGCGCAGGAGGAGTTTGCCGCGGTTAGTAACACGCGCCTCCCTCGCACCGGCCATTGTTTAAGCATCATGAATGCCGCAAGCGGGTTGATATATCCTCGGGCAGCCAATAGATCGGGAATGTTATCAGGGACAGGTACAGCCCATTGCTGTGGGCAATCAACCCATTGTTGCCAGGTACCGTCACCGCGTAACGGTAAAACGCGTTTACCAATCCACTCGGGATTATCCGCATCGATAACTACACCAACACCTTCGTAGCCCACTATTCGCGGCGGCATCACACGATGACGATAAGCACCAGTTATCGGGATAAGGTCTGAAGGATTGACGGGGGCATAACGCATTTGTACGCGCAGCATTGCGCAAGGACGCGGAGTAAGTTCTGCCTGCTCAAGAGTAATGACGTGTTCTGGTTGGCCAAATTGCCGGAACCAGAGTGCAGAATTGTGCATAAAAAAAGTGCCTCTAAGCTAAGCCTGGAGGCACTATATCAAGGTTTTCTACCGGTTTGGCACTTAGCAGTAACGAGCTACTGCGGTACGCATACCCTGAGTCAGAATAACCTGCAAATCTTCGCTAACTTTAGCAACCAGACCTGGAACCTGAGTCAAATCCTGGCCCCAATGATCGCTATCGCACAGTACCGCTTCAACCAACTGCTGCTCGGTGATCTGTTTGTCGCCAAGTGAAGTCCACAGTTGCTGATAACGCACCAACCAATGCTCGTCATCCTGTAACGGATAGCTTTCGTTGTTACGCTCGCCTTTATAGAAGGCAATCAGTGCTGCCAGTGCGAAAGTCAGACGCGCAGGTAAAGTACCGTTCGCCTGCTGGCCTGCCAGCAATTGCGGCAGAATACGGGTACGGAACTTGGTCATGCCGTTCAGCGCGATAGACAGCAGTTGGTGCTGAATATATGGGTTCTGGAAACGGCTGGTTACCGCTTGTGCGAATGACTGTAATTCATCACGTGGCAGATCCAGTACCGGGATGATTTCTTCAGCGATGGTCTTTTCTACGAAGCCACAAACTTCGGCATCGTTCATAGACTCACCAACGGTGTTCAAACCAGCCAGATAAGCAACCGGAACTAACGCAGTGTGAGCACCATTCAGGATCGCAACCTTACGTTCTTTATAAGGTTTGATGTCATCAACGATCAGCACGTTCAGCGGATATTTATCCAGACGCAGCTCTTGCGCGAGTGACGCAGGCCCCTGAATAACAAACAGGTAGAAGTGCTCAGCAGCAGCCAGGAAGCTATCTTTGTAGCCCAAAGATTTTTCAATATCGGCAGCTTCGTCACGCGGATAACCCGTAACGATACGGTCCACCAGCGTAGAACAGAATGTGTTAGCGTCGTTCAACCATTGGATGAATGCTGCAGGCAGCTCCCACTCTTGTGCATAACGCAGAACCAGTTCTTGCAGTGCGTCACCGTTGTAATCGATCAATTCGCAAGGAATGATAACCCAACCTTTATCCGCAGCACCGTTGAAGTGAGTAAAGCGTTCGAACAGCAAACGGGTCAGCTTAGCCGGGTAGCTTACCGCTGGCGCATCTTCAAACTTATCGCCTGCATGGTAGCTAATACCCGCTTCGGTGGTGTTAGAGAACACGAAACGCATGTCTGGGTTATGTGCCAGTTTCAGGTACGTTTCATATTCTTGATAGACGTTGATTTCACGGGTAACGGAGCGAATCAGACGCGAGTCACTTACCGCTTCGCCCTGCTCGTTCAGACCACGGATAACCGTAGTATATAGCCCATCCTGGGTAGATAACGACGGCGGGAATGCGCTGTCGATAGGACGTACGATAACAACGCCCGCGTCTAAGTCCGTGTGTTCATTAAGAAGATCGACTTGCCAGTCGATGAAAGCACGCAGGAAGTTGCCTTCACCAAACTGGATAATACGTTCAGGGTATTGGGCGCCAGGGAAGTCTTGACGATTAAGTGTTTTCACTATGTTGTTCCTTGGTGTGTACAGGATGAGCGACCATAAAAATCCTGTCCAAATTACCAGAACTCAACGAAGTGAAACCCCGTTTTGATCAAGTTAGAGTTGTTATACCAATTATTTTTACACCCATTTTTGGTAGAACAACTCTCTATCTGCGACTAACTATTGATAGCCAGTTCTTTAAAGGTGGCGGTGCTTGTTTGATTGCGGCCATTGCGCTTGGATAAATAGAGGTATTTATCTGCCTCCGCCAACAGCGAGTTAAACACATCAAGCAGCGGCTCATTTTTAGGTGTTGCAACAGCAAGGCCAATACTGACGGTAATAAATAATGTTTGTTGCTGATAACGAAACGCTGTGAGTTCTATGCTCTGGCGAATTTTCTCCGCAATCTTATACCCCTCATCTTCGGAATCGGTGCTACAAGCCACCACAAACTCCTCGCCGCCAAGACGTGCCACCAGCCCTTTATCACCCACCGCCTTTCTTAATTGCCCGGCAAAAGCGCTTAACACGACATCACCACATTCATGACCATAGTTGTCATTGATACGTTTGAAATAATCGATATCCAACAGCATCACAGACAATTTTTGCCCGGGTGTATGCATTAACGGCGCGGTAATTTTCAGTGCTTCATAAAGGCCTGAACGAGAATGCACACCGGTAAGATAGTCATAATCGGCACGCAGCGAGGTCTGTTTAATCAGGCGGTTAATGGCATCTACGCTGACCGACACGATCAGCGGGCAAACCGCCATAGTGGCAATCCCCAGACGTGCAGAGAACATTTCATTTACCACCAGCGGATGGCTATCGTGAATCACCACTATTGAGTTGGCGACCAGAACAATCTCGATAGCGCCGGTTAAAAACGTAACCAACGCAGTCATCGGCAATGGGTAGCGGATTGCACACCAGATAAGGGCTGGCAACGGGAACGCCAGACTCCCTGAACCACCAATTACCACTGAGGCAATCACCGAAATGATAACGCCCAGCAATGGGTACAGTTTCGAAAAATGAAAAGCGGGCATCTTGCCCCACTGCGGCCATTTAGCCATAAGCAAAAATGGCATCATCAGGACGCCGGTAGAGAATTGCTCACTAAACCAATCAGCATACAGTGGGACAAACTGACGATAGTCTGATGAAGGACCAAGGGAGCCCAAAGATCCTAATAAAGAACTGAGCACCGAACCAATAAGGCAAAAATAGAAAAGTTTAAAGGCATTAATTGCCCAATTATTTTCATCTTCATCCCGGGAATAACGGAGTAATAGCAGGGCTACAATGATAATAAACACCATATTGGAGAGATTTATTATCGCTGATTGCCAACCCCAATGCGTGGTAAAGGCGTCGTAAACCACCATCGCGCTATAACAGAGGAAATAATATACAGGGCGATTCAGGAACGGGTTGCGCACAAACACGGCAGCCAGCACGGCATTCAGCGGCCAGAACAGAGAAAGCTCATCAATCAGGCGAAGTGAAGCCCCAAAGAAGTAAAACAATGTAGTAATAACAAATATATTGATGGCGTTAGCCAGCCGTTTTTCAGGCGAAAAGATCATAAATTTATTTTGATTAGACATGCTGTATTAACTCATATTTATGCATGCACTGCTTAATAAAATAATACAACGAGATGAGTGCAAAAAATGAATTTTAGCTTAGCATATTTTATCTGGTACGACCTGCGACCAACGAGATAAAACTTATAAGCCTGATTCATCAGGCTCTAATATGCCTGCCTTACGAAAGTCTTAGAAAATTGAGCGGCCAATTCGCTGCGCCAGAATCTCAAGCGCTGCCGTTCCCGCAAGCGAGTTCCCCGAAGCATCCAATTCCGGGCACCAGACAGCAATCGACATCTCGTGGGGCACAACGGCAATGATTCCCCCGCCGACACCCGACTTACCTGGCATCCCGACACGATAGGCAAACTCACCGGCACCATCATACATTCCGCTGGTGACCATCAATGCATTAATCTGCCGCGCTTGTTGAGCCGTAATAACAGGATCATCAAGATGCAATGCGCGCCCCTGGTTTGCCAAAAACAGGAAGGTTTTCGCCAATTCAGTACAGCTCATTTTCAACGCGCAGTAGTGGAAGTAATTTTGCAGAACGGTAATCACGTCGTTATCGAAATTGCCGAATGATTTCATAAGCCAGGCAATCGCCGCATTACGGGCCGAATGTTCAAACTCAGATTTCGCTACGCGTGAGTCATAAGCCAGGTCAGGTTGCTCCGCAAGCACACGCACCACTTCCAGCATACGTTGCCTCGGCGCACTCAAACGAGTTTGCAACATATCGCATACCACTAACGCGCCGGCATTAATAAACGGATTACGGGGTTTACCTTGTTCAAGCTCCAACTGGAGTAAGGAATTGAATGGTTGCCCTGATGGCTCTTTACCCACGCGTTGCCAGATTTCGTGCTCGTCATAGCGCGCCATTGCCAACGCCAGACTCAGTACTTTAGAGATCGACTGAATGGAGAAGCGCTCAGTTGCATCCCCTGCGCTAAATACCTCACCTTCTACGGTGCAAACTGCAATACCTAGCTTATCTCCTGGAATTTCCGCCAGTGCAGGAATGTAATCCGCCACTTTACCGCGACCAATTAATGGCCGAACCTGCGTGAGAATATCTTCCAGCAATTGATTATCTAACAGACCTGGCACTGCAAACTCCTGATTGGCGGGTATTTTACGCCCGCCATTATATCAGACCACCGCCACGGCAGGCAGATGAAAACGCGCAGCAGCGCTTTCCAGCCGATGTAATTCATCCCGTTGTTTCAAGTGAAAACAACTCAACTGCGCAGAAATACTTTCCCAATCAAATAAGTTGCAGCTTTACCCGCTATAAGCACTCTGTCGCCAACGAGTTGACAGCGCAAATCACCACCACGGCTGGAAACCTGACGAGCCAACATCTGTGTTTTGCCTAACCGTTGCGCCCAGTAAGGAATCAACATGGTGTGAGTTGACCCGGTAACCGGATCTTCGGTAATTGCCGCAGCAGGTGAGAAGAAACGGCTGACAAAATCGTAACCTTCAATTTCGGCAGGTGCCGTGATGCAGACCTTTTGGTTGAGCTTGAGCATCAATTGAATATCAGGATTTACCGCTTCAACCTGCCGTTGATTCTCGAGCAGAACGGTATAAGTGCGCCCAAGCCTGACTTCCTGGTAATCACTAATCCCCAGACAATCGAGCAGTAATTGTGGCGGCTCAACAGGCTCGCTGCTGGTTGCCGGGAAATCCAACGTTAACCAGTCACCATTACGGGTAACCGTCAGTGGGCCAACGAAACGGGTAGTAAAGTGGATTGTGGCCTCAGGGTAATTGAGATATTCAAAAATCACATGCGCCGTTGCAAGCGTTGCGTGGCCACAGAGATTAATTTCCCCCTGCGTGGTGAACCAGCGCAATTCAAAGCCATCATCTGTAGTAATAAAAAAAGCTGTTTCTGACTGGTTATGCTGGCGAGCCATTGCCAGCAGGGTTTCATCAGGCAGCCAATCCGTAAGTGGACACACCGCCGCTGCGTTTCCACCAAAAGTGGTATCGGTAAAGGCATCTACCATATAAAAATCAATTTGCTGCATCGCGTTTTCTCCACCACCTATCCCAGTTACATACCATGCCATGAGAGGCAGGATTAACAGCACAATTAAATGAGACTTAAATCACAAAATTGGTTGTATGGCTGGATCGATGGTTTTATGATCACCGCCTCTCCTAACAGTTCATTTATCAGCGCGAAACCAATCTATGACAATAAGTAATGTCTCACGCAAAACGGCATGGTTACGCGTCGTAACACTGGCGGTTGCGGCCTTCATTTTTAATACCACCGAATTTGTTCCCGTCGGTTTGCTTTCCGATATCGCCAGTAGTTTTGGTATGCAAACTGCAGAAGTCGGGATCATGCTGACTATCTACGCATGGGTCGTTGCGCTGATGTCCCTGCCATTTATGTTATTGACCAGCCAGGTTGAGCGTAAACGGCTGCTGATTGGCATCTTTACCTTGTTTATCGCAAGCCATGTGCTCTCTTTCGTGGCCTGGAACTTCACCGTGCTGGTAATAAGCCGCATTGGTATCGCATTTGCTCACGCTATTTTCTGGTCGATAACCGCATCTCTGGCCATTCGTATGGCACCTGCGGGTAAAAAAGCTCAGGCGCTGAGCTTGATTGCAACCGGCACTGCGCTGGCGATGGTTTTAGGTTTGCCGCTTGGGCGCGTAGTCGGCCAGTATTTCGGCTGGCGCACCACCTTCTTCGCCATCGGCGTGATAGCCGCCCTGACCCTATTTTGTGTTATCAAGCTGCTGCCTAAATTACCAAGCGAACATTCTGGCTCACTGAAAAGTTTGCCACTGCTGTTCAAACGTCCGGCGTTAATGAGTCTGTATGTTCTGGTAGCAGTAGTCGTAACCGCGCATTACACCGCCTATAGCTACATCGAGCCATTTGTACAAACCGTGGCAGGCCTTAGCGCCAACGTAGCCACCTTCCTGTTGCTGGTTCTTGGTGGTGCCGGGATTATTGGTAGCGTGATGTTTGGAAAGTTGGGCAACCGCCATTCATCTATGCTGGTTAGCGGCTCAATCGGCTTGTTAGTTCTTTGCCTTGCATTGCTCTTGCCCGCGGCACAAAGCACAGTGAACCTGACTATATTAAGCCTGTTCTGGGGCATCGCTATTATGATTATTACGCTGGGTATGCAGGTAAAAGTACTCGCGCTGGCCCCGGATGCAACAGACGTCTCAATGGCGCTTTTCTCAGGGATTTTTAATCTTGGGATTGGTGCGGGCGCGTTGGTTGGAAACCAGGTCAGCCTGCATTTTGATATGTCGAGTATCGGGTTGGTCGGTGCGGTTCCAGCCCTGGCAGCGCTTATCTGGTCGGTGTTGATATTCCGTCGCTGGCCCGTATCGCTTGAAGAGCAACAAAGCCACTAAGTGAGTTAAGGGCTACGGTCTGATACCGCGGCCCTTATCAAACTTACTTCGCTGGGAAGTGGGTAATAATTTCCAGCACACCGTTAATAATAAATTGCACACCCATACAAACTAGCAAGAAGCCCATCAGACGGGAAATTGCCTCAATACCGCTTTTGCCGACCAGACGCATAATCGCGCCAGAGCTGCGCAAACTACCCCATAAGATCACGCCCACCAGCGCAAAGATTATCGGTGGCGCCACCAACACAACCCAATTAGAGAAATTGACGCCGTGTTCAATCGTTGACGATGAACTGATAATCATCGCAATGGTACCAGGGCCCGCAGTGCTTGGCATCGCAAGCGGCACAAACGCGATATTGGTATCCGGCTCTTGTTCCAGTTCCTCAGCCTTGGTGTGCGCCTCGGGGGACTCATGTGCCTTTTGTTGCGGGAATAGCATCCTGAAGCCAATAAACGCAACAATCAAGCCACCCGCAATACGCAGACCCGGTATCGAAATACCGAACGTATTCATCACAACTTGCCCAGCGTAATACGCAACCATCATGATGATGAAGACGTTGACTGACGCCATCAACGCGGTTTTATCACGCGCTTTTTTGTTCATATCTCCGGCAAGGCCGAGGAACAATGCCACTGTGGTCAATGGGTTAGCCAGCGGCAGTAGCACCACTAACCCAAACCCTATGGCCTTAACCAATTCCATCATCTTTAGTCCTTAATTAAGGTGATTTACTGCGCCGCTGAGTATAGCAGCCAACCTTCTGCGTTTACGTTATCGGATTTGTATCAATGTTAAAAACTGTACCGTTTTAGCTATTCGTGTCATCGCAGAATCATCACGTTGACTTATGGTTGCCTGAGCAATAATATCTGCCGTGATTAAATATACTTGCCTGGGCAATCATAGTGAAAAGCACCAACGATCTGTTTAATGAAGTCATTCCTTTGGGGCGCCTTATCCATATGGTTAACCAGCATAAGGACCGCCTGCTAAACGATCACCTTTCCCCTCTCGATATCACCGCTACGCAATTTAAGGTGCTTTGCAGCATTTATTGCGAAGGGTGTTTGCAACCGGTGGAATTGAAGAAAGCGTTGTCGGTAGACCTCGGTGCGCTCACGCGCATGTTAGATCGCCTACTATCCAAAGGATGGATTGAACGCTTGCCCAACCCAAACGACAAACGCGGTGTGCTAGTACGACTGACTCCTGAAGGGAAAACGTTGTGCGAAAAATGCCATCAGCTTGTAGGGCAAAACCTGCATCAAGAGCTAACTAAAAACCTGACAGATGACGAAGTGAACACACTTTATCAACTGCTGACAAAAGTATTACCGTAAAACCTGAAAAGAGGTGAAACGATGTCCAGACGGAACAATGATGCCATAACAATTCAAAGCATTTTGGACTGGATAGAAGAGAATCTGGAAAACCCTCTGTCACTTGAGAAGGTTTCACAGCGTTCTGGCTACTCGAAGTGGCACCTGCAAAGGATGTTTAAAAAAGAGACTGGTCATTCATTAGGCCAATACATCCGCAATCGCAAATTGACCGAGATCGCCCTCATGCTTAAAGAGAGCAACGAGCCGATTCTCTATTTAGCAGAGCGTTATGGGTTTGAGTCACAACAGACACTCACCCGCACGTTCAAGAATTACTTCTCTGTGCCACCTCACAGATACCGCGTTGCGTGTTCAGGTGGCGAAGGAAAGTTTATTCACCCGCTAAATCATTAAAAAATTAACAAACGCTATGCAACCGTCTGGTTAAAACAGACACCGAGGATTTATGAAACGTTTTATCGGCGCTGTAAGCCTGGTACTGATTCTGGCTTCCGCTAACGCTCTGGCGGAGCAGCCCGGCAGTTTTAACGCCACCCAAAGCAATCACGGCGGGATGATTCTCCCTCCTTCTGACAACAATACCAATTGCAGTTCCCGCGATACGATTGGTGATAAATCAGAGTTGTTGGGTACGCCTTACTACCACGAAAGTACGCGCTAATTTCCGCATCTGGCGGGCGCACTTATGTTAGCCCGCCAGATGAAATTAACTGACTATCGCCCGTCTAATCCGCAAGCCAAAGACGTTAATATACAAGCCCCCCATAATCAGTAACGCCCCTGCCAACTGCGTGAACGACAGTGTTTCATCCAGTAACCACGCGGCACTCGCCATCCCCACCACTGGCACCAGCAACGACAATGGCGCAACTCGCCAGGTTTCATAGCGACCCAACAAACTTCCCCAAATGCCGTAACCAACAATCGTCGCCACGAAGGCCAGATATACCAGCGACAAAATCGTCGTCATATCAATGGCAATAAGGCTTTGCCACATCACGTTTGGGCCATCCAGCAGGTAACTGGCGGCAAAGAAGGGCAGCACCGGGATTAATGCGCTCCACACCACCAAAGACATAATCGGTGGACGAGACTCAAGTTGCATGATTTTTTTATTAAAGATATTCCCACATGCCCAACTAAGCGCCGCTGCCAACGTCAACATAAAACCGAGCAAGGCAACATGCTGCCCACCGAGACTGCCCTCAATCAACACCAGCACCCCGATCACCGCAAGCGTTATTCCCGCCAGCTGTTTACCTTGCAGGCGTTCCTGAAACACAAACGCACCAAGGATAATGGTGAAAAATGCCTGCGCCTGAAGTACCAGTGAAGCCAGTCCGGCGGGCATACCAAACTTGATTGCGCTAAACAGAAATGCAAACTGCCCAAAACTGATAGTCAGCCCGTAAGCGGCAAGCAGACGAAAGGGAATTTTAGGGCGCGCGACAAACAGCAATGCGGGGAAGGCAACCAGCAGAAAGCGCAGACCAGCCAGTAACAGCGGCGGCATATTATGTAGTCCCATTTTAATGACTACAAAATTAAGTCCCCACACTACAACTACCAGCATCGCCAGTAGCCCATCTTTACGCGTCATACCTTGCCCTCGGTTTATTGCAATTTTGTTAAAATCTAAGGCTATATCCAATCTGAAAACAGATACAGATCGCACTTTTAAGCATAAGCACAGAAAGCATTCCATGATAAACGCCATCTATACTTTGCCGATTCTTCATGCTAAATCTGAAATACATCTTCGTGAACATACTAAAAACACACAACAAAATGGTTTCTTTAGCAGCTCGTTTTTCTGGTAAGCAACTCTCCATCAGCGTTTTACTGCTCTCTTCGCTACTACTCACCGTAGGGCGTGGTCTGACACTGCCATTTATGACCATTTATCTATCCCGGCAGTACGGTATGCCGTTAAGCGAAATTGGTATGGCGTTGACCATCGCGCTTACGGCGGGTGTGGTGTTTAGCCTATGGTTTGGCATTCTCGCGGATAAATTCGACAAGAAAATATACATGCTGTTGTCGATAGTGATTTTCCTCGGCGGCTTTATCGCTATTCCGCTGGTGAATAGCGCCGTTCTGGTGGTGGTGTTCTATTCACTCATAAACTGCGCGTATTCAGTATTTGCTACGGTGCTGAAAGGGTACTTTTCTGACACGTTAGAAATTCACCAAAAGCCGAAAATCTTCTCGCTTAATTACACCTGCGCCAATATCGGCTGGACGGTTGGCCCACCAATCGGCACCCTGGCGGTGCTCTACAGCACCAACCTGCCATTCTGGCTCTCAGGTCTAACCGCAATAATCCCGTTTATCGTGATTAGCCGCTATGTGCATAGCGTGCCGGTTGCCCCTTCGCGTTCTACCGATGGGGCGGTACTTTCCCCGCGGCAGATGCTTAAAGACAAGGCATTGATGTATTTCACCTTGTCCGCATTTCTTGGTTCGCTGGTGTTTGGCTCTTTTGCTGCATGTTTATCTCAATACGCGATTGCGATCTCTGATTCAGATTTGGCACAAAAAGTGGTGGGTGTGGTACTGCCGGTGAATGCTTTTGTGGTGGTAGTTTTCCAGTATATGGTCGGCAAACGCATTCGCCCGGACAACATCAAAAAGTTGATGGGCTACGGTACGCTGTTTTTCATGGTGGGTCTGGCAGGTTTTATGATCTCAGGCGATAACCTGCTGTTATGGGGAGTCTCTGCGGCAGTGTTTACATTGGGTGAGCTAATATTTGCGCCAGGTGAATACATGCTGGTTGATAACATTGCACCTGAAGGACTTAAAGCGAGTTATTTCTCGGCGCAGCAGTTGGGTTGGTTAGGCGGTGCATGTACCCCGCTGTTCACCGGCTTGATGCTGACCTGGTTCCCACCATCGATGTTATTCGTAGCATTGATGGTGGCGATTGCACTGGCCTATCTGATGATTGTGAAAGGAATGGCGGTGAAACCGCAGTTGGTTCTCAATTAAATGGTGGATGTCGCTTCGCGAATCCACCCGAAATAGCTGGCTATAAATTTTTGCGATACTGAATAAACCCAGGCTTATCCGCCAACTTGTCGTATAACGCCTGGCCTGCCGCATTGGTTTCATGGGTATGCCAATACACTCGCCCGCAACCTTTTGATTGCGCATGCTGATAAACACCTTCAATCAGTGCCCGGCCAACCCCTTTGCCACGCGAATCAGGTGCGGTAAACAGATCTTCAAGATAGCAATGATCCTCGGCCGACCAGGTGCCACGGTGATAAACCATATGCACAATACCAACCATTTTACCCTGCTCATCAAATGCGCCGAGCGCATACATCGGCTCGGCGACATCAAGCATTCGCTGCCATGTCAATTTAGTGACAGCGTCACTTATTTGCGAGTTGTAAAATGTCAGGTACCCCTGCCATAACGCAACCCACTGTGTGTAATCGCTTTGAACCAGAGCGCGCACCTGAACCGCATGTTTGGCCTGGATTGGACGATTGCTCATCAGACTTGCACGGATCTGGGCCAGCCCCTGCTTCTGCACGCCGCCAGCCATATTTTCAAAACTCAGCCACCCTTCAAAAGCCTGCTGAATTTGCGGCCATTCGCTATCGAGAATTGAAAACCACGCAGTATCTCGAGTGCGCTGTTTGTACACTACCGCCTGGCGGAACAGCCCTTCATAACGGAAACCAAGGCGAATAGCCGCATGGCGCGATGGGCCATTCAGGCTGTCACACTTCCACTCATAACGACGGTAACCCAGCTCAAAGGCGTACTTCATTAACAGGTAATGAGCTTCGGTTGCCTGAACAGTGCGCTGTAATAATGGGGAGTACATAACGAAACCGACTTCTATCACACCATTTGCCGGGTCAATGCGCATTAGAGACAGAGTGCCCAGCGCATCGCCGCTTTGGGTATCAACCACTGCGTAATGTATGGGATCGTGGCTTTGCGTCGCGCTCTCTATGAAATCGGCAAATTGCTGAAGGCCCACAAAGGGACCAACACTCAAATACGTCCAGCCGCTGTTGTCTTTTGCAGTACTCCACGCAGCCCAAAGTGAAGCGGTATGAGAAGGTGCCAGCGGTTCAAGGCGGCAATAACGCCCTTCCAGCACTACACGCTGTGGTCGCGGGCAAGGCTGCCAATCCGGAAGTGCATGGCCAACCGGTTGTTGATGTTCATTTATAGTCAATTCAGGCCTCCACGGGCGCAATAACGATAAGTTACCTGAATATAAACAAGTTATGGCATAACAAACAGAGCCATAAATTTTGTGGTAAACCAGACCATAATATCTAAATTGCCACCAGCCCCCTGACCCCATCGGTTTCCATATCGGTACCCTTGCCACGCTGGATAATCGAACCGCGCGACATCACCAAATAGTTATCGGCAAGCTGTGCGGCAAAATCATAAAACTGTTCCACCAGCAAAATAGCCATATCACCTTTAGCGGCAAGGCTGCCAATAACCTGACCGATCTCCTTAATTACCGATGGCTGAATCCCCTCTGTTGGTTCGTCCAGAATCAATAATTGTGGTTTACATGCCAGCGCACGACCTATTGCCAGCTGCTGCTGTTGTCCACCAGAGAGATCGCCACCGCGCCGTTGTTTCATCTCTTTAAGCACAGGGAAAAGCTGGTAAATTTCTTCAGGTACCTGCTTTGCATCTCGCCCTGCAAAGCGTGAAAGCCCCATCAGCAGGTTTTCCTCCACCGTCAGACGCGGGAATATTTCGCGCCCTTGCGGCACATAGGCAATTCCCGCCTGCACACGCTGGTGCGGCTTGCGGCTGGTGATGTTGTTCTGCTGCCAGTTTACGCTGCCGGATTTTGCCGGGATCAGCCCCATCAGGCATTTCAATAGCGTACTTTTTCCCACGCCATTGCGCCCCAGCAGGCAGGTGACTTCGCCGATTTTGGCCTCAAAGGAGACACCACGCAGAATATGGCTGCCGCCATAGTATTGGTTTAGATCGTTGACCTGTAACATTTCATCTCCCCAAATACACTTCAATCACCTGCTCGTTGGCCTGCACTTCACGTAGCGAACCTTCCGCCAGCACCTGGCCCTGATGCAATACCGTAACGTGATCGGCAATGGTTTCCACAAAGCCCATGTCATGTTCCACCACCATCAACGAATGCTTACCCGCCAGCCCGCGAAACAGCTCGGCGGTATACTCGGTTTCGGCATCCGTCATGCCTGCTGCGGGTTCATCAAGCAGCAGCAAATGCGGTTCCTGCACCAGTAGCATGCCGATTTCGAGAAACTGTTTTTGCCCGTGGGAAAGCAGCCCGGCTTTGCGATGGCGTTCCGCCCCAAGGCGCAAAGTCGCCAGCATTTCGTCAATGCGATCCCGCTGTTCAGAGTTGAGTTTCGCCCGCAGGCTCGCCCACACCGACTTATCGGTTTTCTGCGCAATCTCCAGGTTTTCAAACACCGTCAGCGCTTCAAACACCGTCGGCTTCTGGAATTTACGTCCGATGCCGCGTTGAGCGATATCAGCCGGTTCTAAATGCAGCAAATCGGTCGATTGGTCGTAAAAAGCCCGCCCGCTTTGCGGTTTGGTTTTCCCGGTAATCACATCCATCAATGTCGTTTTACCGGCACCATTCGGGCCTATCACACAACGTAATTCGCCAACGCCAATATTGAGCGACAAATCCGTCAGCGCTTTGAAGCCGTCAAAACTGACATTAATGTTTTCCAGCATCAGCACCGGATCGGTTTGATCGCGGAATCGGTCAGCCTCGTACTGTCGAGTAAACAGCGGTTCACCTGGTTGCATTATTTTTCTCCCTTACGCAGCAAGCCAATTACACCGCGCGGTAAAAACAGGGTAACGACGATAAAAATCAGCCCAAGGAACAGCTGCCAGTATTCCGGCACCGCCATGGTGAAATAGCTTTTTGCACCATTGACTAGACCCGCACCGAGGATCGGGCCGATCAACGTCCCGCGCCCGCCGAGTGCCACCCAGATAGCCGCTTCGATAGAGTTGGTTGGCGACATTTCACCAGGGTTGATGATGCCAACCTGTGGCACATACAACGCCCCCGCCAGCCCGCAAAGTACCGCAGATAACGTCCATACCAGCAGTTTGAAACCTTTCGGATCGTAGCCGCAGAACACCAGGCGATTTTCCGCATCGCGCACCGCCGTTAATACCCGCCCAAACTTGCTGCGTGCGAGTGCAAAACCGATTCCGAGGCTCGCCAGCAACAATAACACCGTGGCGATAAACAACCCGATGCGCGTGCCCGTGGCGGTAATCGGCATGCCTAAAATAGTGGTGAAACCGGTGAAGCCGTTATTGCCGCCAAAGCCGGTTTCATTACGAAAGAACAGCAGCATTCCGGCGTAGGTCAGCGCCTGGGTCATAATCGAGAAATAGACGCCTTTGATTTTTGAGCGGAAGGCAAAAAAACCAAACACCAACGCGAGCAGCCCCGGCACCAGCACAATCAGTGCCAACGCCCAGGCAAAATGCTGAGTGCCCCACCAGAACCACGGCAGTTGCTCCCAGGAAAGGAACGACATAAACGCGGGTAGCCCGTCGCCTGCGGCCTGGCGCATCAGATACATTCCCATCGCGTAGCCGCCAAGGGCAAAGAAAATGCCGTGCCCAAGAGACAACAGTCCGGCATAGCCCCATACCAAATCCAGTGCAACCGCAACGGTGGCATAACAGAGGATTTTACCGACCAGGGTCAGCGTGTAAGTTGAAAGACTCAGTGGATGACTGGCTGGCAACAGCGTCAGAAACGGCAATGTCAGCATCAGCACCACAATCAGCGCCCCCAGCACCATTGAGATGCGCGGAGCTTTGCGGGTGAGTGTTAACGTTAGCGGTTGGCTCATCAGTCAATAACCCTCCCTTTCAGGGCGAACAGGCCTTGCGGGCGTTTTTGAATAAACAGAATAATCAGCACAAGGATGAGGATTTTACCCAGCACCGCGCCAATTTGCGGTTCCAGTATTTTATTGAAGATACCCAGCCCGAATGCCGCAGCCACGGTTCCCGCCAGTTGCCCTACACCGCCGAGTACCACCACCAGGAAGGAGTCGATAATGTAGCCTTGTCCCAGTTCAGGGCCTACATTGCCAAGCTGCGACAGCGCTACGCCGCCAAGGCCCGCTATGCCTGAACCCAGCCCAAACGCTAGCATATCCACGCGCCCGGTTGGCACGCCGCAACAGGCCGCCATAGCACGGTTTTGGGTCACGGCTCGCACATTCATGCCAAGACGAGTTTTGTTCAGCAGCAGCCAGGTAAACAGCAAAACCAGCATCACAAAGCCAATTACTACCAGGCGGTTCCACGGCAAAATCAGGTTCGGCAGCACTTGTACGCCACCAGACAGCCACGCAGGGTTGGCGACTTCCATGTTTTGCGCACCAAACACCATGCGCACAATCTGAATCAGCATCAGGCTGATGCCCCATGTCGCAAGCAGTGTTTCCAGTGGGCGACCGTACAAATGGCGAATCACCGTGCGTTCCAGCGCCATACCGATTCCGGCAGTAATCGCAAACGCGACGGGCAACGCGACAATCGGGTAAAACGTCAGCCATGCCGGGGCGTAGTGCTGAAAGACGCTTTGCACCAGCCATGCGGAGTAAGCTCCCAACATCAGCATTTCGCCGTGCGCCATATTAATCACGCCCAGCAAACCGTAGGTAATCGCAAGCCCGAGTGCAGCCAACAGCAAAATAGAACCTAACGAAATCCCCATAAACGCCTGACCGAGAATGTCGCCGAGCATTAAACGATGCTGAATTTTTTGCAGTCCTTCACTGGCGGCTTTGCGAACCTGCGCATCGGGTTCGGTCTGTGCGTCAGTCAGCGGTTTGAGCAATGCTTGCGTATCGGGATCGGCAGAATGGCTCAGGAGTTCGACCGCATTTAAGCGCACTTTGGCATCAGTGCTGGCCAGCTGAAGTTGGGCAATCGCGCCTTCAAGAGCGGTGCGAACATTGTCGTCAGTCTCGATTTTGAGCCGCTGTTCCAACAAGGGAAGCTGGTCTGGTTGCGCCTCGCGTTGTAAAACTATCGCTGACTGCAAACGTTGAGTGACGTTGTCACTCAACAATTGATGGCTGGCAAGCGCACTGCCTACAAGAACGCGTAACCGATTAGTCAGGCGCACTTTTTTATCATTAATCACCAGATTTTCTTGCGCCAGAGCGTTGAGTAACGGTAAGCGTTTTGCATCCGGTGCCGCCGCCCAGGTTTGCAGCAGTTTCGCCTGTTGCGTGCGGTTCGCCGCGGCAAAATCTTCGGCATCTCCGGCCTGGGCGAAACACGGCAGCAGCCAGGCCATGATTAACAGCCAGCGTACATATTTCATGGGCGTCTCCTGGAATTTTTGGTGGATGACGCTGCGCTTATCCCCTACAAACTCGGGTAAGCCGTAGCGTCATCCGACGCGGGTTTTACTTTAGTTGCTCGCCATTTTCACCGGCTCGTCAGACTTCTTGTCGTTGCCAGCAATGAACGGACTCCACGGCTGTGCGCGTACCGGTGCATCGGTCTGCCACACTACGTTGAACTGCCCGTTGCCTTCGATTTCACCAATCATCACCGGCTTATGCAGATGGTGGTTGGTGGCGTCCATAGTGAGCGTAAAACCAGATGGCGCTTTGTAGGTTTGCCCCGCCATCGCCGCGCGTACTTTGTCGACATCCGTGGTTCCGGCTTTCTCCACCGCCTGCGCCCACATATGAATGCCGACATATGTCGCTTCCATCGGGTCGTTGGTCACTACCGTGTCGGCGTTCGGCAATTTATGGGCTTTGGCGTAGGCCTTCCATTCGGCGACAAACGCCTTGTTGGTTGGGTTATCCACGGATTCGAAGTAGTTCCACGCCGCCAGGTTGCCGACCAACGGTTTGGTGTCGATACCGCGCAACTCTTCCTCACCGACCGAGAACGCCACTACCGGCACATCGGTGGCTTTCAGGCCCTGGTTGGCGAGTTCTTTGTAGAACGGTACGTTGGAGTCGCCGTTAATGGTGGAGATAACCGCGGTTTTGCCGCCTGCGGAGAATTTCTTAATGTTGGAAACAATGGTCTGGTAATCGCTATAGCCAAACGGGGTATAAACTTCTTCGATGTCTTTATCCTGCACGCCTTTGGAATGCAGGAACGCGCGCAGAATCTTGTTGGTGGTGCGCGGATAAACGTAATCGGTGCCCAACAGGAAGTAGCGTTTCGCCGCCCCACCATCCTCGCTCATAAGGTATTCCACCGCTGGAATTGCCTGCTGGTTAGGTGCAGCGCCCGTGTAGAACACGTTTGGCGACATCTCTTCACCTTCGTACTGCACAGGGTAGAACAGCAGCCCGTTCAGCTCTTCAAATACCGGCAACACAGACTTGCGCGATACCGATGTCCAACAGCCGAACACCACCGCCGCTTTGTCCTGGCTCAGTAACTGGCGTGCTTTTTCAGCGAACAGCGGCCAGTTGGAGGCCGGGTCAACCACCACCGGTTCGAGCTGTTTACCGAGCACGCCGCCTTTGGCGTTAATGTCAGCAATGGTCATCAGCGCCACATCTTTGAGCGGCGTTTCAGAAATCGCCATCGTGCCGGACAGCGAGTGCATGATGCCCACTTTGATGGTGTCGGCGGCCTGAGCGCTAAACGCCAGACCCATGCTGATAACGGACGCAGAAAGCGCAAAAGCTTTAACAAATGTACGACGGTGCATAGTCTTCACTCCCAAAGTGTATTAACGAATAACCCCATGCTTCGCCTGATGAAGCATATGGAGAGTAATTTGACGGACCTCTTTCTGACTTGCGGCTATATGGTCGTGTAAACGGGTCTGCGCCTCCTGAAGTTGACGGTTCAAAATGGCGAGCAAAATCTGTCCATGCTCGAGATATGTGGCACTTACGCGCGGTCGCTTGGTGAAATCCAGCCGCCGCACAATACGAATTTTTTCGGTGATTTCGCGATGTACCCGCGCCATTTCCGGGTTTCCTGTGGCCTCAACCATCGTCATATGGAACACCTCGTCATGGCTGGCAACTTCAGCGCCATCGGCCAGTTGCGGTGCATCAATCCAGAACTGCTTTAACGCCTGTAACGGTAGCGGGCGCACTTCGGCGGGCAACATACACAGCCGTTTTACGGCTTCGAGCTCCAGCACAATGCGCAGATCGTAGAGCGACTCCAGATGGTCGAAATCCACCGCTTTAATTTGCCAACCACTACGCGGCTGCACTTCGACATATCCTTCTTGCTCCAGCGCATACAGCGCCTGTCGCACCGGCGTACGGCTCGCCGCCATACGCACCGCAATGTCGTTTTCGCTAAAGCGATCCCCTGGCAGAAGCTGGAAATCGAAGATTTCCTGTTTCAATAAGCGGTAGATACGCTCGGCGATGCCTTCGGGTTTCTTATTCACACCGCATCCAGCCACAGCAACGCATCACCGGGCCCTACCTGGCGACCCTGCTGGCAACTGATACGAATAACGGTGCCATCGCAAGGTGCGCTCACCATCAACTCCATCTTCATGGCTTCCACCACGATCAGCGGCTCTCCCTGCTTAACAACTTGTCCTGGTTCCACAAGGATCTTCCAGATATTACCGTTGAGATCCGCGCTCACCAGCTGACCTGGCTGGTCTTCAACCACCTCTTGTGCCACTGACATTGCGCTCTCGACGGCGGCACTTTCCTGCTCCTTCCAGTGCGCGACTTCACTGACAAACGCTCGCTGTTGGCGTGAGCGGAAATCAGCAATGTCGTCGGCGTTGTCGGCAAGGAAGGTGTTGTAAGCGGCAAAATCAAACTCGACCTCTTCAACACGCACCTGGGCACGTCCTTCACGGAAGGTGGTGCGAAATTCGCTCAGTTCGTCTTCGCTGACCGGATAGAAACGCACCTGGTCGAAGAACTTCAGCAGCCATGGTTCGTCGCCAAACTGTTCGTTCTTGAGGAATTTGTTCCAGATAGGCAACGTGCGCCCTACCAACTGGTATCCACCCGGTGAATCCATGCCGTAGATGCACATATACATGCCACCGATACCCACGGTGCCTTCGGCAGTCCAGGTGCGGGCCGGGTTATATTTCGAGCTAAGCAGGCGGTGGCGTGGGTCGAGCGGCACCGCGCACGGTGCACCCAGGTACACATCCCCAAGGCCGAGAATCAGGTAGCTTGCATCAACGAGGATCTGCTTCACTTCGTCGCGGTGCGCCAGCCCATTGGTGCGCTGAATAAAATCGACGTTATTGGGCAGCCACGGTGCATCGGCACGCACGGTTTCTTTGTAACGCTCAACAGCGGCGAGCGTGGCGCTGTCTTCAAAGGCCATCGGCAGGTGCACAATGCGCGACGGGATCTTAAGTTTCGTGACATCGCCCAGCTGTTTTTCCAGGCTTAATAACAGCGTCAGTAATTGCGACTGGGAAATATGCTGGCTGTCGTAACGCACTTGCAGCGAACGCACGCCCGGCGAAAGCTCTTCAATACCGGAAACACTGGCCTGCTTGATGGCTTTCATCAGCAGATAAATACGCAGGCGCAGCGCCAGATCCAGCACGTTGTCGCCGTATTCGATAAGCACGTAGTTGTCACCCGCCTGGCGATAAACCACGGCGGGTAAATCACTCTGCGCATCCAGTTCTGCGAGAATCGCCGCACTTGAGGTAGTAGTCGGTGTAATCGACGGATGCAAATCCGGCAGATTTAGCACATGCAGCAAATTGGTAACCGCCACGTCCTGGGCTATTTCCAACGACTGCGCATGTTCAAAGGTAATCGCGTGGAAGCGAATTCGGTCACCAGGTTTCACCTGCCCGACTTTCCACAGTTCCGCTTTCGCGATGGTAACCGGGCATACAAACCCGCCCAGGCTTGGGCCGTCACGCGTCAGGATCACCGGGAAGTCACCGGTAAAGTTCACCGCGCCAATCGCGTATTCACAATCATGAACGTTGGAAGGATGCAGCCCCGCTTCGCCACCGTCAGCCCGCGTCCATTGAGGTTTAGGGCCGACTAAACGCACGCCAAGGCGGTTCGAGTTGTAGTGAACCTGCCACTCGCTTTCAAAGAAAGTTTGCATGGATTCAGGGGTGAAGAAATCAGGTGCACCATGCGGCCCGTATAACACTCCGATTTCCCACACATCGCTGTATTGCGGGATAACTGCCGGTTCCGGGGTTTGTGGCAGTGAAATTGGTGCCGGTGTGGTGCACGCAGGTAAACACGGTTGGGAAATCGCCAGCACATCTGCCACGCGCAAAGTACGTCCGGCGTGGCCGCCGAATTGCCCAAGGGCAAAGGTCGAACGGCTACCGAGATAAACAGGCACGTCGAAACCATTGCGTACCGCCAGATAAGTTCGGCAACCGGAAGTCGCCCGCCCGAGTTTCAGCGTCTGCCCCGCTTTGACAATCACCGGTTGCCAGTATGGGATCGCTTCATCATCCAGCGTTGCCGGGCAATCAGCACCGGTTAATGCGATGGTCGCCGCGCTATGAAAGCGGAGCGTCGGCCCCTGTAGCGTAAATTCGAGCCCTGCGGCAGACGGATGATTCCCCACAATGCGGTTTGCGAGACGGAACGCAAAATCGTCCATTGGCCCAGACGGTGGCACACCGATATCCCAGTAACCAAGACGCCCAGGGCTATCCTGCACGCTGCTCCAGGTGCCGGGCTCCAGCACTTCAATGGCATGAGCCTGATAAACCACATCATCCAGCAGACGCGTCCACATCACCCCGGCTTTAAATTCCGCCATTTGGACAATTTGACGCAGGTAATCGAGATTGGTCGCAATACCGTGCAAACGTGTAGCGGCTAAAGCCGTGTTCAGTTTACTTAACGCCTGCTGACGATCGTCGCCATAAACGATCACTTTAGCGATCATTGGATCGTAGAACGCGCTGACTTCGCTTCCGGTACTTACCCAACCATCAACGCGCACATCTTCCGGGAAGAAAACATCAGTCAGCACGCCCGGACTTGGCTGGAAGTTTTTCAGCGCATCTTCGGCGTAAATACGTACTTCAATGGCGGCCCCTTTTGGCGGCTGCGCCATGCGTTGCCAGTCAAGCGTGACGCCTGCTGCCACGTTGATCATGCACTCGATAAGATCCAGCCCGGTGACCATTTCGGTGACCGGATGCTCGACCTGCAAGCGGGTATTCACTTCGAGGAAATAGAACGCATCACGGGCGGCGTCATAGATAAATTCCACGGTGCCTGCGCTGCGGTAATTCACCGATTCCCCCAGAGCCACGGCTGCTGCATGAATAGCTTCTCGGGTGGCTTGCGGCAAATTGGGTGCTGGAGTTTCTTCCACCACTTTCTGGTTACGGCGTTGCAATGAGCAATCACGCTCACCGAGTGCCACGACTTTGCCTTTGCCATCGCCAAAAATCTGTACTTCCAGGTGACGTGCGCGGTCAACAAAACGCTCAATAAATACGCCATCGTCGCTGAAAAACTGCTGACCCATGCGTTTTACGCTCGACCAGGCTTCAACCAGGCTCGCGTCATCTTCACAGCGCGTCAGCCCAATCCCCCCGCCGCCTGCGGTGGTTTTCAGCATCACCGGGTAGCCAATTTCAGCCGCCGCAAGTTGTGCCTCTTTCAGGGTCAGCAACAAGCCCGTTCCGGGCGTCATCGGTACGTCAGCTTTAAAGGCCAGTTCACGCGCACGGTGTTTCAGGCCAAAGTCACGAATTTGTTCGGCGGTTGGGCCGATGAACACCAGCCCGTTATCAGCACAGGCTTGGGCAAACTCCGCGCGTTCCGACAAAAATCCGTAGCCAGGGAATATCGCCTGCGCACCGCTCGCTTTAGCAGCGGCAACGATCTTCTCAATATCGAGGTAACTGTCCGCTGCTTTTTCGCCACCCAGCGCAATCGCCACATCGGCATCAATTACATGCTGCGCGTTAGCATCAGGGTCGGAGTAAACAGCAACGCTGCCAATACCCATTTTTTTAAGCGTTTTAATTGCCCGAACGGCAATTTCACCGCGGTTAGCTATCAACACAGAGCTAAACATTGTCGTCTCCTTAAGCGCTATGGTGGCGGGCAAGCCAGGCTTTCCAGCCGCCCCACGCGGTGATATCCGTGGCATCAGAGAGTGCTGCAGGTTCGCAGATAAACCCTTTCACGTTGCGACCATCTTCAAGCGCCAATGTGCCAATCCCCAGAGGGGCCGGGATTTCCGCCACAAACTCACCAAAGCGCGCCAGCGGGATATCCCAAAGCTCCACGGCAATCGGCTGCCCTTCGGAACTACGTGCAAGGCCCGGTTTCGGCGGCTGAGTGTTGGCAAGCGCGTAGAGGCGGTAATTGGCAGCGGTGTGCGATTCTTCGATAAACACCGCATTACGCGTGGTGAGCTGGTGGTTAAGCGGCATTCCGCGCAGATGTGCGCCCACCACAGCAACGCGAACGTGATTGGCTGATGGTTTTTCGGCATTACTCGCAGGCAGCGTTTTATCGGTCGCGCCCAATGGCAAATTCAGCGCCTGCTGCCAGCTTTTCCCGAAGTGGCTAAGCGCCTGGTCATGCCATGCGGGTGCGATAAGCGTTATCCCGGCAGGGATTCCATCTGCGCGGAAATCACCCGGCAGTGCCAAAGCACAAAGGTCAGCCAGGTTAGTGAAGTTGGTATAAGTCCCAAACTGAGAGTTGTAGCGCACCGGTTCCTGCGCCATTTCAGCGAGGGTATGAATGGTCGGAGACGTTGGCACCACCAGCGCGTCAAACTCGCTGAGCTGTGCGTTAATTTTCTGCGCCAGCTCAGCACGGGTGTATTCCGCCTGCCAGGCATCGCAGGCCGTGTAATTCAGACCATTTGCCACAATGCCGCGCACGGTTGGGTCCATGGCTTCAGGCATGTTTTTTAAAATTTCGCCAACCGCCACGGTGCGCTCAGCCACCCACGCGCCGTAATACAGTTGCTCGGCTAACTGGTTAAAGGCGCTGAAATCAATCGGCACCAGTTCCGCACCTTGCTGTTGCAGACGCGCCAGGGTTTTGGCGAATGCGTTTTCGCTTAAGGTGTCGCCGAAAAATTCAAGACGGTCGGGAATGGCAAAACGGAGTTTTTCACTAAAGCGTGCCGGAGCAGTTTGCGGGTTGTTTCGAGAGTACGGATCTTGTGGATCGTAGCCACCAGCAACGGCGGCAACGGTTTGTGCATCTTCAACGGTTAACGCGAACACCGAAACACAGTCATTCAGGCGACACGCGGGGACAACGCCTGAGGTAGAAATCCAACCTTTGGTCGGTTTCAGGCCGACGATATTGTTAAAACCAGCCGGGACGCGCCCGGAACCTGCGGTGTCGGTTCCCAGCGAGAAACACACCAGGCCGCGTGCAACCACAGACGCCGAGCCCGAACTCGAACCACCGCTGACATATTCCGGGTTAAAGGTATTTTTCACCGCACCAAACGGTGAACGTGTGCCGACTAACCCGGTCGCGAACTGGTCGAGGTTAGTTTTACCTACCACAATTGCACCAGCCGCTTTCAGGTGTGCGATTACCGTCGCATCTTTTTCTGGTGTGTAGGTAAAAGCGGGACATGCGGCGCTGGTGGGCATTCCGGCGACATCAATATTATCTTTCGCCGCGAAAGGAACGCCTAATAAAGGAAAATCGGTCGCTTGTTTTTCACCAGAATTAATCGCCTGAAAAACCGTGGTTAATTGCGCATAGATTTCGTCATGCGTCGCAATATATATCCAGGCGTTATCATCACGGGATAAATCTGCATCTAATTGCTGATATGCCGCTACAAGTTGTTGCGGATGCTGGCGGTAACTGGCTACCCATTCAGACAAAGTCGCTACTGACATAAACTGGAATCCCATCTGGTATACAAGATGAGATCAATAAAGCATTTAGCGTGCCAGGTATTTACGGCGCTGATAATCAAGAGATTTAAATATACCTAACAACGCATCATTCATTTTTCGCACTCTTATAGAGCGAAGGATTAAGTTATTTATCCAGAAAGGTGCAAATAAACAATGTCATATTATTTTCTTATGTTTATTAATAAATCGGTCGTTTTGTAGAGCGGATAACCGCGGCTCACATAAAAAATGCCATACTCATGATTTGATAGTGTGATCAACCACCAGGAAAGCAAATTAACCATACAATACCCTTATTATTGTCTTAAATACGGCATTAACACCGAATTCGGATGCGCAAAATAGAATACGATTCCATCACAGATCGAACTTAGGTATAGCGCCAATAGCTGCTTATACTTCCTTAAAATGTCTAAAGGCCAACGAACATGAATAAGCCCGCCTCTACCGGTTTATTGCAGCAACCTAAACCGTTTTTTATGATTTTTTTTGTTGAGTTATGGGAGCGTTTTGGATACTACGGCGTGCAAGGTATTCTGGCCGTTTTCTTCGTTAAAGAGCTCGGTTTTTCACAGGAACAGGCCTTTGTTACCTTTGGTGCCTTTGCCGCTCTGGTTTACGGGCTGATCTCAATCGGTGGTTACGTTGGCGATCATTTATTAGGAACAAAACGCACGATGGTTCTTGGTGCCGTGGTACTAGCGCTGGGCTACTTTATGACCGGTTTGTCGCTGCATAATCCTGATATGATCTTTATTGCCCTGGGCACCATTGCGGTGGGCAACGGGCTATTTAAAGCCAACCCGGCCAGTCTGCTTTCGAAATGTTATCCGCCAAAAGATCCCCGTCTGGACGGCGCATTCACCCTCTTTTACATGTCTATCAACATCGGTTCTTTGTTGTCTTTGTCTCTTGCTCCCGTCATTGCCAACAAATATGGCTACGCCGTTACCTACAACCTGTGCGGCATTGGCTTAGTCTTCGCATTGCTGGTTTATTTCTGCTGCCGTGGCATGGTGCGCGACATCGGCTCGGAACCAGATAGCAAGCCGATGAGCTACAAAAACTTACTGCTGGTTTTAGCGGGAACTGTGCTGATGATTTACGTTTGTGCCTGGCTGATGCATAACGTAAAAGTGGCCAATATTGTGTTAATTGTGCTGTCCATTATCGTGATTTTCCTCTTCTTCCGTGAGGCCGCGAAGCAAAACAAAAGCGATCGCAACCGCATGTACGTCGCTTTTGTGCTGATGATTGAAGCGGTACTGTTTTACATTCTGTATGCCCAGATGCCGACATCGCTGAACTTCTTTGCTATCAATAACGTGCGCCATGATATTCTCGGTTTTACTATCAACCCCGTCAGTTTTCAGGCTCTGAACCCATTCTGGGTGGTGGTCGCCAGCCCTATTCTGGCTTCGCTGTATACCCGTTTTGGTGCCAAAGGCAAAGATCTGACGATGCCTGCCAAATTCACTCTCGGCATGTTCCTGTGTTCGTTAGGCTTTTTAACTGCCGCCGCCGCTGGTATGTGGTTTGCTGACGCGCAAGGGCTGACCTCACCATGGTTTATCGTGCTGGTGTATTTGTTCCAGAGTTTGGGTGAACTGATGATAAGCGCGTTAGGTTTAGCAATGGTCGCAGCGCTGGTGCCGCAAACTATGATGGGCTTTATTCTCGGGATGTGGTTCCTGACCCAGGCCGCGGCCTTCCTGCTTGGCGGCTACGTTGCCACCTTCACGGCAGTGCCAGAATCCCTTAACGATCCGCTGCAAACGCTGCCGATTTATACTGGTGTGTTCAGCAAAATTGGCATCACGACCTTTGTTATCGCGCTGATTATGGCCGCAATGGTGCCGTGGCTAAACCGTATGATGAATATGCAACCGGAAGTGAAAACCGCTTAACTTCTTCGTCTTTGTTTCTTATCACGCCGCCTTCAACGAAGGCGGTTTGTGATAACACTTTCTGAAACTTAAATAATGGTGCCGCCTTTAGTTAAATCATCACGGCGCTGTTCCACTTCCGCTTTGTGATGATGACCTTTCTGCGCAATGGCGATACGCAAGCGCTGTTGCTGCGCATAACGATCTTCGCGGGTTAACTCAGCATCGTCGCTCAGTTCTATCAGCAACTCATTCATATGCTCAATCACATTTTCAGTTACCGCTGCGTCTACGCGGGTAATTACGTCTTCAAGGTGCGCCATAACAATCTCCTTAATTTTTGTACCGACACCCTAACCTTTTCAGGTGAGGAATCAATAAATTTATCTCTATCGCTATGACTTGGCAGCAATTTTTACAAGGGTAAGCATCACCGTCCTGCCCGCTCACGCATACATTTTGCAGAACGCGTCCAGAGCATGGGACAACGCAGCCGGATTTTCCCACGACATTGAATGCCCGCAGTCTGGTAGTACTGTAGTCGTGATTTTCAGGGTTTGAACTTTAGTGAAATCGCTATCGGGCAAGGAGCTTTCGCCGAATATTAGGTTTTTGGGTATCTTCAGATGAGCGAACATTTCAAACCAGTTATTCCCGGTTATCAGGCTATCGGCCCCTCGCCAAACAGCCCAGGGTGCGGCAACTGATAAACTTCCTGCCCAGGGGCCCTTTTCTTCTGCAACCAAAGACGCATGGATGCAAGCGACATAATTATCTTCTGTATAGCTGCATATTTGTTTGCTGAAAAATCCGCCTCCTGGATGGAAGTTGGGTTCAGAAACAATCAACGCGCACAGACCCTCGGCTAATCGTTGAGAAGCCTCAATACAGATACTGCCTCCCATACTGTGGCCATAGAGAAAGAACTTTTTCAGATTGAGATGGGAAATCAGTTCGGCAACGACTGCAGCTTGCTCGGCAATGGAATAACTGAAATCTTTAGGTTTCTCGCTGTAGCCGTAACCCGGAAGGTCGATAAGAATCGCTCTTCTGCCGGAAAAGTTTTTATCGGCAACCACTCGAGGGTATTCATAAGAGGCAGCACATCCAAGACCGTGAACAAACACCAATGGCGTTCCTGTTCCGGGCAGATCCAGCCAGCGAACGCGGCAGTTTGCGATAGAGGAGAAAAATGATTCCATACCATTAATCTTCAGAAGCAGGATGGGAAGAAACACCCAATATTTTGTTCATATTGATACCGGTGACAGCAAAACCGTTAGTTTCATAGACCTGTCTGGCTCTGCGGTTATCAGCAGCCACCCGAAGTTTGATCTGGTTATAACCTTGCTGAATTAGCTGCTCTTCCAGACATTTCATCGCCTCACTACCCAGCCCCAGGCCACGAAACTGAGGAAAGAGATAAAAGTCGTTGATGTAAATAGATTTTAGTTCTGAGTCCGGCTTATACCATAGATAGCCAATATGCTGTTCTTCACCCAAGTGAGTTTGTGTAATACATAACACGACCTGCCCGGCACTCTTTTCACCGTCCGGGAAACTTGCCTCTGTCTCACGTCGTGCCTGTAACAAAGCATCCGCTTCCGACAGCCGATAACTACTGGCTATCTCACTTGCATAATCCACAACGAAGTAATCAACAAATGCCAGAAAATCATGGCTTAACATAGGTTTGAACGTAACCATTTTTCATCCTTGTTTGTGTTTTTGCCGAGTCCAAAATATGACGCCTCCCAAAGCAGGAAGCGTCAGTTGAGATTAATTCAATTTCGCTTTCGAGAAATCACTGCCATTCAGGCTAACGCTATAACCTGTCACATTACTGCGTGTTGCGTAGAAAGTTTTACCGTTAGCCAGTGGTATCCACGGGGCTTGTTGGTAGAACACTTCTTGCGCCTGCTCATAGAGTTTAGCGCGCGCAGCTGGGTCGCTGGTCAGTTTCGCTTTTTGGGTTAACGCATCGTAATCTTTGTCGCACCAACGTGCTGCGTTAGAGCCGCTCTTGATACTGCCGCAACCAAGCAGCGTATCTGCGAAGTTATCCGGATCGCCGTTATCGCTCATCCAGCCAAACAGTGCGGAGGAGTGTTCGCCCTTACGCATGCCTGAAAGGTATTCGCCCCACTCAAAGGTGACGATTTTCGCGTTCACACCCACTTTTGCCCAGTCATGCTGAATCATCTCGGCGATACGACGTGAGTTCGGGTTATATGGACGCTGCACCGGCATTGACCATAAATCCGTATCGAAGCCCTTCTCAAGCCCTGCTTGTTTTAACAGTGCTTTGGCCTTTTCAGGATTGTAGGTGCGATCGTAGAGATCTTTATTGAAACCCAACATTGTTGGCGGGATTGGGGATTTCGCAATCGTACCTGACCCCATAAATACCGCATTGATAATAGCTTGTTTATCCACGGCGTAGTTCAACGCCTGGCGTACCAGCACGTTATCAAATGGCTTTTTGGTGGTGTTAAACGCCAGATAACCGACGTTCAGGCCATCTACCGTGTGTAAAGTCAGATCTTTGTCAGCTTTAATAGCGTCAAACTGCACCGGAGCCGGGGCTGGAATAATCTGGCATTCGTTCTTCTGCAATTTTGCCATACGCGTCTGGACGTTTGGTGTAATGGAGAAGATCAGATGTTTAGTCGGCACTTCACCATTCCAGTAGTTCGGGTTCGCGACATAGCGAATCAACGAATCTACTTTATATTCCTGCAACGCAAACGGCCCTGTGCCGATTGGCGCAGTATCCACTTTTTCAGGCGTGCCCGCTTTTAGCATCGCATCAGCATATTCTGCTGAAAGAATTGAAGCGAAATCCATCCCCCAGTCTGCGAGGAATGCCGCATTAGGTTCACTCAGGGTGAACTGAACGTGATTATCATCAAGCTTTTTAACTTCGGTTATCAGCTTATCGAGTCCGACATCATTGAAGTATTCGTAAGTCGCCTGCGACACATTGTGGTACGGGTTTTTCGGGTCCTTCTGGCGCATGACTGAGAAAACGACATCGTCAGCATTGAAATCGCGGGTCGGCTTAAACTCTTTATTGCTATTGAACTTCACGCCTTTGCGCAGGGTAAAAGTATACGTTTTACCATCCGGGCTGATTTTCCATTCGGTCGCCAGTGACGGAACCGGTAAGTTGTCGCTTGGGCGAAATTCAACCAGGCGGTTATAGAGCGTTTGCGAACTGGCAACAAACGTAGGGCCGGAGCTGGCAATTTGTGGGTTGAAGGATTCTGGTGAAGCCTCTGAACAATAAACTAGCGTGTTATTCGCTGCAGCCAATGCAGCCGTTGCGGGTAAGAAACTGCTGAGCAACAGTGCGAGAAGTGTTTTCCCTGTCGACATAGTTTTGCCTTTTGTATGCTTGCCAAATGAAAAGTGAACTTATAATTTTGAGCGTCAATAACACCATAGCTCTTAAATTCTGACAAATAACAAAAGGCTCTCAGGTTATTCATTAATAGTGATATTCGTGCATTTTTACGCCACCAGCAGCACAATACACCACTATATTCATTTACAATGACGCAACAAACCTCTGTAAGATCGCACGCGAAAAAGACGTATCGCTCACTGCGGCTAATAACGCATCACGGTCTTTGCCTTTCATCGCCACTCTTTCACTACGGCTGGTAATGATTTTATTCATCACTGGCGCACTAAATTCTGGGTGGAATTGCACCGAAAGTGCAGTCGATGAATAGCGGATAATTTGGTGCGGATCGTGACTGGATGCTGCAAGTACCACGGCACATGACGGTAGCGTGAGCACGCTTTGCTCGTGGCTTAAAAACGTATCAAAAGATGTTGGCAAACCTTCAAGTAACGGGTCATGAATTGCTGCATCATTCAAGCTGACTGCAATTTGCCCCACTTCGCTGCCCTGCGGATGGTAATCCACTTTTCCACCCAGCGCGTAAGCCATCAATTGGTGCCCGTAACAGACACCTAATACCGGAACCCCCGCGCCGATAATCTCACGCAACCAGTTGGCCGTGCGCTCACTCCACTCTTCATGGTCGGTGACCATCGCCCATGAACCCGAAATCACCGCACCGCTAAACGTACCCGCTGCTGGCAGTGGCTCACCTTCGAACGGGCAAACAACTTTAATTGGGCCAACATCACCTAACGCGGCTTTAAACCAGTCAGGCTGTTCGCCAACAGCTGCGCGAATATCAGTGGGAGGATGGCCCATTTGAACCAGCAATAAAGGTAGTGTTTCTGACATTGATTGAACGCCCTTTTGATTTTGGGATGACTTTAATCAGTAGCACAAAACCTGCGAACGCCCCAAAGACTTAAGTGCAATCGCCCGATAATTAGAAAAAAGTGCCATCTCTTCCGCCGTTTGCCTGTGCCGGGAATCCGTAAAATGGAAAGTGTGAAAATGGCTCAAGCGGAGCTGAAAACAGCAGGATTGATGACGTGGCAAAAACATTATTGCGCAGCGGATGCTTAGATGATTTTCTTTCGCTCGGCGAAAACGGGCAAACGGTGTTCGACTCAGCGCTACAAATTCGCGAAACATTACGCTTACGCAAACAGCAAGCGGTAGTCGAAAGCCTGGCGATACCTCAACCAAACGATGAAGGCGATCGTGTTGACTGGTACGCCCCCTTTGAAGGCAGCGTTGTCAGTTGGGCTGCTGCCAGTGATGAGCAACGTAAAAAAGCCCTGCGCTATCTCGATAACTGCCAGGCCAACATCGCCTCGCTGATTCAGCGTTGCCAACAAGCAGAAAAAACGTCCATCCAGCTTTTTGGCTCGTTACTCGCCAATACATTGCAGTTTCCGGGTAGCCAGCATGTTTACCTGGTAGACGGGAAACCGGTCATCACTTTTTGGGGCTTTGTGACGCTTAATAGTAGTGCCCGTCCTGATCCACTGGGTTGCTTACGCATTGCTGAAGAACACGAGCCGGTAATTGAATTCCTGCCAGAACCGCCGCCTGCTGCGCCACCTGTCGTGGTGTTAAGCGAGCCCGATGAGCCACTCTATTCCGTGGCGGCACTCACACCTGTGGCAGTTCAAAATGATGAGCCATTGGTATCAGCGCCAGAGGCTGAAGTCGTGCGTGAAACTCCCGTCACGAAAAAGCCGAAGCGTTGGTTACTTCCTGTTGCAGCCGCCATCATGGCCTGTATCGCCGCCCCACTCTCTTATTATCTGGTATCGGCACCACATGCCGAACCTTTAGCTCAGAAACAAGCGGAAGTTAAACCTCAGACCATCGCTCCAGCAGCCATTCAGGCAGCACCGGTGGCCCATGTTTCAACTTTGCCTGTCACTCAAGCCGCGGTCGTTGAACCCCCACCGCCGGAACCAGAACCTGCTGCTGTTACAACGACAACACCGGCAGCAGAGATACCTAAAGGCGCATTGGTTTTACCGGCTGATTCGCTAAAAATTGGCTCGACTAAATTCCTCAACGGCAACTGGCGTGTGGCCATCAACGTTAAAGATGCCATCACCGGCAAACCACCTACGCTGCGTTATCAAATTGCCAACAACAAAGGCAATGTGCGGCTGGTGCATGGCGACAATATTGTCTGCAAAGCAGAAGTATTCTCTGGGCTGATGCAGTCCGGTACGTTGATGATCAAAACCCGTGGCAATGCGCGTTGTAGCGATGGCTCACGTTATCCGTTGCCGGAAATATCCTGCAAACCTGGCGAGAACGATGTCGCCGAGTGCAGTGGGCGCTACGAGGAGGACACCGTGGTTCCTGTGACATTTAAAAAAGTGGGTGATTAATCAATGTTTGCCACTCTGTATCCCTATAAGTCGAGCGTGACGCTCATTAAAGACAGCGGCATTCAGTTTCTGGATTTCGGCCTTGCTCCGCAGCCTAATGCTCCGCATACCGGGCGCTTTGTGCGTAAAACGGCGAACGGCCCGCTTTTACGCCTTGATTACGATGTGATACCTGGCAAATTTACTCTGCCAGGCTCGCAGGGCTCGGCTCCAGAGGTAGTGAAACCGGAAAGCACGATTACGCTTGGCCACTCCCTGAAACTGCTGGATAAAACCTGGCTGCCGCTGCCATTCCTGCGTTTTAACCCACCACGTACTTTTGTGGGCGGCCCGGATAACTGGGCACGAGTGCAGATTCGTTGCCTTGAAACACCGGACTCAGCTGGAAACACCGTACGCATTACCATCGCACTGGATACAAAAATCCTGGCCGATGATAACCCTGCGGCCCATTTGGCCCCCACGCAAAATGATGTCCGTAACGGAGCCCGTTTTGCACTTGCGTGGAACAACGAAGAGATTAACGACTTTATCGATCAAACCTGGGTTGATGGCTGGCTGCGTGAAGTGTTCACGCAATTCGCCACCCGCCACGAATCCAGAACAGAGCGTGAAATCAGCAACGCGCTGAAAACCTTCGAGTACCAGGCGCACTATCTCAATATTATCGAAATGCTCGGCGCACAGCTTTCGGTGCCAGAAGTGAAAATTGTCACCGCCACGCTGCAAGCCCCGGCGATCCCCGTCGATCTTGTACTGGATGTCGGCAATACCCACACCTGTGGCGTATTGATTGAAGACCACGGCGAAGCCAATGACGGCCTGCGCCAGACTGCCGAGCTGCAAATTCGCTCGCTCAGCGAACCGCAAACCATCAACGAAGCGATGTTTACCAGCCGCCTCGAATTCTCTGAAGCTAAATTCGGCAAACAGCATTTCTCGGTGGAAAGTGGCCGTGACGATGCGTTTGTCTGGCCATCGATTGCCCGCGTTGGCGATGAAGCTCGCAGCATGGCTTCTGCCCGTTTAGGGACCGATGGCGCAAGCGGGATCTCCAGCCCGCGCCGTTATCTATGGGATGAAACCCCGGCCAACCAGGATTGGCGTTTTAGCCAAATGGGTGTGAAAACCCAGCGTGAACCACTGGCGACCGCTTATCCCCTGATGAACCTGATGAATGACGACGGGCAGCCGCTCTATTCCTTACCGCTGGAAGACCGCCTGCCAGTGTTTTCGCCACAGTACAGCCGTAGTTCGTTAATGACGCTGATGCTGTGTGAGTTGTTGGCACAGGCGCTGATGCAGATTAACAGCGTCGGCTCACGCCAGAGTATGGGGCATCTCAATGCGCCACGTCAGCTACGCCATCTGATTCTGACACTGCCTTCGGCGATGCCAAAACAGGAGCGTGAGATCTTCCGCCAGCGAATGCAGGAAGCAGTAGGTCTGGTGTGGAAAGCGATGGAATGGCACCCGACAGATGATGGTTTCACCAGCGAGCGTGATTTCCAGAAAAGTGTCATCCCGGTCCCCGATGTTCAGATGGAGTGGGACGAAGCCACCTGCGGGCAACTGGTGTGGCTGTATAACGAAGCGTTGGTCAATTACGCAGGGCAAACGGGCAACTTCTTTAAAAGCCTCGCTCGCCCTGACCGCGAGTTAGCCGCTGATGAACTGCCGGGCAAAACGCTGCGCGTCGCATCCATTGATATCGGTGGTGGCACGACCGATATGGCTATCACCCAGTATCATCTTGATGATGGTGTCGGCAGCAATGTGAAAATTGCTCCGCGTTTACTGTTCCGCGAAGGCTTTAAAGTCGCAGGTGATGACATTTTGCTGGATGTTATCCAGCGCTGTGTGCTCCCTGCATTACAGGCACAAATTCACCAGGAAGGTGTGGTTGATACCACCGGACTGATGACCACGTTATTTGGTGAGTCCGGGCGCATGGACACGCGAGGTACGCTGCGCCAACAAACCGCGCTGCAACTGTTTATCCCTCTTGGGCACGCAGTGCTGTCTTACTGGGAAAATAGCGATCCCGACGATCGCCACGCAACACTTGAAGCAACATTTGGCGAACTGTTGGCCCAACGCCCAACAGATAACGTGATTAATTATGTTCAACAGGCTGTGCAGCACGCGCTGCCTGCTGATGCTCCGGCGTTTGATCTGTTCAGCGTGCCATTACAGGTTGAACTGGCATCACTACAAGAGGCGTTACTTGCAGGGCAATTCACTCTGACCGCCCCGCTTCAGGCGCTGTGTGAAGTGATAAGTCACTATTGCTGCGATGTGCTGTTGGTCACCGGGCGTCCGGCCTGCTTGCCAGGCGTGCAGGCATTATTGCGCTACCAACAACCGGTTCCAGTGAACCGCATAGTCTGGTTGGATAATTATCAGACTCATGAATGGTATCCATTTAGCCAACAAGGCCGTATTGGCAATCCGAAATCTACTGCCGCTGTTGGTGCCATGCTGTGCAGCCTGGCGATGGACTTGCGCCTGCCAGGCTTTAATTTCAAAGCCTCTGACATCCAGGCGTACTCCACTGTGCGCTATCTGGGCATGCTCGATGGCAACAATACATTGGTTGAGAAAAACGTCTGGTATCGCGATATCGATCTCGACGATCCGAAGTCAACGCTCGATACCCGTCTGCATTTCCCGCTACGCGGCAATGCTTGCCTCGGTTTTCGCCAGCTTGATGATGCCCGCTGGCCTGCCACGCCGCTGTATACACTGGCGATAAACTCACCACAGTTGGCAAAAGAGATAGCCGGTGAAGGTGTGCTAAATGTACGCCTGCAACAAACTCGCGAAGCCGATGCTTTTGTGCTGGCGGAAGCCTGGTTGCAGGATGGCAGCAAAGTGCCACTTAACCAGCTCAGTTTTAAATTGAATACCCTGGCAGGAAGCTACAGCGGAGCCAGCCATTACTGGATTGACAGCGGGAGCGTGTATCAAAAATGAATCCAATAACCTCAACGCTGCACCCTTTAGTGGACTGGGTACAACAGACGCGCCAGACTGTTCCCCTGGTGGAAAATGAAGCCGATGGGCTGTTGCATAAACTGGCCACACTCCAACAGCGCCAGCACCAACTTGACTTACAGGCGGAGCAACCGCTAACAATTGGCTTATACGGCCACTCGATCGCGGGCAAGCATCACCTATTGACCACGCTACTGGGCGATAATCATGAACGTATCGAGATTATGCTCGGCGGAAAAGTGCTGGATTATCTGACGCACATTAACCCCGGGCATGCGCCAGGTATTGCCGTGCGTTTTACTCGCCGTGAACTGCCGGTTGCGGAACATTATCCGTTACTCATCACGCTGTGTAGTACCAGTACGCTTGCCCAACGTATGATTCGCCAGTATCACACCAACAGTGCTACCCGTTTTGCGCAGCCTGAGGTGGTCGCATTAAAGCTCAAAGAGTTACAGTCTCGCCGCCAGGCACAACCGATGCCAGGGCTGACACAGCTGCAATTCTCCGATATTGCACAAACTTACCAGCAAGTGGTTCGCCGCCAACATCATCTGGATAATACGCTGTGGCAGCAAATGGCCGAGCTCCTGCCGTGGCTGAGCTGCACCGATCAAGCCACATTGCTGGCACCACTCTGGGGAGATAACGCCACTATTACTGCTCACTGGCAGCATCTTGCACAGACGTTGAATCATTTAGGTTATGCCCATCAGGTTTTAGCTCCCGCCAGCCTGCTGGTGGATACCTTCCTGCTTCCGGTAGAAGGCTTCTTGATCCCCACCACGCCAGATGAACCAGAAATGAATGCGGACGTGCTGGTTTGCCCTCTGGTCAATCAACAAGCCGGGACACAGACCAGCCTGGCTCAGCAGGATTTACAGCAGTTGAGCGCTGAAATCACGCTTTCGCTCAACTACCAGCCACGCCTGGCACAGGTGGAAGTAGTCGATATTCCCCTCGCGCAACTTGATGATTACGCACAATATCTACAGCCCGATAAATTAGTGGTATGCAATGCGGCAGCCGAGCGTCGGGAAGTGAATGCAGTTGGTAAAATGCTGGCGCGTTGGGTCGATAAAACCCAGGCCAGTAATGCCACAACGCCAGGTCTGATTTGGGCGATTACTCCGCGCGATGCCCGTTTTAGCGGCGCTAACCTTGATGAAGGCGTGCAACGTGTTATAGGTCTGCCGGGTAAACGTTGGGGGACTTTGCAAGCGCTGGATAGCCGTAATATGCACCGTTTGCTGGAGTGGCTTGCCGATGCGCTGGTTCCGGCACAGCGGACACTGCGTATTGAGATGTTGCAGGCCGCGCTGAATGCGGAAGTCAGCGCCCTATTCACCCATATGATTGAAGACGAAAACCTCACACCGGTACGCGCACGTTCTCAGGCTGAAGGTCTGGTGCGCGCGCTGCAATCCCACGCGGCCCTTCATGGCGAACTGCTGGCAAGTTTATTGCCGGAACGCCATGTCTTACAGCAACGTTGGGTAAGCCACCAGCAATTACGTAGCCAGCAGCCAGCGGGTTTCCATCTGGATATCGATCTGTTTACAGACGTAGACAGCAGCGAAACGCAAACGCGCAGCCCCGACAGTTTTGCCACCGTAGTACATCTGTTGTGGATTAATCATTTGCGTCAGTTGGCAACTCGCCACGAGGTTGCTCATCTTTCCGGGCTTGATAACACTCAACTTCAGGCACTTTGCCAATTGTTGATTGTCGCCAGTTATCGCCTGAAATTACCTGAACAGCTAGAGTCGGCATTGCGCCACGGTGATGGCAGCATGGCGCAGGAAATCACCTGTGTGACTGCCGTATTAGGCGATTTTGTTAGCTGGTTGGGTTATGCCCACGTTGATCCAGCTTTGCGCCCGGCAAGTCGGGTGAATAAAGGCTCACCTGTGTTTGCACCACAAAAACAGGCTACAGCCAGCACCCGCCTGGTGCGCTTAGGTGAACAACCTGCGCGCGGCAATACGCTTTACGTCTATGACTGGCTAGTGGCGCTATATACCCGCGCGGTAGAAAACATCGGCTATCGCCATCCGCTGGATGTCAGCGATGCTCAGAAAGACGCATTGAAAGGATTGCTGAAAAAGGTAGATAAACAGATTCCGTAAAAATAATAATCAATAGCGCCACCCGGCACTCATTCACATTAAGTCGGGTGGCGCTGCACTTATCCCCCTGCAAAAGAGTTTGTTACCACGCGATCACAAAACAAAAGTATCGCCTGTTGCAGGAGCGATCACATCCGGCAACCACAACCGTCCCCATGCACCGGTACAATGGCAACCCATTACTTTCTGAATTTTTTGCTGGTGTAAAAAACGTCTGATTCGCAGTAATTCTGGCGGCAACGCGCTGCGCAGATGGAAACCGCCAATCAATGCATAGATCTGCTTAATCCCCGTGATATTTTGGCAATGGCGCACAATATTTATAATTCCCCGATGCCCACAGCCAGTAATAATCACTAGCCCATGGTCGGATTTATAAATAAGCACACCTTCATCTATAACGTAATCCATAGCAGCGCTGTTACCACTTATAATTCCGTATGCCCTGGGTTCATCCACGTTGATTTCCCCCGACCACAAAAAACGCTCGCTGATAGGCACAGGTGTGCGGCTGTACTCCATTTGATGGCGAGAATAATCAATGTCTAACGAGAGCTTTTTTATTTTTCTGCTAAAACCCGCCAGTTTTAGTGCTGCAAAGCGTTCATTGGCTATCTGAGGATGGCAGATAATACGGCTGTTATTGGGCAACCAGGGTACACCACCACAATGGTCATAATGGCCGTGTGAAAGTACCGTTGCAGTCAGAGCTGTGAGATCAACGCCCATCAAGGCCGCATTATGCAGAAAACTATTATCAGGGCCGGTATCGAACAAAACCGAGGTTGTTTCATCCTTAATCAACAGGCTAAGCCCGGCTTTAGCAAGCAACGATTTCTCTGCCCCAGCAGCCCGCCTATTTTCCAGTAATACTTTGATAGTTAATGGCATGTTCGCCCCTTCCTGAGAAAAATCCATCATCGCCCAGTATAGGGAGTTATGTCGAATGGCGCACTGACAAGCTGCTCAGAAATCGAAGGAGTGCCCCATTCCGAAGGGATTGAGAGTTGAGCTGATTCCTTTCCCCGTAACCACGTTAAATTGCTGGGAAAAGCATTTAATCCTCACTACACTCGATGACACCTTAACATTTAAATAACAAAAGAGGTGTCACATGCCAGGAACATCCCCTGTCTCTATTTCAATGCTTATTAATGGACTGCCCGTTGATGCACAAAACCAGGCAACTTTTGAACGCCGTAATCCGCTAGATGAGCACGTCGCGACTATCGCACCGGCTGCCACCGCCATTGACGCTGGTGCAGCAGTTGAAGCTGCAAGCCTGGCATTTGTCGGCTGGTCACAAACTCCGCCAAACCAGCGCCGGGCTTTGCTTTTAAAAGCCGCTGATGCGCTGGAAGCCAAACAAGCCGCATTTGTCGCCTCGATGGCGGCCGAAACAGGTGCTACCGCTCAGTGGGCTGAATTTAATGTGCATTTAGGCGCCGGGATTCTGCGTGAAGCCGCAGCCCTCACCACACAAATCAATGGTGAAGTTATCCCATCAGATGTGCCAGGAAACCTGGCAATGGCAATACGCCAACCTGCGGGTGTCGTGCTGGGAATGGCACCGTGGAATGCACCGGTGATTCTCGGCGTGCGGGCTATCGCCACACCGCTGGCCTGCGGCAACTGCGTAGTACTGAAGGGTTCTGAAATCTCCCCTGCAACACATGGTTTGATTATTGATGCACTCAATGAAGCCGGATTCCCGGCGGGTGTGGTCAATTTTGTCACCAATGCGCCACAAGATGCGGGAACCATAGTGGAGACGATGATTGCTCATCCCGCCGTGCGCCGGGTGAACTTCACCGGTTCAACGCACGTCGGGAGAATTATTGCGCAAACTTGTGCTCGCTATCTCAAGCCCGTGGTTTTAGAGCTGGGCGGCAAAGCACCGTTGTTGGTTCTGCATGATGCTGATATTGATTTGGCGGTGAACTGCGCGGCGTTCGGAGCCTTCGCCAATTCAGGGCAAATCTGCATGTCAACCGAGCGCATTATCGTTGACGAACGGGTAGCCGATGAGTTTGTAGCAAAATTTGCAGCTAAAGCCGCCAGTTTACCCTGCGGTGACCCGCGCCTCGGCCCAACTGTTCTGGGTTCAGTTGTCGATGTACAGACAGTTTCACGCTGCAATGATTTGATTGATGACGCGCTGGCAAAAGGTGCAAAACTGGTCGCCGGCGGCAAAGCGGACTCAACCCTCATGCCCGCTACAGTGCTGGATTTTGTCACTAATGAAATGCGCATTTACCACGAAGAATCCTTCGGGCCGGTAAAAGGGATTATTCGTGCGAAAAGTGATGACGAAGCGCTGGCTATCGCCAATGACAACGATCTTGGCCTGTCTGCTGCGGTTTTCAGTCGCGATACCGCTCGCGCATGGAATATTGCCAGCCGCATTCAAAGTGGAATCTGCCACATCAATAGCCCAACGGTACACGATGAAGCGCAGATGCCATTTGGCGGTGTGAAAGACTCAGGTTACGGACGTTTTGGTGGGCAGGCAGGCGTACGTGAGTTTACCGAACTGCGCTGGATAACGATGCAAACACAGCCGCGACCGTTACCATTCTGATGCGGTAAGAAACGTACGTTAACCTATTCTGGCGTACGTTTTTCGGCAAACAGCCGTAATGCTGTTGAAATCGGGCTGTAAATCGTGAACTTGAAAGATACCCGCTGCGTGAGGCAATTTCGCCAATCGGCAGCGCGGTGGTTTGCAACTGAGACAGCGCATACGACATGCGCACCTCTTTGTGCCCTTATGATTTCATTTTGTGCCGAAACGCTCAGTGATTATTAAATTCCCACAAGCGGTTGAAATTTACATCATTCAAATTTCTGTCGGCGGCATTATTACCGTTAAATGGCCTTGCGGTCGTGGCAGCACTTCCCCACGGCGACAGAGAATCATAACCACTATCAATCGTTGAGTTTATCACCACCACCTGGCTATTCGAGGTTTTACCCGGCAAATAACCGGTCGTTTTTGCGCCTTGATCCCAGGCCCGTCCAAGTTTTGCAAAGTAGCCGTTTTTGAAACCGCCATCGCTGGTAAAGCGGCTGTTTTTCACCAGGAACCCGTAAGGGTTATCCGGCAGCGTGTTAGGTGCCAACACAAAGGCTTCCTGCGACTGTCGCGATGAGACAGTATGGAAATGCACGTTATCAAACACTGCATTCGCGCGACCAAACACGTAATCCACATCGCCTTCAATGTAGCTGTCTTTGATGAATACGCGGCTGACTCTGTCTGTTACGTAGCGGTTTTTCTCATCGCTGGTATTAACAAAAAAAGTATCCTGGCGGCCAATCAAACGCACATTTTCAATCTGCACTTTGTCGCCATCGGTTCGCAGGGCCACGCCCTGATGCGCGTTACCATCCACGCTGTCGAGCAGGGAATTAACCACCGTCAGATTGGCAAGCTGGAAACCATGATTTTGCGACCAGAGAACGGCTGCACACGTGGTGGCGACCACCGGCGTGGTTTTGTTAGCACAGGTTTGGTACATCTCCCAGGCCGGATCACCCGGTTGATATTGCCCGCTCGGGTTGACGGTTTTGCGCCAGACTTCCGGTGAAATCATTGAGTCGAGCGCCAGTTGAATCGTCACCTGCTGCGGGTTTTCACCTGCGCCAAACAGCGTGACTGGCGGTGCATTCATCGGAATGTAAACCGTGCCTTCATAGACGCCTGGCAGGATTTTTATCACAACGCGCTGGTTCGATTTCGCAGCCTTTAATGCGGCATTCACCGCCTGCTGCACTGTTTGGTACGGCGCGTCTTTGCCGACAACCCATGGCGTATCAATATCTTTTAAATTCAATGCCTCCGGTTGCCACGGCTCATTTTTCGCCATCGCAATTATTCCGCCACGGGCGAAGACGTTTTGCTCCGTAAAATGAGCCGCCTCGCTCTGGCTAAGAACCGGGCGAGTGCTGCTCCCTGGTCCCTTGTGAGAGGTGAGGTTTGGTGAACTGCATCCTTGCAGTACCAGAGGGATACAAAGCACAGCTAAAGCAGAGTAGCGAGGTAATGACATACGTTAAGCCCCTGTCTTTTATTAATGTTTTATTTGAAAAACCAAAGGCCAATTTAAATAAAACATCATTTTAAAAACATGAGGAGCGCGGCATTTTCGCAATTGCTCCCAGGGAAATATCGGTAGCTGGTATTTATTTCTGTTTTCTGCCAGGATTTGTTTATTCATCAACCAACTGAATATATAAGGAGGAACCCATGCTGCTGTTTCGTGAAATTTTGTTTATTTCACATACCTTTGGTGATCGCCATAGCTCAAGCGTTATCGATATCGCACTGCGATAATCCGGCTTGAGCGAAGCAACCAACTGCAATCCCTTCCCTCGGGCTTACCGGGTTATCGTCAGCCATATTTGACGAGGCGTTTTCGCGCCTGTAACTCTTGAGTAAGCAACAATGAGCACATTATTAACCGCACAATCCCTTAGACTTGATACCGCTTTCGGCCCGCTGCTGGCTGATATCACCTTTACGCTTAAAAAAGGCGATCGCCTGGGCTTAATCGGCCACAACGGCTGTGGTAAAAGCACCCTTCTTAAATTGCTTGATGGCACAATCGAACCCAATAGTGGCAGCGTGACGCGCGCACATCACTGCTTATTGGCGCGTGTCGAACAGCATTTGGCTGAAGATTTACATTCACTCACCTTGCTTGAAGCCGTGATAGCGAGACTGAGTGAAGCACAACAACATACCGATGGCTGGCGAGCACAGGCGCTCTTAGCCAGCATGGGTTTTGATGAAAGTGCATGGCAACTCACCGCCGGAACACTAAGCGGCGGGCAACACACACGTTTATTATTGGCGCGTGCGTTGATCACCGAGCCGGATCTCTTGCTGCTTGATGAGCCAAGCAACCACCTCGATTTGCCCACACTACTGTGGCTGGAGCAGTTCTTACGTAACTGGAACGGCAGCTTTGTGCTGGTTTCTCACGATCAACATCTGTTGGATAACGTCACCAACGGAACATGGATCCTGCGTGACCACGGACTCAGTTTCTTCCAGCTACCCTGCTCTGCAGCCCGCGCAGCTCTTGAAGAGCGAGACCGTACCGATGCACACCGCCATCAGGCCGAGCAAAAGGAAATTGACCGCATTGCGGCCAGTGCGAAACGTCTGGCAATTTGGGGCAAAGTCTATGACAACGAAGACCTCGCCCGTAAAGCTAAGCAAATGGAAAAACGCATCGACAAACTTAAGGACAGCCAAACCGAGTTAAGTGCTGCAAACCTGTGGCAACTGATACTCAAAGGCGAGGCATTACCCGCTAACCGCTTGCTGGAAATGGAAAACCTGTCGGTGAGTCCGGCACCGGATTGTCCTCCACTGTTTAACCTGACTATGCAGCGCATAAAAAGTGGTGATCGGGTGGCAATAATCGGCAAGAACGGTTGCGGAAAATCATCTTTATTACGCCTGCTGTGGCAGCATTATCAGCAGTCGCAAGATGAGTCCTCAATCCGCCTGCATCCACGCGTAGAGATGGGTTATTACGACCAGACACTTCATCAGTTACGTGACGGTGACACCTTGCTCGAAGCACTCGAACCTTTTGCGCCGTTATCTGAGCGCGATCGCAAAATGGCGTTGATCAGCGCCGGTTTTGCCTGGTTACGCCATGGGCAAACGGTCAGCACTTTGAGCGGTGGCGAACGATCCCGATTGCTGTTTGTTGGGCTGACTCTAGCGCGTTATTCGCTGTTACTGCTTGATGAGCCAACCAACCACCTGGATATGGAAGGCAAAGAGGCGCTGGCAGAAACGCTGCAAAGTTTTGAAGGTGGCGTGTTGCTGGTCACACACGACAGGACATTAATCGCCAAAAGCTGTAACCGCTTCTGGTTGATTGATAATGGCGAATTGAGCGAGTGGCACTCACTTGAGGGGCTATATGCGCAGCTGACAAATGACAATGTCGATATCGTGACAACGTCACAGAAAGACGAGTCATCACCGGCAGTTCAGGTTCATTCGGAAACTGAAAGCTGGTTGGAACGCCTGGTTGAGCTGGAGGAGAAGCTTGCGCAGGATTTAGCACGCAAGCAAAGCCACCAGAAACCAGCGCTTCAGCAGCAATGGCGGATGGAGATTGCCGCGCTTAATCTCCGGCTGGAACTCGAGTAAACGTTAGCGTCGGATGTCGCGGAGCTAATCCGACCTACGAGGTAACACCATTCATTTAAGCTAATGAATTAGGGGAAACGCCGGGATTTGGTTCCCGGAGGGACGCCAAACCCGGTGGTCGCCCCGGATATCTCATTCTTAAACTAACGGTGTTAACCTACGAGGGGCATTTTCTGGGAGTTTATAGGGTGGATTAGCGCAAGCGACATCCACCGATTCACATCATCTAAAATGTTGCCCAGTTATCGTCTTCGTCTATAACTGTTTTAGCGGCCTTAGCGGTGGTTTTCGGCTTTTCAGGCTGAGTTTTTACAACGTTGGGCTGATGGCTTAAACGAAATGTTCCTACGGCGGTGGTCAGTCGCGCCGCCTGCTCCTCAAGAGAATTCGCCGCAGCGGTGGCTTCTTCAACCAGTGCTGCATTCTGTTGTGTCACGTTATCCATCTCGTTTATCGCGATCCCGACCTGCTCAATACCACGGCTTTGCTCATCCGATGCCGCCGCAATTTCTTGCATGATATTGGTGACACGTCGCACCGCGCCGACAATATCCGTCATCGTTTCGCCTGCATGAGCGACCTGGCTTGAGCCACTATCAATGAGCGATACTGATTCACTGATAAGCCCCTCAATTTCTTTGGCAGCTTGTGCACTGCGCTGTGCCAGAGTGCGTACTTCAGTCGCTACCACAGCAAACCCGCGCCCTTGTTCACCGGCTCGCGCCGCTTCAACCGCCGCATTCAGTGCCAGAATATTGGTCTGGAAAGCAATGCTATTGATGACCGCAGTTATCTCGGAAATTTTCTTCGAACTGGTAGAGATATTGGTCATGGTTTTCACAACACTTGAGACAATGCGCCCACCGTCACCGGCTTTGTGGGAGGCTTCTTCGGCAAGCCTGGTCGCGTGATGGGCGTTATCTGCGTTCTGTTTCACCGTGGCCGTTAACTGCTCCATACTGGCCGCCGTTTCTTCAAGTGCCGCCACTTGCTGTTCAGTACGCGCCGACAAATCGGTGTTCCCGGCAGAGATCTCGCTGGTGCCCTGATAAATCGCCTCGGCCCCCATGCGCACTTCGCCAACCGTATTCACCAATGAAACCTGCATATCCTGCAAGTTCTGATTCAGTTTGCCGATTTCACTGTTACCGAACGATTGCAATGGCTGGGTTAAATCGCCTTTGGAGATTAGTTCAATACGCGTTGCAGCCTGTTGCAGAGGTTGAATAACCACGCGGCGTAACACGACAAAGGTAAATATCGTCAGGAGCAGCGCGATTGCGAATGCGCATGCCATGACCATCACACTTAAATGTGAGCGGGCCTGGGCTTGCTCATGAAGTGCAACTGCGCGCTCGGTACGGATCTGCGCCGCTTGCTCTAACACCTTGTTGTAGTCGGCATCCAGCTTGCGGGCTTCTTCATTTTCATGATTGATGATGGCCTCAAACATGCCGTTTTTGGCATATTTCATCATCGGCGCCATACCTTTATTCAAATATTCATCAAAGCGTGTGCGCAACTGGCTATCCAGCGCTTCACCCGCCTCAACTTTATCGGCACGAGCCATATAAATATCGAAGCTGGCCTGCGCTTGTTTAATCAGCTTTTCTGCCTCAGCGATATTAAATTTCATATCATCCATGTCGGCCACACGCCCTGCGGCCCCTGCATGGATGATATTCAGTCGCGCACTACGCAAATTAGTCGAGCTTTCCGAAAGCCCAATCCGTACCTGAATTTCGTTGGTCACGTCTTGCAGCGCTTTGTCGCTCTGGATCAAAAAATAGCTCGCAAGCCCTACACATAAAGCGAACAGCACTAAAATCCCAACCAGAATTGATGTAAACAGCGGCACTAATCGGATGTTGTGCCAGAAACGAACAGCCCCTTGTGGGGAGATTTTTGTAGTTGCCATGTCCTTGGTTTCTCTTTTTGTAAAAAGGTGTTTCTGTAAAAGAGTCATCGGCCATGAGAAACAAAAGATTGAACAAAAATTTGTCGTTTTGTGGAGGGGTTAACAAATCATCGATGAATAGTTATACAGATCACAGTTTAGCCCTGAAATTAGTAAGGCTTACATTCAGGTTAAACCGGAGTAAACTGACTGTAACGGTAAATGGCGTAACCGCGTGCGGTCGCTCAAAGGACAACAATTAAGCGTTATGAAATTTAAATCTGCAATCAAACCCTATCGCGCTGCAGCCGGTGGCTGGGGCTCTCTTGAAGCAACTACCCGCTTTGTTATCGACAGTAAACATGCCATAAAAAACCTGCGCAACTTGATGCGCATGAACAAAGCCAAAGGGTTTGACTGCCCAGGTTGTGCATGGGGCGATGACAATAAAAGTACTTTTAGCTTCTGCGAAAATGGCGCGAAAGCAGTGACATGGGAAGCAACTCGCCGTTTTATCGATAACGAGTTTTTTGCTAAGCACAGTGTCAGTAATCTGTATCAGCAGAGCGATTATTTCCTTGAATATCAAGGACGACTTACTGAGCCGTTGCGTTACAACCCGCAGACTGACCATTACGAAGCCATTAGCTGGGATGACGCACTGGCGCTTATCGGTCAGCATATTAAGGTATTGGATAATCCCGACCAGATAGAACTGTACACCTCAGGACGCGCCAGTAACGAAGCGTCTTATCTGTACCAATTATTCGGTCGCATGATGGGAACCAATAATTTCCCGGACTGCTCGAATATGTGCCATGAAGCCAGCGGCAGCGGGCTTAAACGCAGTATCGGCGTCGGTAAAGGCACCATTCATTTAGATGATTTTGATAAGGCCAACGCCATTTTTGTGTTTGGCCAAAACCCCGGTACTAACCACCCGCGTATGTTGCATAGCTTGCGCCACGCAGCTGAGAACGGCGCACAAATTGTGACCTTCAATACCCTGCGTGAACGCGGTCTTGAGCGTTTTGCCGATCCGCAAAAGCCGTTAGAAGTGATGACACCACTGGCCGGTAAAATCAGTAGCTACTATTACCAGCCGAATTTGGGCGGTGATATGGCCGCGATTCGCGGTATGGCAAAAGCGCTGCTGGAAACCCATCGTCAGAAACTTGAGAACGGTGGCACGGGTATTTTCGATGAAACCTTTATTGCTGAGCACACTCTTGGCGTGGAAGCATGGTTTGCTGAAATCGACAACACGTCCTGGGAGCACATTACCCATCAATCCGGATTGAGCGAGCAGCAATTGCGTGATGCCGCGACTATCTGGCAGCAGGCCGAACGTGTGATTTGCACCTGGGCGATGGGCATTACGCAGCACAAACACTCCCTGAACACCGTACGTGAAATCGTTAACCTGCAACTTCTGGGTGGCCATCTCGGAAAACCTGGTGCGGGCCTGTGCCCAGTGCGCGGTCACAGTAATGTACAAGGCAACCGCACGATGGGCATTGATGAAAAACCATCGGCTGCATTACTCGATAGCCTTGCAACTCATTTCGGTTTTGAGCCTCCGCGCGCGCAAGGCCATAACACCGTTGAAGCTATTGCGGCAATGCTACGTGATGAGGTCAAAGTCCTGATTACTCTTGGTGGCAATCTTGCGGCAGCCGCACCAGATAGCCCTCGCACCGAGGAAGCTCTGCAACGTTGCGGCCTGACGGTTCATATCAGCACCAAACTTAACCGCAGCCATGTCGTACCCGGCAAAGAGTCACTGATTTTGCCAACGCTTGGGCGTACTGAAGAAGATATGCAGGCCAGTGGGCGGCAGTTCATCACCGTTGAAGACTCATTCAGCATGGTGCACGCATCTGAAGGTATCGGGAAACCGATTGCTGTAACGCAGCGTTCAGAAACCGCCATTGTTTGTGGGATTGCTAACACCGTTCTGGGGCAAGAAAAGCTCGACTGGCTGGCATTGTCAGGGGATTACAATCTGATTCGCGACCATATTGCGGCCACCCTTCCAGGCTTTAAAGATTTTAACCAGCAGTGTGAAAAACCAGGTGGTTTCTACCTTGGTAACGCGGCGGCCGAATTACGTTTTAATACCCCAACGGGGAAAGCGGAATTCAGTGCAGCCCCTCTTCCGAAATCATTATTTGGTGATTTAAAAGCCCCGTTTGCGCTGCAAACCTTACGCTCACACGATCAATATAACACCACAATTTACGGGTTGGACGACCGTTACCGTGGTGTTTACGGACAGCGTGAAGTGTTATTTATTAACCCGGAAGATCTTGCGGCACTTGAGTTGCACGAGGGTGATCTGGTAGATATCGAAACGATATGGAACGATGGCATCACACGCAAAGTCAGCGGTTTTAAAATCGTGCCTTACAACATCCCGCGCGGCAATCTGGCAGCCTATTACCCTGAAACGAACCCATTGGTTCCTCTGAGCAGCGTCGGCGACGGCACCGGGACGCCAACATCGAAATCAGTACCGGTTAAAATTTGCCGTACTGCTCCCGTTGAAAGCCTGAGTATAGCTTAAACAAGCAGTTCCTCTCTGCATTTGTCGGGTAGCCCACGTTACCCGACCTCCCAACCCATCCCGCTACCAATTCGCAATAAATGCGCGATTTCTCATTAACAACTTTGCAATATCATAACGGAAGATTATGATACCCCAACATTAACCATTTGGTTCGTTATGCGTAATTCACTTTCGAGATAACGCTAAATACAGTCACCACATGCGTTTTTGTTTACACCAAAAGGTACAAATCATGCGATCTCCTGCAACAAGGAGACGTTGTTGCATATGAAGCTGAAGGAACACGCTTCAACAGGAGAATGTTATGGCAAATCTTACTCCCCCGCGCGGCCTGGCACTTGGGCTGCTGTGGGTTCTTGGCGGGCTAATGGCACTTATTGGCCTCGCGATCGGTATTGGTGGGGCTTATTTAGTTGCCCTGGGCGGCAGTTGGTATTTCTTGCTGATGGGCATTGTGATGCTCATTTCTGCCATTTTGATTATCAAGAAGAAAATCGCCGGGCTGGTGCTCTATGGCCTGGCATTCGTCTGCTCAATATTTTGGGCAATTAGCGATGCCGGTTGGGACTTCTGGCCGCTGTTCTCGCGCCTGTTTACCTTTGCGGTGCTCGCCTTCCTTGCTGCCATTGCATGGCCCATTTTACGCACTGCCCAAAGCACGGTTCCGGTAAAAAAAGGGCCGGCATATGGTATTGCGGCTTTGCTCGCAGTTTGTATGTTGGTAAGCGCAGGCTGGATGTTTGTGCCGCAGGTGCAAGTTGCCGCCAATGAAGAGGTCCCGGTAAAACCCGTCGCACCTGATGAAGTACAAAAAGACTGGAAGCACTGGGGCAATACCACCCACGGCGACCGTTTTGCCGCCCTTGATCAAATCAACAAGGGTAATGTCTCGGAGTTGCAAGTAGCCTGGACCGCGCATACGGGTGATATTCCCCAAAGCAACGGTTCGGGCGCAGAAGACCAGAACACCCCATTACAGGTTGGAGACACACTTTTTGTCTGCACACCGTACAGCAAGGTGCTGGCGTTGGATGTCGACTCCGGTAAAGAAAAATGGCGCTATGACAGTAAAGCTACAGCACCGAACTGGCAGCGCTGCCGTGGTTTAGGTTATTTCGAAGAAACGACTCAACAAGCTGCCGCTACTCTTGCCGAACCAGCGCAGCCCGCTGCATGCCCTCGCCGTCTTTTCCTGCCTACTACCGATGCGCGCTTAATTGCGATCAACGCTGATAACGGTAAGTTGTGCGAAGACTTTGGCGACCACGGTACGGTCGACCTGAAAGCTGGCATGGGTGAAGTTAAACCGGGCTATTACCAGCAAACCTCTACACCTCTTGTTGCCGGTAACGTGGTGGTAGTTGGTGGCCGTGTGGCAGATAACTTCTCCACCGGTGAGCCTCCGGGTGTGGTACGCGCTTATGACGTTCACACCGGTAAACTGGCATGGGCATGGGATCCGGGTAATCCGGCTATCACAGGGTTGCCACCTGAAGGCCAGACTTATACACGCGGCACACCAAACGTCTGGTCTGCCATGTCTTATGATGCAAAACTCGGTCTGATTTACCTGCCTACTGGTAACGCCACACCTGATTTCTTTGGTGGAACGCGTACTGCACAGGACGATAAATACAGCTCATCTATTGTTGCAGTTGAAGCAACAACGGGCAAAGTGCGCTGGCATTTCCAGACTACGCACCACGATTTGTGGGACTTCGATTTACCATCACAGCCACTGCTTTATGATTTACCCGATGGTAAAGGCAGCACTACGCCAGTGATTGTTCAGACCTCCAAACAGGGCATGATTTTCATGCTCAACCGCGAGACTGGCGAGCCGGTAGCGAAGGTAGAAGAACGCCCTGTGCCACAGGGTAATATCGAAGGTGAGCGTTATTCGAAAACCCAGCCGTATTCGGTCGGGATGCCCATGATTGGCAACGAAACCCTGACTGAATCGGATATGTGGGGTGCGACACCAATCGATCTGCTGATTTGTCGTATCGAGTTCAAAGGCATGCGCCACGAAGGTGTCTACACGCCGCCGGGTCTTGACCGCTCTTTGCAATATCCAGGCTCGCTGGGTGGGATGAATTGGGGCAGCGTTTCTGTTGACCCGAATAACAGCCTGATGTTCGTCAATGATATGCGTCTGGGTCTTGCAAACTACATGGTGCCTCGTGCCAATGTGGCGAAAAACGCCAGCGGTATCGAGATGGGTATCGTTCCAATGGACGGCACGCCGTTCGGCGCAATGCGTGAGCGTTTCCTCTCACCACTGGGTATTCCATGCCAGAAACCACCGTTTGGCACGATGTCGGCCGTTGATCTGAAGTCAGGGAAAGTTGTCTGGCAGGTTCCGGTGGGGACGGTACAAGATACCGGGCCACTGGGGATTCGTATGCATTTACCGATTCCAATTGGCATGCCTACGCTTGGTGCATCGCTGTCGACTCAGTCGGGCCTGTTGTTCTTCGCAGGTACGCAGGATTTCTATCTACGCGCGTTTGATACTGCAAACGGCAAGGAAATCTGGAAATCCCGTCTGCCAGTTGGTAGCCAATCTGGGCCGATGACCTATGTGTCACCAAAGACCGGCAAGCAATACATTGTGATTAACGCAGGCGGCGCACGTCAGTCTCCTGACCGTGGTGATTACATCATTGCTTATGCGTTGCCAGACGCGAAATAAACCAGCAAGAAACGGGTTTTGTGGATTGGATAAGCGGGTGCAATGCATCCGCTTGTTACCCCTCACCCACCTTACATCATCTTTATAGAAAATATGCCCACTAGATGACTATTGATTTCTTATTTTAAGATATCCATTGATTTACGTTTACTTGCTTCTGCTTTTCGGCTGATACGCTCAAGATACCAGGTGGTCACTAAATTGATTTCGAGTAAGGCATATTCTGATGCTAACCAGTCCTTAACATCATTCTTATTATCAAAACCGAACTCTCTAACTTGTGCTCCTTCCTGGAAGGTTTCCTCTTCATCATAATCGCCGTAATATAGATTAATACTTGTACTACCGTAATCCTCAATAAAAAACACTTCACCATCAAGATCCTGCGCTGCGAACAAAGCAGCGTTAAGCGAATGAATTAAATCTTCTAATTTTAATTTTTTTGCTGGTACTTTACTTAAGTCTGGCATAGAAACCCTTTATTTATAAGTGAGAATATTAGTAATTAGTTCTCGAAAGCTTTAACCCCAAATATTGATATAGTTTACTTGAACGTCATATCATTAGGTTTTGGTTTGGAGACTTTAATTTTCCGAGGTGAATTTTGCTTGGCACTCTTAACCTTGTATCTTGCATTCTTTTTGGAAGCTTCTTGAAAGCCTCCAAAACAATAATAAATCACGTATACAAAAACTATGACAGCTAATAAAAAATACATTACAGTGTCTCCGTAAATTCTAGAGCTTTAAGGCCGGATTGTTTAGCTACTGCTATTTTTTCCGAACTTTCTTGCTTACGAAGAGCTATAGTTTCGTAGTAATGCTGAGCGGTTGCTGTTTCAATAAAATCAGCACTATCTCCTGCTAATTTATAAACAGCCTCTTTTACATCCTTAAGCGAAACATTGAAAAACTCTTTACGGCGATTAATAGCATTCACGCGCTTTTTATCAAACATTTGATGTAAAGCCGACTCAAGTGCTGGAGCATCATCACTTTTAATCATCGCATGAACATCAAAGAGGAATGGTACTGATGCCGATCCTAGCTCATCTACACGGTCTTGAGGGTCCAGCCGGCGGGTCATACCAATCTTATAAATTTCTTCACCAAATGAGCCGATATTAGAAATGATGTAGACATGGCCGCGTTTAGTCTGCTGTGCCATGCTTAGTGCTCTTTCACCTTTAAGTTTTGCTTCAGCTAATGCTTCTTCAAGGTCAGTAATTTTACTATTATACTTTTCAGCCTGAGCAGCTGTAGCCGTTGCCAATTTAGCTTCCATTTCTTTTCTGGCTTTATTCAGTGCAGCTGTAGTCCGACGTTCTTCTTCTTCTGCTTCTCTTATTGCTTTTTCTATTTCTATTTGCGCACGTTTTTCTTCAGCAATCTGGGCTCGCAACTCCCTTTGCTCTTCTTTTTCAAGTTGTTTTTTCTCTTTAAACTCATAGGTTAGATTCAATTCCTCAAGTTTTATACTAAGGAATTTTGGCGTAATGTAAATTTGGTTTACTTCATTGAGCTTATTGATTTTTTCAAACGTCTTTTTTATACGGTCTTCAATTAGCGCTATATTCTTAAAGGTACAACTGGAAATCGCAGCATCGCAAGCACCGTTAAAAGCTCTGGCGGTCAAGTCTATACCTCTGGTCGTCATTTTCTGACCTTCACGCTTAGAACCACCAACTGTCCATTCGGTTGGGCAATATATAGCTCCTGAACTTGTTTTATCCTTAAGTAAGGATTTTTGTTTTTCTCTGTTTGCTTTAATTTCTGCAATGAATTTTTCCGAGCAGTCAAAGTCAAAATGAGGATCATAAAATCCCATTTCTTGTAAATCATAACTATCTTGATAAATTGTAATAGCACTCTTTAAATCATCATAAATTATTTTCTTCTCTCTATAGGATTTTTTCAATCCTTCGAGATCATTTTCAGCCGCTATGACTTTATCCGTGATTCTATTTACACTTTGTCGCGATTCATCATTAAGTTTAGCTGCGGTAATTCTGGCATCACTGACAATATTTGCTGCCTGTAAATTCAGGGCATCGATTTTTTTATTACATTCACCTAAATCATCAGCAACTTTTTTATCCGCGTTAATTAATATTTCTTTAACATTGCTAAGTATTATTTCAGCCTCAGCCTCAGCAGAACTGATGATCCTCTTAGCTTCTGTATCTGCAGTAGACACAATTGTAGCTGCTTCTTTCTCAGCATCCAGGATATTTCTAAATCGTGATTCATATCCGGAAAGAATATCCTTCGTTGCTTTTAGAGATTTTGTTTTCTTTAGTAAAAGAAAAATAAAAAAGACAATAACAAAAATAATTATAGATATAGCGGGAAAAAAATATGAATACCGTTCCACAGTTAAACCTTAACATAACAATTGATGTTGAGCGATTGTTAATAAACCCAATAATATTAGGCTGTCATAAACTCACCCATTTGAAATGGTTTCGAATGTAAATAATATATACTTCTGAGCAGGTTAAAATAGTATCACATTCATATCTTGGACTGGAAATAAAAATATAATTATTAACAATCGATGAAGTAATTTTTCAACAACGAGCTTTTTCGCAACGTTTTAAAGAATTTTGCAATCACAACTAAACATTAAAGCCATATCTACTGTTAGCTAATTAATCTGACTCGAGCGGGTAGTTTTTCCCGCCCGACAAACATCTAAACCCCGTTAATTGACGCGCCGCCATCCACCAGTGAAGCGGTACCCGTCACAAATGACGATTCATCAGACGCGAGCCAAAGTACCGCTCGCGCGATTTCTTCCGGTTTACCTACCCGTTTGAGCGCGTGCAACCCGGTAATGAATGCCTGCGATTCCGCCGTATCATTCATATCACGATACATATCGGTATCTACGGCGCCCGGCAAAACTGAATTCACGCGAATATTCTGCGGGCCAAATTCCGTTGCTAACGCCTGCGTCAGCCCAATTAACCCGGCTTTGCTGGCGGCATATGAGGCGACTTGTGGGAATGCGAAGGAATAGCCGACGAACGTAGACGTAAAGATCACCGAGCCACCGCCGTGTTTGAGCATTTCGGCAATCTGGTGTTTAGCTCCGAGGAAAGATCCAGTTAGGTTGATGGCAACCGCATTGGCAAACCCTTCCGCTGAGACTTCAGTACTCGGGCCGTTTTCACCTAACGTCCCCGCATTGTTGAAGGCGATATCAAGACGCCCCCATGTTTGCACCGCTTTTTCCACCAGCGCTTTAGCGTAGGCTTCTTCGCGCACATCGCCCGTTACGGCGACGGCCTCGCCTCCCGCAGCTATGATTTCATCAACCAGTTGAGCAAGTTCGGCTTCACGTCTGGCACCAACGACCACTTTTGCGCCTTCAGCGGCGAACAGTTTGGCGGTGACATATCCGATGCCAGAACTGGCTCCGGTAACAATGGCAACTTTATCGGCTAATCGTTTCATGAGAGGACCCCAGTGGAGCGGTCAGAATTTGACCGCTCATGGAGTATAGAAGCGGAGTTGGGCTTACGCCGTAATCTGTTCCATCGCCTGCAAAATACGCTTATCAGAAATCGGATAAGGCGTCCCCAATTGCTGCGCAAAGAAGCTCACACGCAGCTCTTCGATCATCCAGCGGATCTCCTGCACGTCTTCGTCAACCCGGCGTGCTGGCGGCAGTTTGTTCAGCCACTGCTGCCAGGTTTGCTGCACGTGTTCCACTTTCAGCATTTGCACGCGGTCACGATGCGGATCGACCGCCATTTTCTCGAGGCGTTTCTCAATGGCATTCAGGTAACGCAGCGTATCGCCCAAACGTTTGTAGCCGTTTCCGGTGACAAAACCGCGATAAACCAGCCCGCTCATTTGGGCTTTTACATCCGACAGACCCAGCGCCATGGTCATATCCACGCGCCCTTTCAGCCGTTTGTTAATGTTGAAAACTGCAGTCAGGATCTGTTCGACCTGCTTCGCAATTTCCACCACGGTGTCGTTAAGTTCCGCGCGCACTTTTTCGTGCAGCGCGGCAAAGCCCTCTTCACTCCACACCGGGCCGCCCGCCTGCGCGATAAGTTTATCGACGCCACAAGAAATGCAGTCGTCAATCAAATCCAGCACCTTGCCGTACGGGTTAAAGTACAGGCCGAGTTTGGCTCTGTTCGGCAGCTTTTCATGCAGGTATTTAATCGGCGATGGGATGTTAAGCAGCAGCAAACGGCGCAAACCACGCCACATTGCCTGTTGCTGCTCAAGCGGGTTATCAAATAGTTTGATTGCCACGCTCTCTTTTTCATCCACCAGCGCCGGGAAGGCCTTCATGCGATAGTTACCGCGTTTCTGCTCGTAGCTTTCCGGAAGCGAGCCAAAACTCCAGATATGCAAACCGCTTTGTTCAATACCGTCATCGGCAACCGCCGAGAGCGTTTGCTGGACTTTCTCTTTCAGCCCACCTTTCAACTCACTGAGGTCTTTACCCTCTTTGAGTTTCTTATTGTTTTCATCGACGATACGGAAAGTCATTTTCAGGTGATCGGGCACCTGATCCCAATGCCAGTCTTCGCGGTCGATAGTAATGCCCGACATACGGCGGAACTCACGCTCTAAACTTTCCAGCAACGGCAGTTCCAGCGGCGTGGCACGGCCTAAAAACGCTTCGGCGTAGTTTGGCGCAGGCACAAAGTTACGGCGTACCGGTTTTGGCAGCGATTTAATCAGCGCAATCACCAGTTCACGGCGCACGCCCGGAATTTGCCACTCAAACCCGGCCTCTTCGACCTGGTTTAATAGCGGCAGCGGAATATGCACCGTCACACCATCGGCATCCGCGCCCGGTTCAAACTGGTAAGTCAGGCGCAGCTTGAGATTGCCCTGATGCCAGAAGTTCGGGTAGTCGAGTTTGCTGACCTGTTCCGCACCCTCTTTAATCAACATGCTCTTTTCGAAATTGAGCAGGTCCGGCGTCTCTTTGCTGGCCTGTTTCCACCAGTTATCAAAGTGGCGTGCAGAAATCACATCGTGGGCAATGCGCTGGTCGTAAAACTCAAACATCGTGTCGTCGTCCACCAGAATGTCGCGGCGACGGGATTTGTGTTCAAGTTCTTCAATTTCATTACGCAGCCTGAGGTTGTCGCGGAAGAACGCATGGCGGGTCTGCCAGTCACCTTCCACCAACGCGTGGCGAATAAACAGCTCACGGCAAAGTGCCGGGTCAACCTGGCTGTAATTCACGTTGCGGGCAGCAACAATCGGCAAGCCGTACAGCGTGACTTTTTCTGTCGCCATCACCGCACCCTGCGATTTCTCCCAGTGCGGTTCGCTGTATGAGCGTTTTAATAAGTGTTGCGCCAGCGGCTCAACCCATTCCGGGTCGATACGAGCGGCAATGCGCCCCCACAGGCGGCTGGTTTCCACCAGTTCAGCAACCATCGTCCATTTTGGCGGTTTTTTGAATAAACCGGAGCCTGGGAAGATAGAGAAGCGAGCATTACGCGCGCCGGTGTATTCCTGTTTATCGGCATCTTTCTGGCCGATATGGGAAAGCAAACCGGTCAATAACGCACAGTGAACGGAGCGGAAATCCGCAGGTTCGCTGTTAATTGGCAAGCCAAGTTCTTTCACTACCTGGCGCAATTGGGTGTAGATATCCTGCCATTCGCGCACACGCAGGTAGTTCAGGTAATCGAGCTTGCACTGGCGGCGGAACTGGTTCGATGACAACTCTTTTTGCTGTTCGCCGAGGTAGTTCCACAGGTTCACAAAGCTAAGGAAATCAGATTCTTTGTCCTGGAAGCGACGATGTTTTTCATCCGACGCCTGCTGTTTGTCCATCGGGCGCTCGCGCGGGTCCTGAATCGACAAGCCGGCGGTGATAATCATCACTTCGCGCACGCAGCCAAATTTCTGCGCTTCCAGAACCATTCGCGCAAGGCGCGGATCGACAGGTAACTGCGCCAGCTGGCGGCCTGATGTTGTCAGTTTATAAACGCTGAGATCGGCATCGCTGGTGATAGCACCAAGCTCTTCAAGCAGGCGAACGCCGTCCTGAATATTGCGTTTATCCGGCGCTTCCACAAACGGGAATGCGGCAATATCGCCAAGGCCAAGCGAAGTCATCTGCAAGATAACGGACGCCAGGTTGGTACGCAGAATTTCCGGGTCGGTAAATTCCGGGCGCGACAGGAAATCGTCTTCGGAATAAAGACGAATACAGATCCCGTCAGAGACACGCCCACAGCGGCCTTTACGCTGGTTGGCAGAAGCTTGCGAAACCGGCTCAATAGGCAAACGCTGGACTTTGGTACGGTAGCTATAGCGGCTAATACGCGCCGTACCTGGGTCAATGACGTATTTAATGCCCGGCACGGTGAGCGATGTTTCAGCAACGTTTGTTGCCAGCACAATTCGACGCCCAACATGCGACTGGAAGACGCGGTTTTGCTCGCTATTCGATAAACGTGCATACAGCGGCAGCACTTCGGTGTGCGGCAGATTCAGCTTGTTGAGCGCATCAGCGGTGTCACGGATTTCGCGCTCGCCGCTCATGAAAATCAGAATATCTCCGGCACTTTCGTGGCCGAGTTCATCTACCGCATCGAAAATAGCCTGTAGCTGGTCGCGATCGGTATCGTCAGCATCTTCAACTATCGGGCGATAACGCACTTCTACCGGGTAAGTACGGCCAGACACTTCGATGATTGGCGCATTATTGAAATGGCGCGAGAAGCGCTGCGGATCGATGGTCGCAGAAGTGATGATGATTTTCAGATCCGGGCGACGCGGTAATAACTCACGCAAATAACCCAGCAGGAAATCGATGTTCAGACTACGTTCGTGCGCTTCATCGATGATGATGGTGTCGTACTGCATCAGCAGGCGATCTTGCTGAATTTCCGCCAGCAGGATGCCGTCGGTCATCAGTTTGACCATGGTGTTTTCACTGATGTGGTCAGTAAAACGCACCTTATAACCAACACAGCCTCCCGGCTCTGTTTGCAGTTCTTCCGCAATACGGTTGGCAACGGTTCGCGCCGCCAGTCGACGAGGCTGCGTATGACCAATCAGCCCTGTTAACCCGCGCCCCAGTTCCATGCAGATTTTTGGCAACTGCGTGGTTTTACCTGAGCCGGTTTCACCCGCCACGATAACCACCTGATGGTCACGAATGGCATCGAAAATGTCCTGCTTTTTCTGACTTACAGGCAGATTTTCTGGGTAAGTAATTTTTGGGCGCGAGGCTTCACGCAGCAGGACCTTACCGGCGGCGGAGTCAATCTCTTGCGCAAGTGAATCAAGCACAGCCTGCTGCGATTCAGGATTTTTCACCTTCTTCGCGCCATGTAAACGGCGCGAGAAGCGTTGTCTGTCGCGTAGCATTAAGCCATCAAGGCGAGAGAATAATGAGGACAGTGAGGGTTTTATGTTTTCCATTACGTAATCATCTGGGCAGCGCACTGCCTGGTAAGTCTGTATCGTCAATTAGCGCTAGATTAGCACATCACACCTTTTGACGCCTTGTTCAATAAAATCGAACATTGAGTTCGATATATTGCGCTATCACTGCAAGCGGATTGTGAATAATCTACACCACAGCAACGGGCAATCAGTCCCGAATGAACACAACAAAGGAATCACCCATGAGCAAAGTATTAGTCCTGAAGTCCAGCATCCTGGCAGGTTACTCTCAGTCAAATCAGCTGTCCGACTATTTTGTTGAACAATGGCGTGAAGAGCATAGCGCAGATGAAATCACCGTGCGTGATTTAGCTGCAAACCCAATCCCAGTATTGGATGGCGAGCTAGTTGGCGCACTGCGTCCAAGCGATGCGCCACTGTCACCACGTCAGCAAGAAGCTCTGGCGCTGTCTGATGAACTGATCGCCGAGCTGAAAGCTCACGACGTAATTGTTATCAACGCACCAATGTACAACTTCAACATTCCAACACAGTTGAAGAACTATTTCGACCTGGTAGCCCGTGCTGGCGTGACTTTCCGTTACACCGAAAAAGGCCCAGAAGGTTTGGTAACCGGCAAACGTGCTGTGGTTCTGACCAGTCGTGGCGGTATTCATAAAGATACTCCTACCGATCTGCTGGTTCCGTATCTGAACATTTTCTTAGGCTTTATCGGTATTACCGATGTGAACTATGTGTTCGCTGAAGGTATTGCATACGGCCCTGAAGTAGCGACTAAAGCGCAAACTGACGCGAAAGCGGCAATTGATAGCATCGTTACTGCGTAATTTTTAGATATTAATTTTTGAAAACGGCAAACTTTATGTTTGCCGTTTTTTTATTTCTACAACAAAATAAAGATCAATAAGAACGACGAGACTAAAAAAGAAAGCCCAAACCATTCAGTATAAAGTAATGCAAAAGCGAACAAAGTATTCATTACCCACCAAAGGAATATGCGTTTTCGCAGTCCATGCCAGTCATATTCTGGATAACAGAGATTTAGAATATAAATAGTTAAAGTTGTCAGGATAATCAAAATGTTATCATCCGTGAAACGCAGGCACAACTAGTGAATGGGCGCTGTATACGTTCATTATGCGAGGGAGGTAATTTAAGCAATGTTAACTGTGTGAAAATTGTTTTGCAATTAGTGTTATTTGATATTGATAAACAAAAATAAGCACATTAAATCAATGAATTGCATTTAATTAACACATCAATAAATACTTTATACCTATGCATTACAAGAAATGCATTCACGGAACGGATTATATTGAGATAAATATTAATGGGGAATAAATAAGAAATGGGAAATAAGAGAGGCGGTTTATAACCGCCTCTCCTGGGGAACTTAATTAGCCAATTAATTGCTGGGCTGTTTTCTCAACCAACGCCAGCAGGACTTTAATATCCTCAAGCGTAACGGTCGGATTGAGCAGAGTCAGCTTCAGGCAAGTGACGCCGTTATGCTCAGTCACACCTACGTTTGCGCGGCCAGAGTCCAGCAATGCATCACCAATTTTCTGGTTCAGCAGTGCAATTTCTGCGTCGCTAGTAGAGGCCATTTGCTCAGGACGGAAACGGAACAGAACGCTCGCCAGTTGTGGTTTCATCACCAATTCAAGAGACGGCTCTTCAGTAACGTACTGCGCAACTTCTTGTGCAAGTGTCACACCATGATCGATGATCGCGGCGTATTGCTTCTGACCTAATGCTTCCAGACCCATCCACAGTTTCAGTGCGTCGAAACGGCGAGTCGTCTGCAAAGATTTAGACACCAGGTTTGGCACGCCAGCGGCTTCATCGAACTCAGAGTTCAGATAAGCCGCCTGATAGCGCATCAACTCGTAGTGGCGCGCTTCTTTCAGCAAGAAAGCACCACAGCTGATGGTCTGGAAGTATTGTTTGTGGAAGTCCAGGGTGATGGAGTCCACTAACTCAATACCGTCCAGATAGTCGCGATATTTCTCGGACATCAACAACGCACCGCCCCACGCTGCATCAACATGCACCCAAATCTGGTGCTCTGCTGCCAGGGTGGCGATTTCACGCAGCGGATCAATTGCGCCAGCATCGGTAGTACCCGCTGTTGCAACAATCGCCAGGATCTGTTCGTCGTTTGCCTGAGCCTGTGCCAGTTTCTCGCGCAGATCGTTAATATCCATACGCGCGAATTCATCGGTTTTCACCAACGTCACTGACTGGTAACCGAGGCCCATTAAAGCCATGTTCTTCTGCACTGAGAAGTGTGCGTTTTCAGAACACAGGACTTTAATCTTTTTCAGGTTGCCTACCAGGCCATCTTGCTGGATGGAGTGGCCCTGGCGCGCAAAGAACGCGTCACGAGCCAACATCAGGCCCATCAGGTTGCTCTGGGTGCCACCACTGGTGAACACGCCAGCATCGCCTGCCTGATAACCCACTTGAGCACGCAGCCATTCAATCAGCTTCATCTCAATGATGGTCGCAGACGGGCTTTGATCCCATGAGTCCATGCTCTGGTTTGTGGCGTTGATCAATACTTCTGCAGCCTGGCTGATAACCAGACTTGGGCAATGCAAGTGCGCGACACACTGCGGGTGATGCACCGACAGGCTGTCTTTTAAGAAGTATTCGATCGCACGCTCAATAGCGACCTGGTTGCCCAGGCCCTGAGGATTAAAATCCAGTTGAATGCGTTCACGCAGTTCAGCAACAGATTTACCCTGATACATCTCAGGTTGCTGCAACCACTGCACAACAGCCGCGCTGGTCTGTGCAATGGCCTGCTGGTAGGCTTCAGTGCTTTGCGCTGAGCCTGCCAGGATAGGATTTAATTCAGACATCGAGGTCATTAACTCCACTCAAACAGGCTTGATGCCAGCCGCTAACAGCGCCTGCTCAAACTTATCGAGGAAAATAGCCAGCTCATCATTAGTGATAAGCAAAGATGGTAGCAGACGCAACACGACGCCATTACGGCCACCGCGCTCCAGAATCAACCCTGCTTTGAAGCAGTTCTTCTGCAGCAATGCGGACAACTCAGCATCAGCTGGGTAGCAACCCATATGATCTTTGGCTTCGTTTGGTTTAACGATTTCGATACCGATCATTAAGCCAAGACCACGAACCTGGCCAATGACCGGGTAACGTTTTTGCAGCTCAGCCAGTTTGCCTTTCAGCCACTCGCCCTGTGCTGCAACTTTGTCAGCAATCTTGTTTTCAGTCAGATGCTTCAGAGTTGTCAGACCGGTTGCCATCGCCAGTTGGTTACCACGGAAAGTACCGGTGTGGTGGCCAGGTGACCATGCGTCAAACTCTTTCTTAATGCCCAGAACAGCCAGTGGCAAACCACCACCAACCGCTTTAGACATAACAATGATGTCCGGCTCGATACCCGCATGTTCGAAGGCGAACAATTTACCGGTACGGCAGAAGCCAGCCTGAACTTCATCGATGATCAGCAGAATGCCGTGTTCTTTGGTGACTTTGCGAATGCGCTGCAGCCACTCAACAGGAGCTGGGTTCACGCCACCTTCACCCTGAACCGCTTCCAGAATGACGGCCGCAGGTTTGCGCACGCCACTCTCAACGTCGTTGATCAGGTTTTCGAAGTAGTAAGTTAATGCTTTCACGCCAGCTTCACCGCCAATACCCAGCGGGCAGCGGTACAGGTGCGGATAAGGCATAAACTGAACTTCAGGCATCATGCCATCAACTGCTTCTTTCGGTGACAGGTTACCTGTTACGGAAAGTGCGCCATGAGTCATGCCGTGATAGCCGCCAGAGAAGCTGATGATGCCTGAACGACCGGTAACTTTCTTAGCCAGTTTCAGCGCAGCTTCAACTGCATCCGCACCGGATGGACCGGTGAATTGCAGGCAATATTCTTTACCCTGACCTGGCAATAAAGAGAGAAGATATTCCGAGAACTGATCTTTCAACGGTGTTGTAAGATCCAGTGTATGTAACGGCAAGCCGCTGGTAATGACATTTTGGATGCTTTGCAGCACGTCAGGATGGTTATGCCCAAGAGCAAGCGTACCCGCACCGGCCAGGCAATCAAGATATTGATTATTCTCAACATCAGTGATCCAAACACCGTTGGCCTGCGCAATTGCTAAAGGCAATTTACGTGGATAACTTCTGACATTCGATTCAAATTCAGCTTGACGCGCCAAATAGGTTTCATTGTTACCATTGAATGAATTAGCACCTAAACTATCAATACGGACTTTATCCGTCATCATATCTCTCCCACAGCTGCCGGTTCGTTAATTTGGCAGTTGAATTAATGAATGTAGAAAAACTGAGCACCATGTAAAAAACGCCGTCAATATAGGTTCTTTTTACTCCCTACTCAATATTTTATTTTGTGAATGTCTGTATGTTGTCCTAATGTTTTTATCTTGTACTTATTTTATGAAAATCAGTGCATTATCTACGCATCAGATACTTGTGCTGTGCATTTGCATTTGCGCAGTCATTAGCTTCACTTATTTGCATTTTTGCAGCTAAATAATTCGATACGCCCAATCTCAGTATGAGATGCAACGAGGTACTGTCACGTAAATCCTACCTAACGGATACGACCGTTCATGAGGAGGCTGTATTCTTAATCGAGAATGTACTTAAAAAATATAAGGTGAATATTTTAAATAGAATAAAAACCAATCACTGGTTTTAAATTAAGCTGCTGAGAAAATAAGCTTTTTATTTCGGATGCTATATAAATATATGTTAATAGCACCTAAACGAGACCAGCATTAAGACCTCTGGTTGGTAACCGTTTGATGCTATACAACAACTGATCCACTTATTCCTTAATGACGGATTGAACCAGGTTGCCTGAGGTTGCCCGTGTGCCCAAAAGCCGGCATTGGCGATGATGATGAAGATGTAGGGTTGATAGTCTGCGAATCGCTCCCACTAAGACCAGCTACGGTATCGCTAGTCCCAAGGCCGGCAACTGTATCACTGCCTATTAAGTCGACGGTTCCCGTTTGTTGACTGCTGCTCGATGAACTGCCTGAGCCCGTATTACTTGCTCCAGAGTTCATCGTTAATTGCGCGAACGCCGCTGTGGTAACCAGAGATAGCACCATGGTCAAAATAATCTTTTTCATTAGTTGTTCCTCATCCAGTACTCATATCTGTATCCATAGTACGGAAGAAAAGAGTGGCTTTTTGTCCCTATACTATTTCACGCATACAGGTAAATGAGCGGACTTCAGAACAACGGTATCGCTAATACATGCGTGTACAATCCGTGTCATCAAAGCAACTTCAGTGTAGCCCAGCGCCTTGTGTCACGAGTTATTTTTTCATCCATTGGCCGTTAATGCCGCGTACGAATTCGCCCGGTTGTGCGCGAGCCACCAGCTTCTGCCCGGCCAATTCCGCGACCTGGTTTGCTGAGATATTGTTGCTGTCTGCCAGTTTCTGATAATTTTCCGCACGCGCTTCGTTAATGCTTTTCACCAACGCCAGCGTCTCTTTATCTTGTTTGATTGGCGCAACATAACCGCTTAGTGTCTCCCCCACACGCCCTTGCTGGCGTGCTTCAGACAGAGTTAACGCCAATGCCTGTTGGCTAAGTAATATGCTTGCCAGTAAAACACTCTTAACGATTTTGTTCATGAGCTTCACTCCTGACCAAACAAATCGCTGCGGTTTTTAAGCAACGTTTCAACGTCTTTATCGACTTTAATATGAATCTCATGCTCGATTTTCACGTTCATATTAATGGTGATAGGTTCTTTTGGCGCCGCGACTTCAATACGCGGCGTGCATCCCGTTAACCCGGCAATCCCTGTCACCAGGAGCATAGCGATGACGATTTTCATTGTGTTTCCTCACAAGCTTTATCGCGAGCCTGGCAGCGCACATCCGGCAGTTCGGTATGTTGCTCAAGCCAGGTTTGCAAATTGTCCCCAAAACGCAGGCTGCGCCAAAGCGTAAAGAGGTTTTCCTGATGGCTGTAGTTCAGCCGCACTTCATTCCTTTTCCCTTCAACCTGGCTTGTGCCCTGCACATTCGCCCGCAAAGTTAGCACGCCAAGGTTATCTAAATTGATATCTGTCCAGGAATGAGAAATCTCCATATAACGCAGCCAGTTAACCGCAACACCTGCAGCAATATTGTTCTCAACAATGGCATCAGCCATATCTTTATCCAGCCGCAATGTCAGTGGGCCAGGGTTTGTCAGCCAGCCACCTTTAATGATCCATTGTGGATGGTTAAGCCACAGCGGCAAGGCACCATTCACACGCCCGGACATAGTGAACTGCTTGGGATTGACCGCAGTAATCAATTCGCTCGACGAGATATTTTCTAAGCGTAGCAAGGCTGCATCGCGTTGCGGCATGCGCAACTGCTGCATTCGTAATTTTCCACCCAGAAGATCCACATTAACGTTACTGAGCATCAACGGCTGCTTTTCACTCCATGGATACCAACCTTCAAGATCGGCCGTGACATTTGTCGCGGCAATCTGATTTTTAACTTCGGCTATCCGCAATGTGACCGGACCATCAGTCCCTAATCGCCAGGTGCTGTCGCTAAAGCGGAATGGCAGCACAAAATCAACACCATTAATTTGGTTATCCGGCAACCAGACGCTGCCATTTTTCACCACACCATGGCCGCCGGCCTCAAACCCTTGCCCTGCGGCTGCGGAAAAAGCAACCTGTGAATAGAGCGAGCCATCTTTTAAAGTCATTTTCCAGTCAGCGGGGATAAGCGACTGGAACACAGTTAAACCTTGCTGTGGCCACCACGCATTACCGCGCAGGCGCACACCATCCCAGCGGCCATTCACACGTACCGGGCCAATACTCCCTGCGTGGAGGTCACCTTTATACTGGAATGAAGAAGGGTCTTCGCCCGTCACGCTAAAGGTTAATGTTGACGGCGGTAACGTACTGCCACCGCTGAAAGTCGTTTCTCCCGCATTGAGGATAAACGCGCCATCAAAAGTTGGAGCTGTTTGTGCACGCTGCCAGTGAAGAGGCCTCTCCAGTTTCAAGCGTGGTTCAGTGACCAGCATTGAGCCATACTCAAGCTTGTCAAAGCCGGTAGAAAGCGAGCTAAGTTCAATCACGCTATCGCGCCACACTCCTTGCCCACGCACATCCCACTTAGCCTGCATCGGGGTAAACTCACCCTTGCCCCAATACTTCCATCGCCATAACCCAGCATCTGGCAAAAAGTCATCCGCTTTACCATCCAGATGCAGCTCGAAATTACCCATCTGGTTTTCGTGTGCGCGAACAATTGCCTGCAACCGACCATCGACACCGCGTTGCGTGACACTGACTCCCGCCAGTGGCCAACGAATTTCATCGACATCGATGGAGTCGATGACTCGCCCACGTGATCGCAGTAGAGCGCCTGGACGGAACAACAATTTTGGATCGGCAATCGCCCCGCTAATTTCACCCGGCAGCACTGCGTAAAACACCATGCCATCTTGTTTTGCTTCACCGGTTAATTGCACCGGTAAGGAGCTGTTGATCATGCTGAGCTTACCGGGGCCAATATTTAACACCGCGTTGGCTTTCCCGGCACTACCCTGCGTGACGACGTTCATACGCCCGCTGATTAAGGCCTTTTCCAGCCCCTGCTTCCAGTCATCAACCCGTAAAGCAATGCCACCTCGCAGCGGGAACCCGGCATAGGGCCAGAACCACTGCCCACCATTGACTTCAAAAATGTTCTCACTGATGGTCCATGGCAGCGTCAACAATGCCTCAGCCGCAGCAGGCTTCTTCAGTGAAAATGAACCCTGATCATCGTTCCAGTTCAGAACGACATCGACCAGTTCAGGCTCTTGTGGAATACGTAATTTAGTTGCGAGATACCCCTGTTCAGGCAGTTTATCGGTAAGCGGAGGTAAGGTAATGGTGCCGACAAGTTCCAGCGGGTCCATACCAGCAAAAGCCTGAATCTTTAACTTTTGCAGATTGAGCATTTGACCGTTTAGCTGCGCATCAACGCTGAGCGATGGGCCTTGGTAGTGAACCGTTTGCTGCTGCGGCGTTAACGTTAAACGTAAACCGCCGGAGAACTGTTGAAAGGGCGTTACATTGACCCTATCTATAGTGAGCAGGCTTTCAGGCAGCAGTGATTGCCACTCGGCCAAAGTACGCGGTGCGGCTGGGCCAGATTCGTCGAGAGGAATTTTACTCAGGCAATCAACGTTAAGATTGAGCGTATCAAGATGAATGCGCCAGCGTTTGGGGTGGCTAAGAGTGGCATCTTTTATCGTCGCCAGCTCGCAATCCCCGGCAAGATAACGCAAATCAGGAACGATTATCGCACCACGCGTAAATCGTGGGCTGGCTTCCATAGCAATGCGTGTCCCTTGCGGCAGCCAGATACCGGCAAGCGTTGGCAGCCAATGGGCTATAGTCATCAGAAGCGTTAACGGTAGTAGAATGAGTATCAATACCAACGCAATAATGGCTTTATATTTACCCTTCATGGGTGGTTAATATCCTGATTCTGCGACAATTATGTGCCCATTTAAACAACATATGCGATCATTCTTGCATTATTTGGACCGGGCGTGAAGGTCGTGCCTGGTATAAGCGTAGCCAACCTTGAGTTAGCAGTAGAATTTCATGCTTGAAAATAAATTTTAATATTTGTAAGAATATTTTAAGCGTGATAATTTTACATCAATATTATTCTGGAGATAAGTCTCATGAAACTGGCAGTGTATAGCACAAAACAGTACGACAAAAAGTATCTGGAGCAGGTTAACAATGAATATGGCTTTGATCTTGAATTTTTCGACTTCCTGCTAACCGAAAAAACAGCCAAAACTGCTCATGGTTGCGATGGTGTTTGTATCTTCGTGAATGACGACGGTAGCCGCCCTGTTCTCGAAGAGCTCAAAAGGCATGGTGTGAAGTTCATCGCATTGCGCTGCGCGGGCTTTAACAACGTCGATCTCGACGCTGCTAAAGAGTTAGGCCTGCCGGTGGTGCGAGTTCCAGCTTATTCACCAGAAGCCGTAGCAGAACATGCACTCGGCATGATGATGTGCCTGAACCGTCGTATTCACCGCGCTTATCAGCGTACCCGCGATGCGAACTTCTCTCTGGAAGGGCTGACTGGCTTCACCATGTACGGCAAAACTGCCGGTGTGATTGGCACCGGTAAGATTGGTATTGCCGCGCTGAGAATTTTGAAAGGCTTCGGGATGCGCTTGCTGGCGTTCGATCCGTACCCAAGTGCAGCCGCACTTGAACTGGGTGTGGAATATGTCGATTTGCCAACGCTGTTCGCACAGTCAGATGTTATTTCACTGCACTGCCCTCTGACGCCTGAGAACTATCATTTACTTGACCAGGCTGCATTTGCACAGATGAAAGATGGCGTGATGATTATCAACACCAGTCGTGGCGCTTTGATTGATTCCCAAGCCGCTATTGATGCACTGAAGAACCAAAAAATTGGTGCACTGGGAATGGACGTTTACGAGAACGAACGCGATCTGTTCTTTGAAGATAAATCTAACGATGTGATTCAGGATGACGTGTTCCGCCGCCTGTCGGCCTGCCATAACGTGCTGTTTACCGGCCACCAGGCATTCCTGACTGCGGAAGCGTTAACCAGCATTTCCGAAACGACGCTGGAAAATTTGCGTCAGTTAGAGAACGGCGAGCCTTGTGTTAATCAGGTGAGCTAATCAATGGCGGATGGCGCAACGTCATCCGCCATTTTTAAGATTATACCCAGTGGATGAATCCATAAATTTGCTACAATCCCCAGCAACTCATTGATGAACTGAATAACTTAGGGAAAAGAAGATGAAAAAATTAGCTTCAATTGCTCTGGCTGCAATGGTACTGGCCGGTTGCGCCCAATCGAACGACAAATCCTCTGTCACCGCGCAAGATCTGCAACACCATCGTTATGTTCTGCAAAGCGTTGACGGCAAGCCGTTAACCGGCATTGATCGCACACCGGAACTGAGTTTCGGTGAGAACATGCACATTGCAGGCAGCATGTGTAACCGCTTTATGGGCCAGGCGACGCTTGAAGGCGATACGCTGAAAGCGAAAGGTCTGGGAATGACCATGATGATGTGCGCGGAACCGCAGCTTAACGGGCTGGATCACATGATTAACGACATGCTGACTACGGGCGCAAAAGTTGACTTAGCTCCGCAACAACTGACGCTCAAAACCAGCCAGCATACTTTAGTTTATAAACTGGCCGATCTGGTCAACTGATTAGGCTAGTACGCCCCACAAGTTCCGGCGGCAAGCGCATTTTCACTACAGCGTTTGCCGTTCGGCATCGCGCACATTCCGATTGCCGAACCATCAAGCTGACGAGCAACACTCAACGTCCCACCAATCATTGCACAACTCGCCTGCCCCTGATTCGACATTGCTGCGCGCATACCAGGCGGTACGTGAGCTGCAGTGGCTTGTTGAGGTGGTTCACTACTACATGCCGACAATAACAGTACGGCAAATCCCGCTAAAAACGCAGCTCGCATTACTCTTCTCCCCCTGAACGTTGCAAAACCTAAGAATCATAAGCGCAGGCGTTGCGTTGCGTCGAGGCCGTAAAGCCATAAAATGTGTGTGATTTTGCAATAGAGATCACTTTATTGCGCAAAACATAACCACCTACCCCTTTTCACGACTTCAATCAAGGTTCAACACAAGACACAAAAGCGAAAATCACCTCCTGTGAGCTTTGCTAGAATTAAAAGATTATTCTTCGACTCGCGCAGGCATGCGGGTCTTTTTCAGTATTTATTGCGCAATGTAAGGGTGTCTCCATGATCACAATCGACGGCAATGGTGCAGTCGCGTCAGTGGCGTTTCGCGCCAGTGAAGTAATTGCCATCTACCCGATTACTCCCAGTTCAACCATGGCAGAGCTTGCTGATGCATGGTCGGGGGACGATCGCAAAAACGTGTGGGGCGATACGCCACGCGTCGTAGAAATGCAGTCCGAAGCAGGCGCCATCGCCGCCGTTCACGGCGCTTTGCAAACCGGCGCGCTTTCCACATCATTTACTTCATCGCAGGGTTTACTGCTGATGATCCCGACACTCTACAAACTGGCAGGTCAACTGACACCGTTTGTGCTACATGTCGCGGCGCGTACTGTTGCAACCCACGCGCTCTCTATTTTTGGTGATCACTCGGACGTGATGGCGATTCGCCAGACCGGCTGCGCTATGTTGTGCGCCAGCAGCGTTCAGGAAGCACAAGACTTCGCGCTGATTTCGCATATCGCTACCCTAAAGAGTCGCGTGCCATTTATTCATTTCTTCGATGGTTTCCGCACATCACATGAAATCAATAAAATTGTCCCGATGGCCGACAGCACCATTCTGGAACTGCTGCCGCAAAAAGAGATTGATGAGCACCGCGCCCGTGCGCTAAATCCTGAGCATCCGGTGATCCGGGGCACCTCCGCTAATCCGGATACCTATTTCCAGTCACGGGAAGCCAGCAACCTTTGGTACGACGCGGTGTACGAGCACGTTGAGCAGGCGATGAACAGCTTCGCCGCCACCACAGGCCGCCAGTATCGCCCGTTTGAATACTACGGCCACCCGCAAGCCGAACGCGTGATTATCCTGATGGGCTCTGCCATCGGGACATGTGAAGAAGTCGTCGACGAATTACTGACGCGCGGCGAGAAAGTCGGCGTGCTGAAAGTTCGCCTGTTCCGCCCTTTCTCCGCCGACCATCTATTAGAAGTGCTGCCAGAAAGCGCGCGCCAGATTGCCGTGCTCGACCGCACCAAAGAACCCGGTGCGCTGGCAGAGCCGTTGTATCTCGACGTGATGACTTCACTTGCCGAAGCATTTAACCGTGGCGAGCGTGAAACGTTGCCGCGCGTGATTGGCGGGCGTTACGGCCTCTCTTCAAAAGAATTTGGTCCGGATTGTGTGCTGGCGGTATTTAACGAACTGAAAGAAGCTAAACCGCGCCCACGCTTTACGGTCGGGATTTACGACGACGTCACTAATTTATCCCTGCCATTGCCAGAAAACACTCTGCCGAACCGCGCCAAACTCGAAGCACTGTTTTACGGCCTGGGCAGCGACGGCAGCGTGTCAGCCACCAAAAACAACATCAAAATCATCGGTAACTCAACGCCGTTCTTCACCCAGGGTTATTTCGTCTATGACTCGAAAAAAGCCGGTGGCCTGACTGTCTCTCACCTGCGCGTCAGCGAGCAGCCGATTAACTCAACCTACCTGATTGATAAAGCAGACTTTGTTGGCTGCCACCAGTTGCAGTTTATCGACAAGTATCAGATGACCGAGCGCCTGAAACCGGGCGGTATTTTCCTGCTCAACACGCCTTATAGCGCGGACGAAGTGTGGCACCGCCTGCCACAAGAAGTGCAGGCAGTTCTGAACCAGAAAAAGGCGCGTTTCTTCGTGGTGAACGCGGCTAAAATCGCCCGTGAATGCCAGCTTGGTGCGCGTATCAACACCGTTATGCAGATGGCATTCTTCCACCTCACCAATATTCTGCCGGGCGACAGCGCGCTGGCGGAACTGCAAGGTGCGATTGCTAAAAGTTACAGCAGCAAAGGTCAGGAACTGGTGGAGCGCAACTGGCAGGCTTTAGCCTTAGCCCGTGAGTCGCTTGCCGAAGTGACCTTGCAGGAAGTGAACGAATCCAGCCCGATGCGCCCGCCAGTTGTTTCCGATGCGGCACCGGATTTCGTCAAAACCGTCACCGCCGCGATGCTCGCTGGGCTTGGCGACGCGTTGCCAGTTTCTGCGTTGCCGCCAGACGGCACCTGGCCGATGGGCACCACGCAGTGGGAAAAACGCAACATCGCCGAAGAAATTCCTATCTGGAAGCCGGACATTTGTACCCAGTGTAACCACTGCGTTGCCGCCTGCCCGCACTCGGCGATTCGCGCCAAAGTGGTGCAGCCAGAAGCGATGGAAAACGCCCCTTCCGCCTTGCAATCTCTGGATGTGAAATCCCGCGATATGCGCGGGCAGAAATACGTACTGCAAGTGGCACCGGAAGATTGCACCGGCTGTAATTTGTGCGTCGAAGTTTGCCCGGCGAAAGACCGCCAGAACCCGGAAATCAAGGCCATCAATATGATGTCGCGCCTTGAGCACGTTGAAGAAGAAAAAGAGAATTACGATTTCTTCCTCAAGCTGCCAGAAATGGATCGCACCAGCCTCGAACGCATTGATATTCGTACTTCTCAGCTGCTGACGCCGCTGTTCGAATACTCCGGCGCCTGTTCTGGTTGTGGCGAAACACCGTATATCAAACTGCTGACCCAGCTTTACGGCGATCGCATGTTAATTGCCAACGCCACAGGTTGCTCGTCAATTTATGGCGGTAACTTGCCTTCAACACCGTACACCACCGATGCCAATGGGCGCGGTCCGGCCTGGGCGAACTCACTGTTTGAAGACAATGCCGAATTTGGTTTAGGTTTCCGTCTGACCGTCGATCAACATCGCGCCCGCGTGATGCGTCTGGTCGGTAAGTTTGCCGACAAACTGCCTGCTGAACTGAACGAACAGCTTCACGCCGAGGCCACTCCAGAAGTGCGCCGCGAGCAGGTTGCTGCCCTGCGCCAGCATCTGGCAAATATCGACGATCCGGACGCGCGCCAGTTAATCACCGACGCCGACGCGATGGTCGAAAAATCAATCTGGCTAATCGGCGGCGACGGCTGGGCGTATGACATCGGTTTTGGCGGCCTCGATCACGTGTTAAGCCTGACCGAAAACGTCAACATTCTGGTGCTCGATACCCAGTGTTATTCCAACACCGGCGGCCAGGCGTCGAAAGCCACGCCGCTGGGCGCGGTGACCAAGTTCGGCGAACACGGCAAGCGTAAAGCACGTAAAGATCTCGGCGTCAGCATGATGATGTACGGGCATGTTTATGTGGCGCAGATTTCGCTCGGCGCGCAGCTTAACCAGACGGTGAAAGCGATTCAGGAAGCGGAAGCCTATCCGGGCCCATCGCTAATTATCGCCTACAGCCCATGTGAAGAGCACGGTTATGACCTGGCGCTCAGTCACGATCAGATGCGCCAGTTGACGGCGACCGGCTTCTGGCCGCTATATCGCTTCGACCCGCGTCGTGCCGATGAAGGCAAACTGCCGCTGGCACTCGACTCTCGCCCACCGTCGGATGCATTGGCTGATACGTTGATGAAAGAGCAACGTTTCCGCCGCCTGAATGCACAGCAGCCAGAAGTTGCCGAACAGTTATGGAAAGATGCCGCTGTAGATCTGCAAAAACGCTACGACTTCCTGGCTCAGATGGCAGGAAAAGCGGAAAAGGCTGACAGCGAGTAACCGCTCTGTTTCGCGCTTATCTTCCTCTCAATAATGGAGTGAAGATAAGCGCGAGCATCATTTCAAAACAACATTTCAACTTAATCGGCCTCTTGATTCATAAATGAGCACCACCTCGCCTTTTTCTTATTAACGGCATGTTATATCTCAGTTAATCATTCGAAAAAGGAAAGGTTATGTTAGGTCGCTCTCTACTCGCAACGTCAATATTGCTGTCTATGAGTGGTGCCGCACTGGCACTACCTGAATTTCCTGTCTGGCCCCAGGGTGAAGCACCGGGTGCAAAAAACAGTCTGGTTAAACAAGAAACGGTCGACAGACGCAAGGATGGCGGGCTGGCTGACCGCGCGGTAACAGGTATTCGTACCCCAACCATCACTGCTTATTTGCCTAAAAAACCCAACGGTGTGGCGTTGTTAGTCACGCCTGGCGGCTCCTACCAACGCGTGGTTCTGGACAAAGAAGGCAGCGATCTGGCCCCCATTTTCAATGCCCACGGCTACACCCTATTTGTGATGACTTACCGTATGCCGGCTGATGGACATGCGGAAGGTTCAGACACGCCACTGGTCGATGCTCAACGAGCTATTCGTACCCTGCGTGCCGATGCTGAAAAGTGGAAAATCGATCCACACCGCATTGGGGTACTGGGGTTTTCGGCGGGCGGCCATGTCGCAGCAAGCCTGGGAACGCGTTACAACGAGTCCGTTTACCCAGTAACGGATGAAACAGACAAACTCAGTGCGCGCCCTGACTTTATGGCACTGATATATCCGGTGATCACCATGCAGGAAAGCATCGCCCATCCCGGGTCGCGTAAAGCCTTGATTGGTGAGAAACCCACGCCTGAGCAGATAAAGAAATATTCACCGGAGCAAAATGTGACGGCCCAGACGCCGCCAACGTTTATCGTTCATGCGGTGGATGACCCTTCTGTGCCAGTTGATAACAGCCTGGTGATGTTCTCGGCCTTACGCGCCCAGCACGTTCCGGTGGAAATGCATCTTTTCCAGGAAGGTAAACATGGGTTTGGGATTCGCGGTGCAGCCGGTTTGCCTGCCGCCAGCTGGCCGGAATTATTGATGAACTGGATTAAGGCGTTGCCCGCTTCTGAATAATTCGAGTTGCAGCCAGGCGACAAGGGAACATAGCCAACACCGCTGCAACTCGTGTTAAGAAAGGTATTACTTAAAGCTAATACGCACAACATCATCCGGGCTGGTCGGTTCTTTCTCACGGCTACCCGGTTGCTTCACGCTGACAAACAGCTGCTGCCCATCTGGTGACAACGCCAGGCTATTTGGCAATGCAGGCGTGTCGATGGTTTCCAGCACTTTGTAGCTTTTCGCATCAATCACGCTGACTTTGCCTGCTTTGCGATGCGTCACGTAAATCTCGTTGCGCACCGGGTTAAACAGCACATCCAGACCCAGCGGCACATCCACTTTATTCAGCACTTTGCTGGTTTGGGTATCCACAACCAGTAGCTGCGGTGTCTTGGAATCGCTGACAAACGCACGGTTGTTGGCGGTATCCAGCGCAATATTCAGATAAAAATGCTCGCCTTCGGTATCCAGTTTTGTGCGCGAGATAACCTTGTTGGTTTTGCTGTCGATAACAATAAATTCGTTGTCGGCATTGGTCATATAAATACGCGATGATTTCTCATCAATAGCCAGCCCTGTCGCCATTTTGCCCAGATCTTTAATGGTATCGCGCAGCGTGAGCTTATCGCCATCAATCACCCACAGTACGCTGGACTCACCCAACCCACCCATATACAGCGTGTTGGTGGCTTCGTTAACCACTAACTGGCGCGGCATTAGCGGGCGCACAGTTTCAGTTCGTTTAGTCTCATCCACCACCAGTGATTTAATCACATCACCTGTTTTGCTGTTGATTGCCGTCACCGCGCTGCTGGTGGTGTTGCCAAGGAACAACGTACCGGTGGTTTTGTTGAACGCCACGCCGAACGGCTTCAGGTTGTTATGAATAGCCTGAGTCACTTCGAGCGTTGCCGGGTCAAGGCGGTAAACCACCCCGCCTTTATCCAGTTTACGGCTTTGCGAAGTAGCAACGTACAGCGCGGATTGGTCTGCGCTATAGGCCATTTCGTACACACCTTTGCCAACGGGTTTTCTTTCGACCGTGAATGAGGTATCAGCAAACAGTGAACTGGAAAACAGCAGGCTGGTGAGCATTAAAGCAGGCAATGCACGCAGGCGGGTTTGTGGTAAAGCAGACATAAATATCCTTATCAACAGCAGGTGAATTTCTTTAGCTAACAAAACGTTAGCAAAAGAGTAGAAATTCTGTTGTTGATATTAATTATCATTTTCACCATAAAAAGTAAATGATTATCATTTATATAAATGAGAAATTGTCGGATGTCGCTGCCGCTAATCCGACATGGGGAAAACTAATCAACCGTCTTGATCATCATAACTAAACAACCACCACCGAGGGCAATAACTGAAAGAATTGGTAAAACCGGCAGATATTGCTGCCCTACCAGATTGAACAATACCGCGCCTAACACCGGGCCAAGGATCTGCGCTCCGGTATTAGCAAAATTCAGAATACCCAGATCTTTTGCTGAGTTTTCCGAGTTTGGCAAAACTTCCAGATTCAGCGCCTGGTCAACCGAGAAGAATATGCCCGAACCGATTCCCGCAACCACGCCGTAGCAAATCATCGCGGCTGGCTGGCCGTAGAAAAAGGGGATCACTGTACCAGCGGCAATTAATAAGGCGGCGAGAAATACGGGCTTTTTGCGGGTACACAGTTTGTCGGAGATTGGGCCGGAAATCGGCGCAAAAATGAGCGCAGTTACCATCGTTGCGATACCCATCAGCGAAATATAATGCCCGGCAGACGAATTATTCAGCCCCATTCCGCTGGTCAAAAAGAACAGCTGATACACGCTGAAAGCAGTGATCGTGATGGTCACCAGCATTTTGCCAAACAGCGCCAAATAGAAATCGCGGGCGTTTTTCAGCGGGAACACAAAATACTGCACAAAGTTAGCTTTATTAATGCGCTGGCGCGGCATACCCAGGCTCGATTTTTCTTTTATCAGCAGCGCCGCAATCGGGCCGGAAAGCAGCATCGCCACTGCCAGCACGTAATAACCGGTGTTGATCAGTTGCGGATCGACATCGCTCAGGAACAAACCGCCCACCACCGGGCCGCCATATTGCCCAACAATAAAACCAGCGGCATAAATAGAAGAGATTAATCCGCGATGTTTGGGGGCGATTTGGTCAGCAATCACCGCCAAAAGCGGTGCCACCACAAAGTTGATAAACGTTTGCAGCAGACACCACAGTGTGATGAAAATCCCCAGTTGTTCCGGTGAGTTAATCGTGCCTAACCCCACCATCACGGCTGCGGTCATTACCGAACCGACGAGTATCCACGGCGTTCTGCGTCCCCATCTTGAGCGCGTCAAATCTGACAAGGCGCCGATAATAATCGTGGTTATGGTTGATGTTATTGCGCCCAGCGTTCCAAGCAGTGCGAGAAAATTATTCACCTCAGAACCTTGCCCAATAATGTGGCTTAATTTTGCGGGATTAAGCACCGAGTTAATTCCCATAAATGGTCCAAGCCATAAAAGTGCCCCAACGCCTACCGCTACACCTAATAATACCGGCGCCTTTGGTTGCTGTTCATTTATAACAGACGCAACCCAGCCGCCATTAACCTTGGTTTCACTATTCATTTTTAATTAACCCATTTTAGAGTTGTTTACGGAATTAAATTAATTCTATGATTGTCCATCGGATGCAATAACCTCGCCCAACGGCTGTTTCACATAATTCTTTCGGTATCCGCTGGGCGACATGCCACTATGGCGACGGAATATTCGCGAGAAATAAAAGGCATCAGCGTAACCATTTAATAGTGCAATGTCCGCAACCGGCAGCGTAGTATTTTGCAGCATGTTTTTTGCCCGATATACCCGTTGATTTTCTTTCCATTCATTAATCGTTTTTCCGGTATCCCGGCGGAATAAATGTGATAAACGCGATGGAGATAAACAAACTCGTGCAGCGAGATCTGCCAGGCTTTCATCTTCCGCCAAATGATTATCCAGATACTGGCAGATTTCTTTTACTCGATGATCCTGAGTTTTATTCAGGCTTTCAGCCTGTAAGCGATAGCAAGAAAGAATAATGCGCTCCAGCACGTTCATCGCCATCGCTTCTGAAAGCGCATTACTTTCAGAAAACCAGCAGATCGTTTCGCTAAATAACCCCTTGAACATGTCACCTTGCGCATCGTTTTCCAGCGTCATTTTGCCAATTTCGTCTTCAGATTTTTGCCAGCGCAACCATTCAGTCCAGTAAGGGCGCGGGATGAAGTAAATCCAGAAGTGATCCCAACAGTCGCTCGATTCGTGTCGCCCGTAATGGTGCGCAACACCTGGCGGGAAAATCAGCACATCGTTTTTCCCACAAATCAGCGTTTTACCTTCTGCGCTTCTCACCCAAGCTTTACCATTGACCGTAATGTTGATGATAAACCCTTCCATCCCATTCGGGCGGTCAATGGGAATATCATGCGGACCGTTAACGATGACCGGCGTAAATCCAGCCACCAAATACGCATCAAAGGTAAAACACATCTGCCACCTCCTCGAAATCAGCCTTTTTTAACAAAAATGCGCATGCCCCACGCATCAATAGTTGCTGTTTCTCCTGCTCGTAAACAGCAACTATCAAGCGGTTCAGTAACATCGTCTTTCATCACAATGCGTTGCGTTGTGTCGCTATAGTTGAAAACAAACTGTATAGCGTCACCCTTTTTGTTTACGCCGTTGCGCACAATCACTGGCCAACGGCTGTTTGAAGTTGCCGCAGTCAGTTGAGAAAACAGGCTAAAGATCAGCTCTTTTGACGGTAGGAAACCCACATACAACGCCTGCCCAAGGCCATAATCAGCAAGAGTTGCCGCCGCGTAATCTCCCCATTGTGGATGCTGATAACGCAGCAACACTTCGGTGCTTGCGGTTGCCGGTGTTAACAGCTCCATCCACATTTCTGCAGTTTCGTCCGGCTGGCAATTTAAGCCTTTAAGACCGACATTTTCCGGGATGGTGAACTGGCTGTAACTCACACCACAACATTGGCTAATCACGCCCGGCTGAGTAACGCTACGGACTTTGACATCTTCATCACAAAAGCCCGTTTTGAAACCAACCAGCACTCGGCCGCCGCTTTCAACATACTGATTTATAGCTTCCAGTTCTGCATCGGAGGCCGAATAAAGCGCCGGGATCACAATCACACGATATTTAGAGGTTTCCGCATCAATTGAATTGATGATGTCCACGCCCACATTTCGGTCAAACAGCGCGTCCCAGAAGCGGCGCAGAATGTCGTTATAAACGTAATGCCCATGATTGTTCAGCTCAGTCTGCGGTATGTCTGGCCGGAACCAGTTCATGGCTTCCATTGCGTTGTTGCTCACCAGAATTGCCACTTCGTTTACAACACTAAATTCGTCAAGTGTGGCTGATAAACGGGCCATATCGTGGCCAATGGTCGCGGCTTCCTGGTAGGTGGGGCCAGAGGAAAAATCGTGGCTCAGCAACCCTTTCCAGTAAGTTTCATAAGAGTTGTGAATAGAATGCCAGTGCCAGTACGCCACCATGCTGGCTCCGCTGGCGATATGGCTGAATGCCTGCAAGCGTAATTGGCCAGGATACGGCGTCCATTTAGCAAAACCCTGTGCCTGAGTTTCCATCACATAATAGTTTTGTCCGCCTTTCAGGTTCCTTGCCACATCGCCGCTAAAGGCAATTTCACGGCCTGTCAGCTTGTCTTGCGTTGGGTGGTAAACGTCAATACTTGCCACGCTCAAGGCTTTGGCCGCGGCAAAATGATCGACTTGCGGCTGCATGCCAAACGACCAACCGCGCCATTCAAAATCGAAGTTCTGCGTCACAAACTGCTGCGGTTGTGCATATTCCCGCACGATATCGGCTTGCCAGGCTAAATACTCAGCCACCTTTTTGCGGCGAAAATGCGCAAAGGCACAGCCAAGGCTCGCATTAATGGTGCCGTGAATCGGCGGGAAGTCGTCCCAGCTATTAATACGGTTACTCCAGTATTCCAAGCCAAACGCATCATTTAACTGGCGGATATCGGGATAACGCTTTTTCAGCGATTGTTTAAATGCGCACTGAATAGCCTCACCAACATTGTCATAATGCTTGGTTTCATTATCTACTTGGTAACCAATAACCGCTGGATGATGGCAAACATGCTCCAGCAAGACGCGAATAATATTTTCTGCATAGCCAAGAAAATGCGAGTCCATAATATCCATGATCTGACGGCGACCATAAATTTCATGTCCCTGTGGGGAAGTCAGCAAAATGTCAGGATGTTTCTTAGCCAGCCAATAAGGCACGGCATAGGTTGGTGTACCGATAATGACGGAAATCCCCGCGTGATGCATAGCATCCAGCACACGGTCAATGTGGTAAAAGTTATATTGCTTTTCTACTGGTTCTAGCGTGCTCCAGGTTGACTCAGCGATTCGGACAACATTGATACCTGCTGCCAGCATCATTTCAATATCTTTTCCCAGCCGATCTTCACGTATATATTCATCGTAATACGCGACGCCATAATAAAGTCCGGACATATTCAGTGATCTCCATCGGTGCTTATTCCGTCTGGTTAATATAGGCCGATGGCTAAAAAAGCGACTTCACTATCACGCTATGTTTCCTGTAGAAATCTGCTGCATGAGATGAAATGTGATCTGGATTGCATGATGGGAGAAAATGGAGGGGAAAAGCTCAGGGAAGCCGCGACTTCCCTGCAAAAAAACAAAACTACACCTTCAAATAGACCACCTGTGTTTGCAGATATTCATTCAAACCGTGGCGACCATCGGCACCCCCAATACCTGATTTACGCCACCCGGCATGGAAGCCCTGCATTGCTTCAAAGTTTTCACGGTTGATGTAGGTTTCGCCGAACTTAAGGCCCTTAATGGCCTTCATCGCGACATTTAAATCACGCGTGTAAATCGAAGACGTCAGGCCGTAATCGCTATCATTTGCCATCTCAAGCGCTTGTTCCAGCGTTTCAAAGGTGGTGACGGGCAGCACCGGGCCGAAAGTTTCGTCATGCATGATTGCCATATCCTGGCGCACATCCACCAGCAGCGTTGGCGGGTAGAAATACCCTTTGCCTTCCGGCGCTTTACCACCCAGCACCACTCGTGCGCCTTCGCTGACCGCACGCGCCACTTTCTGCTCGACGCGTTCCAGCGCTGCGGCGTTAATTAGTGGCCCCATCGACACATCATTGCGCTCGCCAGTATTCCCAAAACTCACCTGTTTAAACGCTTCGCTTAGACGGGTAATAAATTCGTCGTAAATGCCTTTTTGCACGTACACACGTTCCGCACAGTTGCACACCTGCCCGGTGTTGATCATGCGTGAATCAACAATCGATTTCACCGCGATATTAAGGTCAGCATCGTCCATCACAATGGCTGGCGCTTTGCCGCCCAGCTCAAGGCACACTTTGGTGATGTTTTTAGCCGCCGCCGCCATGATTTTTTCACCCGCGCCAACGCTCCCGGTCATGCTGACCATCGCGACTTTCGGGTTACCCGCCAGTTCTTGCCCTACCGTTTCACCGCGCCCCAGCACCAGGTTAAACACCCCTTTTGGCAGCCCGATATCATGGACAATCTCCGCAAAAGCGATGGCGTTGTTTGGCGTAAATTCGCTCGGTTTGATAACAATGGTGTTGCCGGTAATCAGCGCTGGTGCGAGTTTGCGCGCAATCAGGAAGAACGGGAAGTTCCACGGCAAAATCCCGGTAGTCACGCCTAAAGCACGTTTGAACACCAGAATGTTTTCCCCAGGGCGGTCACTTTGCAGAATTTCACCTTCGTAACGGCGCGCCCATTCCGCCATGTAATCGAGATAATCTGCGGTGAAGGCCACTTCCACTTCAGCCAGTTGCTGGGTTTTCCCGCCTTCGGCAACAATCAATGCGCTGATGGTTTTTGCACGTTCACGAATCCCGGCAGAAATTTTACGCAGCCACCCTGCGCGCTCAATGGCGGGCAAAGATTCCCAACCATCCTGCGCTTTTTCCGCCGCGTCAATCGCATCACGGGCGTGCTTTGCGTCACCGTCAGGAATGCGAGAAATCAGTTCTTCTGTTGCAGGGTTAATCACATCAATCCACTGATCGCCCTGCCACTGAACAAATTGACCATCAATATACATCGGGTGTTGTACAGGTGCTGTCATGACCGGTTCCTCTGTGTTTGCTGTTTTTATGTTTCGCTTATGTGAAATCAATGTAAACACCTTAGGTATCACAAACAGCCAGTCAGCCAAAATGGTCATGAACTGTGATGGATCTCAATAAAAACAACGGAAAAGAAGCCGTTTGGTTATAGCTGGAGAGGAGAAAAATGACCGTTTTAAGAATCTTCAGCAGAAAACGGTCATGATGTGAGAATTAGAGCAGTTGGCGGGCTGTCGGATAGTCAGTTATCAGCACGTCGATATAACCGCCGTGCAGCGCACCACGAATGGCATTGGCTTTGTCATTCCCGCCTGCAAGTGCCACCACATGCGGGCAGTCGTGAACCTGGCTCAGTTCCATGCCGATAACCGGATCTTCTTCTTTGCTCAAAACCGGCTCGCCCTGCGCATTGAAATAATGCAGGCAGATATCCCCCACCGCACCGCGTTCGGCGAGGGTTTTCAGCATTGCTTCGCCATAATAGTTGCCCGAATTTTTCAGCAATTGCGACGGTTCAAGCTCACCGATACCCAGAATAGCCACGTCCACTTCGGCGAATTTATTCACTACTTCGGCGACATCGTCGCTGGCGACCAGTTTTGCGCGTTCTTCAACAGAATGCTCGATGCTTTGCGACGGCAGCAGCCAGGCCGGGCAGTCGAGTTGCGCGGCGAGATTTTGCGTCAGAATCGTCGCCTGCACGTTGCCGTTCGGCCCCACGCCTCCGAGAAGTTGAATCACGCCACGCGCTTTAATACTTTGCGGGTGCAGCTCATCAACCATCGCGCGAATGGTGGAACTCCAGGATGAAATCCCCACCAGATCGTTTGGCCGCAAACGTGTTTCCACATAATGCGCCGCCGCACTGCCAATCGCGTGTTTGATTTGCGAGGCTGGAGCTGATTCGTCGACATCCACCACAATCGCCTGGCGAATACCGTACTTTTTCTCCAGCGCCTGTTCGAGCGAGAGAAAAATATTGGCGGGCTGGATAACACTGATTTTTACCACGCCCTCTTTCTGGCAGCGTGTGATGGCGCGTGAGACAAATGACTGCGACAGGTGCAATAACCCGGCGATTTCTGACTGCTTCATCCCTTCTACAAAGTAGAGCGTCGCAATCTTGACCAACAAACGTTGTTCATCCTGCTTTGACATATGCGCCTCCTGATTCTCTACCTGATATTTTTATTCAAGCCTGCATAAATAACAAGACAGCATTCCTTTTGCCGTTAATTTGTACAATTTGTGATCACATTCGCCTTTTTATCATTTTGATCAATTCCACATGGACAGAACCATGAGTGGGGCATATCGTTACATTGAATAATAAATCATGCTTGAATATATATTCAATGTGGAGATAAAAATGAAACGTACCCTACTGAAGACCTCACTCGTTGCCGCTCTGCTTGCTTCATCTGCCAGTCTCTATGCCGCTGATAATGGGCTGATTGCCATTATTACCCCATCGCATGACAACCCATTCTTTAAAGCTGAAGCCGATGGCGCGATGGCGAAGGCAAAAGAGCTGGGCTACACAACGTTGGTCGCGTCGCACGATGATGATGTGAATAAACAAAACCAACTGATTGAAACCGCTATTGCCCGCAAAGCAAAAGCCATCATTCTGGATAACGCGGGAGCGGATGCCACCGTCGGCCCATTAGAAAAAGCCAAAGCCGCTGGAGTCCCTACTTTCCTTATCGATCGTGAAATCAACAAAACTGGCGTCGCCGTGGCGCAGATTGTTTCCAATAACTACCAGGGCGCGCAGTTGGGTGCCGAGAAGTTTGCCAAATTGCTCAACGGCAAAGGCAAATACGTTGAATTGCTGGGCCGCCAGTCAGACACCAACGCCCACGTGCGTTCGCAGGGCTATCACGACATTCTCGACGACTACCCGGATATGAAAATGGTGGCCCAGCAAACCGCAAACTGGAGTCAGACCGAAGCCTTCACCCGCATGGAATCCATCTTACAAACTCAACCTGACATCGTCGGTGTGATTTCGGGTAACGACACTATGGCCCTGGGTGCAGAAGCCGCCTTAAAAGCAGCTGGCAAGACCAATGTCATCGTGGTGGGTTTTGACGGTAGCGACTATGTGCGCGACTCGATTATCGCCAAGAGCAATATCAAAGCCACCGTGCTGCAACCGGGTTGGGAGCAAGCGCAAATGGCGGTGGTGCAAGCAGATTATTTCCTGAAAAACGGCAAACCACAGCTACAGGAAAAACAGTTGATGGACTGCGTGTTAATTGACGATAGCAATGCCAATCAGCTGAAAACCTTCAAGCTGGCTAAGTAGTCCAGGAGGCTGTATGTCGCTCAAACAATGGGGTATTGGCTGGTTATGTTGCAGTGCCCTGTTGCTCACTGCCTGCCGGGTGGTGGATCTGGATGAAAACGGGCAACCGATTATTCCTCCCGATCCGAATGCGAAAGCGAGTTTCGCAAACCAGACACCCGCGCAGATAGCGCAACAAACCTGGAACAGCAAAGTACTGACTCCCGCGCAGAGCCATGCACTGGATAGTACTGCCCTGAAAACCCGCGCTGCCAACGCCAACAACGAAAGTGTATTCGTCAAAGTTCAAGGCAAAGTCGACAGCGTTTCCCTGGATAACGAACGCGAACGCACGTTGACCGTGACCGTCAATGACCAACCACTGCAGGTGCAAGTTGGGCCGATGATTCGCGGCAACGCAATCCGCGATGCGACCGGCTACAAGTTCGAAGATTTCACTAACCAGGTGCAGTTCGCGCAGCTGTCAAAAGCCTATAACCGCGAAGCAGCAAAACACCTGCCGAAAGTCGATGAAAGCTGGCAGCAGCAACCCGTCACCGTAGTGATGGCGGTGACAATGCGCAATGGCGCACTGAGTGACGCGGCGGCAATTTCACTGGAACGGGGGCAACCATAATGTCGCAAGATCCTATCATTCTGCGCACCCGTGGTATTTCGATGCTGTTCCCCGGCACCGTGGCGCTGGACAACATTGATTACAACGTCTGGCGCGGCAAAGTGAATGTCATCATCGGTGAGAATGGCGCGGGTAAATCAACGCTGATGAAGATTCTGGCGGGCGTTCAACAACCGAGCCTCGGTGAAATGCGCCTGAATGGTGAAGTTGTGCAGTTTAACAGCACCCGCCAGGCCGCCGCGCATGGCATCGGCATGGTTCACCAGGAGTTAAACCTGTTCGAAAACCTGACGGTTGCCGAGAACATTTTTCTCGGGCGTGAACTGCAACACGGTTTGTCACCAATTGATGAAGCCAAGCAGCAGGCACGCAGCGCGGAATTGCTCCAGCGCCTGGATCAGCCGATTTCCCCGAAAGAGATAGTCGCAAACCTGAAAGTCGGTCAACAGCAACTGGTCGAAATCGCCAAAGCGCTGGCTGAAGACGCGGACATCTTAATTCTTGATGAACCGACCTCGGCGTTAAGCAAAACCGAAGTGGATATTCTTTTCCGGGTGATTCGCGAACTCACCCGCCAGGGCGTCACCATTATTTATATCTCCCACCGTCTGGAAGAGTTAATGGCGATTGGCGATGTGATTACCATTCTGCGAGATGGCAAATTCCAGGCCGAAGCGCAGGTCAGTGATATCGACGTGCCGTGGATTGTGCGCGAAATGTTAGGCAGCGAGCCGGTGTCCAGTTTCCTGAAACCCGGGCGTGATTTTGGTGCCGCGATTCTGGAAGCCGAACATATCACCTGCGTCAATTCGGCAGGAAACACGGTGGTGAACGACGTCAGTTTTCAGGTACGCGCGGGCGAAATCGTCGGCATCTATGGGTTGATGGGCGCCGGGCGCACGGAGTTGTTTGAATGCCTGTTGGGCACGCAGCGCAATTATCTGGGCAAATTATGGCTCGACAGCAAACCGGTGCCGCCGCGCCTTGCCACCGCCGAACGCATTCGCATGGGAATGAGTCTGGTGCCTGAAGACCGCAAACGTACCGGAATTTTCCCGATATCGTCGGTCGCCAGCAACCTGACGATTGCCAGTTTATGGCGGCGTTTACAGCGTGGTTTTGCGATTTCGCAGGCCGATGAAACGGCGGTGGTTGCCAGCACCATTGGCAACCTCTCGATTAAAGTTTCATCACCGGAAGTGGAAATTCAGGCGCTGAGCGGTGGGAACCAGCAAAAAGTGGTGATTGGCCGCTCGCTGCTGACCAACCCGAAATTGCTGCTGCTCGATGAACCAACTCGTGGGATCGACGTGGGCGCGAAAGCCGACGTGTTCCGCATGATGGTTCAGCTATCGGAGCAAGGGATTGCGGTGGTGTTTTCCACCTCCGATCTCAAAGAGATCATGGCGGTTTCCGACCGCATTCTGGTGATGTCAGGCGGGAAAATTACCGCTGATATTCCCCGCGAACACGCCGAAGAATCGGCATTGGTTTCCGCTAGTGCACAAGGGTTCTGATATGAAAACGAATGATACTGTCGCGCTCAACGCCAGACCAGGCTCGCCGTTTAGCTCGCGGGAAAATCTGCTGCTGTTACTGCTTAAACTCCGCACTTTTATTGCGCTGTTTTTGATAGTCGGCTTCTTCGCCATCATGGTGCCGGACTTCCTCGCCATGGGCAGCATGGTGATCATGATTAAACACATTGCTATCAACGCCTTCCTGGCGCTCGGCATCACCTTTGTGATCATCACGGCTGGCATTGACCTGTCGATTGGCGCAACCCTCGGCCTGTGCGGCATGATTGCCGGTTGGCTTATCACCAAAGGCATTGTGCTGCCGATGTTCGGCATCGCCATTTTCCCAAGCGTGTGGGTGATTGTGCCGCTGGTATTACTGATTGGCGGGCTGATTGGCGCGGGAAATGGCTGGATTATCACCCGCTATAACGTCGCACCGTTTATCTGCACCCTCGGCACCATGTACGTGCTGCGCGGGGCCGCCATGTTGACCTCGGGTGGTGAAACCTTCCCCGGACTTTCCGGCAACCCACAGCTTGGCAACACCGGTTTCGACCTGATTGGCTCCGGCAATTTGTTCGGTATCCCGTGGGCGATCTGGATGATGATTGTGCTCGCCGTCGCCATTGCTTATGTGGCTCGCCGCCTGCCCTTTGGCCGCCATGTTTATGCGATTGGTGATAACGAACGCGCTGCTGAACTTTCAGGTGTCAAAGTTCGCCAGGTGAAAATTTGGGTCTACACGTTGTCCGGTTTTTGCGCCGCTATTGCCGGGATCGTGGTTTCCGCTCAACTGGTTGCCAGCCACCCGGCAAACGGCACGGCATTTGAGATGAACGCCATCGCTGCGGTTGTGCTCGGCGGAACGTCGCTGGCAGGCGGGCGCGGCACCATTCTTGGCACCCTCGTCGGCGCATTCGTGATTGGCTTCCTCGCTGACGGCCTGGTGATGATGGGCGTGAGTGAATTCTGGCAAATGGTCATCAAGGGCATCGTGATTATTGTGGCGGTCATCATCGACCAGATGCAAAACCGCATGCAGCAAAAAGCGGCGGTCGTGGCCCAGAAAGCGATCATGGAAAGTAGCGGGAAGGTGTAGCGCGTCACAGATCCTGAATGGCGGGTATTTTTTTACCCGCACGGAATAATTATTCATCTATGATTTTTAATGCAAGAGGTAACACTATGAATCCGTTCGCACTGTCAGTTACGGATCTTGAAAAGAGAGCACGCGCCGTCCGTCGCCGCATCGTCCTGCTCAATGCCAATAGCCCGGCCGGCGGCCATACCGGGGCCGATTTATCGCAGGTGGAAATCTTAACCGCCCTGTACTTCCGGATACTGAATTGTTCGCCACAGCTTATCAACAGCGACGAACGTGACATCTACATTCAGTCCAAAGGCCATGCGGTTGGCGGTTATTACTGCGTGCTGGCTGAAGCCGGGTTTATTCCCGTGGAGTGGCTGCCGACTTATCAGCATGCCGACTCTCACCTGCCCGGCCACCCGGTGAAACACAAAACGCCAGGTGTGGAGCTGAACACTGGCGCGCTCGGGCACGGTCTGCCGGTCGCCGTTGGCATTGCGCTTGCCGCCAAACGCAACAACAGCAAACGTCGCGTCTTTGTGGTGACCGGCGATGGCGAGCTGGCAGAAGGCAGCAACTGGGAAGCGGCGTTAGTCGCGGCGCATTACCAGCTCGATAACCTGATCATTATTAACGACAAAAACAATCTGCAACTCGCAGGCTCGACCAAAGACATTCTCAATACCGACCCGCTGGATGAGAAATGGCGTGCGTTCGGCATGGAAGTCACCGAGTGCCGTGGCAACGATATGGCTGATGTGGTCGCCACACTCGAAGGGTTACAGCCGCACGGCAAACCGCACGTCGTGATTGCCAACACCACCAAAGGCGCGGGCATCTCCTTTATTCAGGGGCGCGCGGAATGGCACCACCGGATACCGAAAGGTGACGAAATCGAACTGGCGCTGGAGGAACTGAAAGATGAGTAATAGCGAACATCTGGCAACCGTAATGGTGAATGCCTTTATTGACGCCGTGGAGCGCGGCGTAGACCTGGTACCGGTGGTTGCAGACTCAACTTCCACGGCAAAAATATCCCCGTTTATGAAACAGTTTCCCGACCGACTGGTGAACGTCGGGATTGCAGAGCAGACGCTGGTGGGCACCGCGGTCGGCCTGTCGATGGGCGGAAAAATTGCCGTGACCTGCAACGCGGCACCGTTTTTAATTTCCCGCGCCAATGAACAGATCAAAGTCGACGTCTGCTACAACAACAGCAACGTAAAACTGTTTGGCCTCAATGCCGGGGCCAGTTATGGGCCGCTCGCCAGCACCCACCACAGTATTGACGACATCGCCGTGCTGCGCGGTTTTGGCAACATTGAAATCTATGCGCCATCGTGCCCGATTGAATGCCGCCAGATTATTGACTACGCGCTGGAACACGTTGGCCCAGTCTACATTCGCCTTGATGGTAAAGCGTTGCCGGAACTGCACGACGCGGATTATCAATTCAAACCAGGTGCCATTAATCAGCTGCGAGAAGGCGACGATGTGGCCTTAGTCGCCATGGGCTCAACGGTGCATGAAATCGTAACGGCTGCGGCACAACTTGCAGATTTGGGTATTAATGCGGCGGTGATCAACGTTCCGTCTATCCGCCCTTGCGATACCACGCAACTTCTCACCATGCTTAAAAATTCACGCCACGTGATAACCGTTGAAGAGCACAACGTGAATGGCGGTGTTGGCAGTCTGGTCGCTGAAGTGTTAGCGGAAGCCGGATGCGGCATCCCTTTGTTGCGGCTCGGAATTGCAGACGGTAGCTATGCTATTGCGGCGGATCGCAAGGAGATGCGTGCCCATCATGGAATTGATGCCGCAGGAGTAACACGTTCCGCCACGGCGCTTTGCAAAGGAGCATAGCCATGTCCAGCCCGGTAATTCTGGCTATTGATGAGGGCACCACTAACGCCAAAGTGGTGGCGGTGAACAGTAACGGGGAAATCTGCGCCCGTTACAGTGTCGGCGTGGCAATGACGCACCCGGCACCAGGGCTTGCAGAACAAGACCCCATTGCGCTGTGGCATGCCGTGTGTGAAGCATTGAGCGGCTGCCTGCAACAACTCGGCTCGGTCACCGTCGCAGGCGTTGCGATAAGCAACCAGCGTGAGTCGGTGTTGGTGTGGCAGCGCAATAACGGCCAACCGCTAACACCCGTTGTGAGCTGGCAAGATCGCCGTTCAGAACAAACTTGCGAGCAACTGTTAACGCAGGGCCATGGCGAGCTGATCACTCGTCTGACTGGCCTGCCCGTCGACCCACTATTCCCGGCGGCGAAAATTCGCGCCCTGCTCGATACTATTCCTGACGGCATAAAACGTGCCGAAGCGGGCGAGTTGTGTATCGGGACAATCGACTCCTGGTTGAACTGGCAACTGACTGCCGGGCATTCGTTCACTACCGACTACTCCAATGCCGCCCGCACGCAGCTGTTTAATATTTACCGGGGCGAATGGGACGACGAATTACTCAAATTATTCGGCATTCCGCGTGCAGTACTTGCTGAAGTGCGACCTTCTGCCGGGCATCACGGCGAAGTGCAAATTGACACAATTGCAGGTTTGCCCATTGGCACACCGGTGCTGGCGCTTATCGGAGATTCACACGCAGCACTCTACGCGCAGCGCAGCGTCTGTGGTCACGTGGTGAAAGCCACTTATGGCACCGGCTCTTCTTTGATGCTTTCGCTCCCGGAACCGGTTAACCGTAGCAATCGTCTGAGTACTACGCTGGCCTGGCACGACGGCGAGCTGAACTACGCGCTGGAAGGCAATATTACTCACACTGGCTCAGGCGCTGCCTGGCTGGGGCAAATGTTGGGTATCAACGACCCGGCAAAACTCACCGAGCTTGCACAATCTACAGACAGCAATCAGGGCGTCTATTACGTACCGGCACTTTCCGGGCTGGGTGCGCCGTGGTGGGATCTCCACGCACGCGGCATGATTTGTGGCCTGACGGATGCCGCTACCCCTGCGGTGCTGGCGCGAGCCGCACTGGAATCACTGGTCTATCAAATTGCCGATGTCTTTTTCGCGATGGAACAGGCGACCGGTGAACGTCTTGAATCATTGTGTGTGGATGGCACCGCTACCCAAAACCGCTGGCTGATGCAGTTACAGGCAGATGTGCTGCAACGCCCATTAATCATTCAGCCCGCAGCTGAAATATCCGCACTCGGCGCGACGCTGTTAGCTGGGAAAACTCTTGGCTGGTGGCAAGACGGCACACCGCTTGCGGCACTGGCCAACTGTGGCGAGCGTTTGCAACCACAGGCAGAACAACAAAAAACAATGCAACAAAACTATAAGCAATGGCTTGAAGCCGTGGCGCGTTGCCGCTTTCAGCCAAATTAAATCTATTTTGAGCGGAGTGAAGCTATGTCCAGAATCCCTAAACAACTGACCTTCGGTGTGATCATCGGTAACCGCGGGTTCTTCCCAAGCTATTTAGTGGCGCAGGCGCATGAACAGGCCGAAGCGCTGTTTGGCAAACTGGGTATCAAAACCGTGATGTTAAAAGATGGGCAAACGCATCTCGGCGGTGTGGAAACCCGTCAGGATGCCAAAGTCTGTGCCGAACTGTTCCGCCAGCATCGTGACGACATTCATGGTGTGGTGGTGCTGTTGCCAAACTTTGGCGATGAAAAAGCGGTGGCAGAAGCGATTCGCCTTTCCGGTTTGAAAGTCCCGGTGTTAATCCAGGCCGAAGAGGACAATCTCGACAAAATGGGCCTGGCGACACGCCGCGATAGCTTCTGCGGGAAAATTTCCCTGTGTAATAACCTGCGTCAGTACAACATCCCCTTCACGCTCACCACGCAGCATGTTTGTGCCTTAAGCGGTGAAGTGTTCGAACAAGATTTACAGCGCTTCGCGCAAATCTGCCGGGTCGTGAAATCAATGCAGGGCGTGCGTATCGGGGCGATTGGTGCGCGTCCGGCCAGCTTTAACACCGTGCGTTACAGCGAAAAACTGCTCGAAAAAATGGGCGTGGCGGTTGAAACCCTCGACCTGTCTGAAATTTTCACCCGCATCAAACATATCAGCGATGACGATCTGCGTGTCCATGAGAAGCGCGGCATATTAATTGAAAACGCCGATGCCAGCGGCATCCCCGCCGAGAAGTTAACCCAAATGGCAAAACTGTTTGTGGTGATCAGCGAATGGGTAGTGGCAAACGACATCGACACCACGGCGATCCAGTGTTGGACGTCGCTTCAGGAAAACCTCGGCATTAACGTCTGCTCCATTATGAGCGTGATGTCCGGGCAACTGATGCCAAGCGCCTGCGAAGTCGACGTGATGGGCGCGTTGTCGATGTACGCCCTCGCAAGTGCGTCGCTTAACCCAGCCTCGATTGCCGACTGGAATAACAACTTCGGTGACGATCGCAACAAATGCGTGCTGTTCCACTGCGGGAACTTTGCCAGCAGCAGCCTGGAATCCCCGTCGATGGGCACCGCCGATATCATCGGCACGACGGTCGGCAAAGAAAACACCTGCGGCGCGGTGCATGGTCGCCTGAAAAGCGGTCCGCTGACTTACTTCCGTCTGTCGTCTGATGATTTTACCGGCGAAGTGAAAGCCTATGTTGGCGAAGGGCAATCTGTTGATGATGCGTTAGATACCGTTGGCTGCCGCGCGGTCATTGAAGTGCCACATCTGGAGAATTTATTGGCGTGGATTTGTAATAACGGCTTTGAACACCACGTCGCCATGAACCACTCGGCGACGGGTGTGGTATTGCAGGAAGCATTCAGCAAGTATTTAGGGGTTAACTGTTACCTGCATCGTTAATGACTTATAAGCCGCGCTCGTGCATTAATTGCGCCAGCGCGGCGTCATTGGCGAGAATTTCCCAGGCATTCATTACCGTAAGCGGAATATCAACATGGCTAATAAAGTCACGCCCATTCGGCCCGTAGCCCTGCGCATCATCTCTGATACGCGGGATTTCCCCCAGCGCCAGAGAAATAAATCGCTCAACCGGCCATAAGCCCTTTTCATGCAGGCTAAATGCGGTATGGGTTTCGTCACTGACTAAGTGCGGCACAAAACCCGGCCAACTTTTCCACTGCGGCTGATGCGCATCACTTTGCCAGACGCGTTCAAAGGTCGCTACGGTACGTCGCTGCATGGTCGGGTCCTGAATAATAATCGCGCGAGCGGGCGTTATTTCCCACGTTTGCATCAAATCATAAGTGAAGCGTGCGTTCTCGCCACAGTTGGTGGACTTCTCTTCGGTCAGCACTTTTTCTGCCGGGACTTTCCAGAACTCGGTCGCAATATCTTTAATAATTGCGGCCTCTGCTCGGCCAGTGGTGGGAATGGTGTTGTAGCGCGGGTGCTTCGCAATCGCCGCGTACAAAAAAGTGGTCGAATGGCCAATCCCGCCGGTAATCAGCAGCGGCAATTCACTATTGGCAGCAAGCTCACAGGCTGCATTAATGGTAGGGATAACGGCATTACCCGCGAGGATAATCAATTCGCCATCGCAAACCGCAGGTGGCGCGGCAAACTCATTGTGAGAAAGCCACTCGCCAAGCGTATTAATGGCATTGATGGTCGTCGGCTGCAAAGCTGGAAATGTTGTCATCAACATAACCCCTCCTTGTTAAAAACCAGCGCACATCATACCGCAGGCAATGCCGTTACTACATCAGGTTGCTCTGAGTCTTGTGTTTACGCTAGCCTGTAAATTCGCGCCTCCCACGGGTGCAACCGATACAGTTCATCAACCTGCGGGTAATTCCCCAACACACATTCTGCCCATTCGAGCGGCAACTCATCGCTCGTCCAGCGCGCCGATTTCGAGGACATATTGCATAGCACCACGAACTCCCCGCCGTCGAGCACGCGTCGGTAAGCGTAAATTTGCGGGTTGTCTGCCAGTTCCAGCTGATAACGCCCGTAAATCAGCGCGCGCTCCTTTTTGCGTAGCTGAATTAACGCGCGGTAGAAGTTCAGCACTGAATCCGGGTCTTGCTGCTGGCTGGCGACGTTAATCATTTCAAAGTTGGCATTCACCTTAAACCACGGCTCACCATCGCTAAAACCAGCGTTCGGCCAGGCGTTCCACTGCATTGGCGTACGGGAATTGTCGCGCCCGGTGTTGGTGAGAAACGCGATAATCTCCTCTTCGCTTTTGCCTTGCGCTTCCATTTCACGCCACATATTTTTCGCTGACACGTCATCAAAATCGTCGTGGCTGTTGAATCGGGTATTGGTCATACCGATTTCCTGCCCCTGGTAGATAAACGGCGTGCCCTGCATCAGAAAATAGAGTGCGGCGATGCATGTCGCGCTTTCCCTCCAGTGATGTTCCGTGTCGCCCCAGCGCGAGGTGATACGTGTCAGGTCGTGGTTTTCCACATACAGCGCGTTCCAGCCTTTTCCTTCCAGCGCCTCCTGCCAGGCGGTGAAAATTTTCTTTAATACCGCAGGTTCCGGGCGCAAACCGGCTTCTGGTTCCCACAGCCGCACATGTTCAAACTGGAATACCATGCTCAGGCGGTTGCGGTGCTCACCCACCCACTCTTCGGCATGGTCGGCAAACAGGCCGTTCATTTCGCCCACGGTGACAATATCGTAGTGCTGCAAAACGTTACGGCTCATATCGTCGACGTAATCCAGCAGCCCGTCGTAGTTCAGATGGCTTTTCATCGACGGCGCATAGCGCAGTTTATCGGGGTTAGGCACATCAGCCAGCAGCGGCTCTTTTTTCAGGTGCGCGATGGCGTCGATACGGAACCCGTCGATACCTTTATCCAGCCACCAGCGCATCATGTCGTACACGGCGCGGCGCACATCGTGGTTTTCCCAGTTAAGATCCGGCTGGCGGCGGGTAAACAGATGCAGAAAATATTGCTCGGTTACCGGGTCAAATTCCCATGTTGAGCCTTTAAAAATCCCTTCCCAGTTGTTGGGTTCTGCACCATTTTTCCCGTCGCGCCAGGTGTACCAGTCGCGTTTTGGATTATCGCGTGAGGAGCGGGATTCAAGGAACCACGGGTGTTCATCGGACGTGTGATTGACCACTAAGTCGATAATTAGCCGCATTCCACGGGCATGAACTTCGCTCAGAAGGCGGTCAAAATCAGCCATCGTGCCAAATTCCGCCATGATCTCCTGATAATCGCTGATATCATAACCGTTATCATCATTTGGCGATTTGTACATCGGGCAGATCCAAATCAGATCGATTCCGAGGTCTTTGAGGTAATCGAGTTTCTCGGTGATTCCGTTCAGATCACCAATGCCGTCGCCGTTGCTGTCCTTAAAACTGCGCGGATAAATCTGGTAGGCCACAGCCTCTTTCCACCAGCTCGCCATCGTTTACCTCCCGATTAATAAAGCAAAAGATTCATAAGGTTGTAGCTCGAGACTCACCGCCAACTGGTCGCGCGGTGCATAGTTGCTGATCAAACATTCCCCGTGCCAGTTCTGCATTTCAGGCGGAATGTCGAGCGTCAGGTGCTCGGCGGTAAAATTGTTGACCACCAGCAATCGCTCGCCATCAAGCGCTCTCAGCCAGGCGAAAACCTGCGGATGGTCGCGCAAAACAGGCTGGAAATCGCCATAAACCAAAACCGGGTACTGTTTACGCAGCGCTACCATTTTCTGGTAATGCCACCAGATTGAATCCGGTTCGGCGAGGGCCGCGGCCACGTTGATCTCGTGGTAATTCGGGTTAACGGCAATCCATGGACTGCCTGTGGTAAAGCCTGCATTCGGACCGTTGTCCCACTGCATCGGCGTGCGGGCGTTATCGCGCCCGTTAGCATGAATGCCGAGCATCATCTCTTCATGGCTGACGCCTTGCGCCAGTCGCTCGTGATAAAGATTCAGACTTTCAATGTCGCGGTATTCATCGATGTTCCCGAACCGCACGTTGGTCATGCCAATCTCTTCACCCTGATAGATATACGGCGTGCCCTTCAGGCAGTGCAGCGCGGTGGTGAGCATTTTGGCCGACGGCTCACGAAACACCCCTTCGTCGCCAAATTTTGACACCGCGCGGGGTAAATCGTGGTTGCTCCAGAACAGCGAATTCCAGCCCTGATGCGCCAGCGCGGTTTGCCATTTCTCAATCACCGCTTTGAAACTTGCCAGTTCAAACGGCTTGCTGCGCCATTTCCCGGCGTGCTCATCCCAGAACTGTTTGATGTGGTCAAACTGGAAAACCATGGAGAGTTCTTCGCGCTCTTCCCCGCTATAGAGCAGCGCGTCCTCAGGTGTGGCACTCCAGGCTTCACCCACCGTCACGTAATCCCCTTTGCCAAAGGTGGCGCGGTTCATCTGGCGGATCAACATGTGCAGATTTTTGCCGTTCGCCATAATCTGCGCATCGACTTCTTTACCGATCAGGTCGATAACGTCCATGCGGAAACCGCCGATGCCTTTAGCAAGCCAGCGGTTCATCATTGCATGGACTTCTTCGTGAACGCGCGGGTTATCCCAGTTCAGGTCCGGTTGGCGTTTTGAGAACTGATGCAAGTAATATTCACCGCTGGCTTCGTCCAGTGCCCAGCCGCTGCCGCCAAAGTACGAGCGGAAATCGTTCGGCGGGCCGCCGTCTGCCACAGGTTTGCGCCAGATATAAAAATCACGGTATGGGTTATCTTTCGATTTCAGCGCTTCGATAAACCAGGGGTGTTCATCAGAGGTGTGGTTGACGACGAGATCCATCAGGATATGAATATCGCGCTGTTTCGCCTGCGCAATCAGGGTTTCCATTTCCACCATGGTGCCAAATTCGGCGGCAATATCTTCGTAGTCGGAAATGTCGTAGCCGTTGTCGTCCATCGGCGAGCGGTAAACGGGCGAGAGCCAAATCAGGTTGATGCCAAGCTGTTGCAGGTAGTCGAGTTTACTGATGATACCGTTAATGTCGCCAATACCATCACCGTTGCTGTCCATAAAACTGCGCGGATAGATTTGGTACACCACCGCATTGTGCCACCATTTTTTTTCCACTTTGTTTCTCCTTGTTTTGTCAGTCCATTCACCTTAAATTCGCACAAACGCCCGCCCGTCGCTGTTAAACAAGTAGCAATTCTCAGGCGGCAGCCGCAGGCCGATGCGTCGGTCAGCTTTTATCTCAAGCCTGAAAGTATGGCGCATCACCAGCGGTTCGCTACCGTAACCACTATTTACGTAGAGCAACGTCTCGTTGCCCATCTGCTCAACGAATAAAATTTCCCCTTCGATATCCGCCTGCGCCAGTTCCGTTATCTGGATATGTTCCGGGCGGATCCCCAACTGCACTTTCTGCCCCTCAGGCACACCCGCGCCGTTGACCGGCAGCGAAATAAGCTGGCGGTTTTCCAGCATTACATCGGTGCGCTGGGCGTTGCCAGAAACCAAAACGCCGGGGATCAGGTTCATTTTTGGTGAACCGATAAACTGCGCGACAAACACATTTGCCGGGCGGTCATACAATTCCAGTGGCGTGCCCACCTGCTCGATTTGCCCCTGATTAAGCACCACGATGCGGTCGGCAAGCGTCATCGCTTCGACCTGGTCGTGAGTGACGTACAAAATAGTGGCGTTGATGCGTTTATGCAGCGCGGCAATTTCCATGCGCATCTGCACGCGCAATGAAGCATCAAGGTTTGAGAGCGGTTCATCGAACAAAAACAGACTCGGTTCGCGCACAATCGCCCGCCCGATCGCCACCCGCTGGCGCTGGCCGCCGGAGAGATCTTTTGGGCGACGGTCGAGCAAATGCTCGAGTTGCAAAATACGCGCGCTTTCTCGCACTTTTTCATCAATCACTTTCACCGGCAGCTTCGCCATTTCCAGAGCGAACGCCATATTCTGGTACACCGTCATATGCGGATAGAGCGCGTAAGACTGGAACACCATGCCGATACCGCGCTCTGACGGGGAATCGTCGTTTACACATACCCCGTCGATGCGCATCTCACCGCCGCTTATCTCCTCAAGGCCCGCAACCATGCGTAGCAGCGTTGATTTCCCGCAGCCAGACGGCCCAACCACCACCACAAATTCCCCGCTGTTGATTTCCAGATCGAGCGGTTTGATCACCTCAGATGCCGCGCCGTAGCGTTTTTGAATTTTATCGAGTACGAGTTGCGCCATGGTTATCCCTTAATCGCTCCACTGGTAAGCCCGCTGACAATGCGTTTCTGGAAGATGAGCACCAGCACGATAATCGGCAGCGTCACCACCACCGACGCCGCCATAATGCTGCCCCACGGCAGCTCAAACGTTGAAGCGCCGCTGAACATGCTGATGGCGACCGGCACCGTGCGTTTGTCGCCAGAAATAATAAACGTCAGCGCAAACATGAACTCATTCCACGCTCCGATGAAAGCCAGTAACCCGGTGGTGACCAGCGCGGGGGCAAGAATCGGGGCAAACACCCGGCGAATAATGGTCCAGGTTTTCGCATCATCTACAATCGCCGCCTCTTCCAGCTCAACGGGAATCGACTTCATAAAGGTAGTTAAAACCCAAACGGTGAACGGCAGCGAAAACGTGGTATACGAGAGCACCAGCGCGCCGAGCGAGTCATAAAGCCCGAGGAAACGCACCAGCTCAAACATGCCCGTCAACACTGCCACTTGCGGGAACATCGAGACACACAGAATGGTGAACAGCAGGAATTTACGCCCACGGAACGGCACACGTGCCAGCGCAAAAGAGGCGGTAATAGACACCAGCAGGCAGATGCCGACGGTAATCGTCGCCACCAGCACCGAGTTAAGCAGGCTGCGGGCGATGCCGTTATCTACCAACGCGGTGACGTAGTTGCTCCAGTGGTAGCCGCTAGGTAAATAGGCGGGTAAAAATAGCTCCTGCCCGGTGCGTAACGACGTGATAATTGCGTAATAAAACGGGAAAACGCAGAACAGTACGGCACAGGTCGCACCAAAAAAAATCACCATTCTATGGCCAAATTTGCGCTGCCGACGGGTTATTTTCATCACCGCTTCTCCTTCTCATTTAAACGTGAGACGCGGATAAAGCAGGCCGCTATGCCTGCCACCATCATAAACACCAGCACCGATGCCGCCGAACCCATGCCCATATCCTGATAGGAAATAATCTGCTCACGGGCATAACCGGAAACCGACATCGTCGCCTCGCTGTTGGAGGTCAGCACGAAGATCAGATCGAAAATGCGCATCGCGTCCATCACGCGGAAAATCAGCGCCACAATCATCGCCGGCATAATCAACGGCAGCGTAATACGTTTAAACCGCTGCCACGGGCTGGCACCATCCACACGCGCTGCCTCGTAAAGATCGCTGGGGATCAGTTGCAGTGCTGCCAGTAACATCAGCGCCATAAACGGCGTGGTTTTCCAGACATCGGCAATCACCACCGCCCACATGGAAAGCGACGGCTCGGCAATCCACGCCAGATGTGCCTGATAGCCAAATATTTTCGCCAGTAAATCGTTCACTACGCCGTACTGGTCGTGGAACATCCAGCCCCACATTTTGGCGCTGACGATGGTCGGAATCGCCCACGGCACCAGAATCGCGGTGCGCACTAAGCCCTGGCCGCGAAATTTCTGGTTCATTAGCAGCGCCAGCAACATCCCCAGGAATAGCTCGATGCCAACCGATACCACGGTAAACCACAAGGTATTGCCGACAGCCTGCCACCACAGCGGGTCAACCAACACGCCGCTGCTGTCGCCGTCATGTGTCGCGTAATAGTTTGCCAGCCCCACCATCTGGTACTCGGACGGGTTGTCGAGCATCGCGTTGGTGAAGCTGAAAAAGAAGGTACGCACCAGCGGCCATCCCGCCGCCAGTGCCAGAAGTAACAGCGCTGGCGCCACCAGTATCCATGCGATACGGCGACGCCGTTGTTGATAGCCTGTATGTGCCAATTAATGCCAGTCCTTACCCTTCACGCGCTCAAGGCGTTTTTGCAGATCGGCTACTGCAGTTTTGCCATCGCTGCTGCCGTTGAGCACTTTAAAGGTCACGTTAAAGATGGCGTTAGAGACGCGCGGATACTGGCTTTTGGTGGCCGTTGCCGGACGAGGAACTGCATTGGCGAAGATATCCTTAAACATCGTCAGATGCGGTGCGGTTTCCAGAACCGCTTTGTCTTCATACAGGGCCGAACGCGTAGGTGCGAAGCCGAGATATTTCAGCTGCATTTTCTGCGAATCAGCATCGGTGAGGATTTTCAGCAGCGCAATCGCTGCATCTTTGTTTTTGGTGTTGGCATTGACGGACCACTGCCAACCACCCAGGGCGTTGGCTGATTTACCATCCGGCCCGGCCGGAAGCGGTGCTACGCCGACTTTGCCTTTCAGCGGACTATCCGCGCCTTGCGAGAGCAGATACGCGTATGGCCAGTTGCGCATAAACAGCGCATCGCCATTCTGGAACACCGCTCGCGATTCTTCTTCTTTGTAACCCAACGCCCCTTTCGGCGTGATTTTACCAATCCAGCCAGCGACCATATCCAGCGCCGCAGCCGCTTTCGGGTTGTTAATGGTCACGTTCCCTTTTTCGTCGATAAAGGTGCCGCCGCCGTAAGAGTCAATCCACTCCAGCGCGTTACAAGTCAGCCCTTCATACGATTTGCCCTGGAAGATCATCCCCCAGAAGTTTTTGTGCCCCGCTTTGCGCTCTTCTTCCTGAATTTTGGTCGCGATGCGCGTCAGATCTTCCCAGGTTTTCGGCGGCTGCTCGTTGTACTTTTCCAGCAGGTCTTTGCGGTAATAGAGCACACCGGTATCCAGATACGCCGGCACCGCTTTCACTTTACCGTTCACCGTGTCGTTCGCCCACGGGCCAGGGAAGAAATCGCCTTTCATATCGCCGACTGCATCGGTTAAATCGAGAGTCTGTTTATCAAGTAACCCTACCCAGATGGTGTCCGACTGGAACAAGTCCACCGCCTTTTCATCTTTGGCGGCAAACAGTTGTTGTAGCAGAGCCAGCTTTTCGTCAGACGCCGCCGGGAACTCGATAAACTCCAGCTTGTTGCTGGTCTGTTTTTCAAAACGGTCTTTGACGTATTTGCAGTATTCCTTACCGCCAGGCGAGATCGGGCATTCCATGCGCAGGGTATCGGCAAACGCAGCGTTAGAAACGCCCGCAAGCGCTAAGGTAATAAGACTTAACGTCAGCTTTTTCATTGTTTCCTCTTTTGTTCAGACCAAACCGGAGGGAGTGAGTTTTAAACGCACCAATAAAAAAGCTAGTTAACAATCGAACCAGACGGCAACTTAGCTGGCTAACCTTTGCGCGATTTTTCGACGCGGTGCACGTAACGTTATTTTTTATTTCACTTTTGCGCGATACGGGCTACAAGGATTTTCATACGGTTAATAGCCGTACTAATTGACAGGAATTTATGACTGGCGTAAATTGTGAACATACGGCTGTTAGCCGTATAAGAATTCTAAGTAAAGGCATATTCCGCGCCAGGTAAAAGTTTAGAGAGGTAAATATGTCCAAAGTAGCGGTATTTCCGGGTGACGGTCGAAGCGTCAAAAATGCGCGGGTGGAACTCAAAACCAGCGCCGAATTAAAAGATATGCTTCGCGAAGCGGCTACGGCTGCGGGTTTGGATTTGAGTGCGTTTATCTTAAATGCAGCTTTGGAACGAGCAGAAAGCGTGCTGGACAATCAGCGTCGCCGACAGCTTTCCACTCAAAGTTGGCAGCAAGTGAACCAACTTCTTTCTGAACCTGCGGCACCAACGCTGGCGTTACAAGCGTTAATGCGGAGAAAGAAAGATGGTCGACACACTAAATGATCAATTCGATGTCATGGTTTGTGCCTACCAGGCTGATATCACCTACCCTGGTAATAAGCATTTTGATTGCGGGAATGCAGTCATTAACTCTTATGTGCGCAATTCTTTAAAGAAAAGTGTTAAGGATGGAAATTGCGCTGCTAAGGCGTTAATTGATTCAAGGACAGGTGAACTTCTTGGGGCATGTACCTTCACTGGTTACTCTCTCGATAAGGGAAAGTTAGCGGGTGTTTTCTCAGGTTCCTTACCCAATGAGGTCAGTGTAATACGCCTGATAATGTTAGGCGTGGCCACTAAAGAACAAAATAAAGGCTACGGGCAAGACTTGCTTATGGAGTTTTTTGAGCAAGTGAAATTAATCCATGAGTCACTACCTGTGAAAGGTGTGTATTTGGATGCGGATCCGCAGGCGATCAATTTTTACTCTCGTCTTGGATTTGTGCAACTCAAAGAACCGCCAAACGCGTTTGGTGCAGTTCCGATGTTTCTGGCTATTCAGCATATCCTGGCTGCTTAGCGAAAAAACACGCTTCGGCGTAACACCGTTCACTTAAGCCAATGAATTAGGGGAAATACCGGGATTTGGTTCCCGGAGGGACGCCAAACCCGATGGTCGCCCCGGAAATTTCGTTCTTAAACTAACGGCGTTACGCTTCGGTGGGTTTTCATCTTCACTCCATGGCTGAGTGAAACATGAAACTCACCACTCCAGCCATTCCCCCCCGCGCTTGCTACTCTCTCGCACAGTCTCGATAAATTTCATCCCCGCAAGGCCTTCGGCAATGCCCGGTAGCCACGGTGCTTCGCCACCGCGAATTTTAATAGCCGCTTCACGGTAGATTTGCGCAAAACCTTCCAGATAACCTTCCGGGTGCCCAGCGGGGGTGCGGCACTGGTGGCGTACGGAATCATGGTTATTGACACCATTTCGCGTGACAACGTAACTGTTTCCGTGATGCGGATGGATTTCCAGAATTTCTGGCTGTTGCTGGCGGAAACTGATTGTCGCCCTGCTTCCCACGATACGCAGGCGCAGATCGTTTTCAAAACCGGGAGCCACCTGGCTTGCCCACAAACGCCCGCGCGCACCGTTGGCGTAACGCATTTCGGCGTACACTTCGTCGTCCAGCACGCGGCCCGGAATACGTGTCAGCAATTCGCCACGCACGGTTTCTGGCTCCATACCGCTGACAAACGCAGCGAGTTGCCAGGCATGAGTGCCGATATCACCAATCGCACCGGCGCCCGCCATAGCCGGGTTTCCGCGCCAGCTCGCCTGTTTATTGTCGGTCAACTCCAGCCTGTCGTTGAGCCAGTCCTGCAAATACTCAACTTCGATGGCGCGAATATCACCGATTTCACTGTTAGCAATGCGCGCTCGGGCTTCGCGCACCATCGGTAACGCGCTGTAGTTATGAGTCAGAATAAATTGCAGACCGGTAGCGTCGATAATCTGCGCAAGCTCCTGGGCCTCGGCAAGCGTTACCCCAAGCGGTTTGTCGCAGATAACGTGAATACCGTGTTCCAGGAAGACTTTTGCTACCGGAACGTGCAGATGGTTGGGGGTGACAATCGAGACAACTTCAATGCCGTCCGGGCGCGATGTCTCGCTTTGCGCCATTTCCTGCCAACTGGCATAACAGCGAGAGTCTTCGATAAACAACGCCTCACCGCTGCGTTTTGCCACTTCCGGCGAGGATGAAAACGCCCCGGCAACCAGCTCAAACTGGTCATCGAGCCGTGCCGCGATACGGTGCACGCCGCCGATAAACGAGCCTTCACCGCCGCCGACCATACCTAAACGAATACGTTTCATGGTTACTCCTCCAGCCCGAGCATGCGACGCACCGCTGATTTGTCGCTGTTACGAAGCGCAAAGTCGTCAAAGGCATATTCGGCAACCGGAATAATGTGTTGCGAGATAAATTTTGCCCCTTCCCGTGCGCCCGCATCGCCTGCTTTCAGACAACACTCCCATTCAAGCGTAGCCCATCCGCTGTAGTCATATTGCGCAAGTTTGCTGAAGATCCCATTGAAATTAACCTGCCCGTCGCCAAGGGAACGAAAACGCCCAGGGCGCTCAATCCATGGCTGATAACCGGCATAAACACCGCTTTTTGCCGAAATCTGAAACTCGGCATCTTTGACGTGAAAAGCTTTGATTCGTGCATGATAGTGGTCGATAAAACCTAGGTAATCCATGTGTTGCAGCAACATATGGCTTGGGTCATAGAGGATATTGCAGCGCGGGTGGTTATCAACCAATGCCAGAAAACGCTCGAACGTGACACCATCATGCAAATCTTCGCCGGGGTGCAGCTCAAAACAGACATCTACGCCCGCGTCGTCGAAGCAGTCCAGAATCGGCTTCCAACGGGCAGCAAGTTCATGAAACGCTTCATCAAGCAGCTGCTCGTTGCGCGGAGGCCACGGGTAAAAATAGGGCCAGGCCAGTGCGCCAGAGAATGTCGCGTGCGCATTTAAGCCTAAGTTTTGCGAGGCTCGAGCGGCTTGTTTCAGGCTGTTTACCGCCCATTGCTGACGCGCAATGGCATCGTGCGCCAGTTCCGGTGGAGCGAATCCGGCAAATGCCGCGTCATATGCCGGATGCACGGCGACCAGCTGCCCCTGCAAATGGGTTGAAAGCTCGCTGATTTCCAGTCCTACATTCCCCAAAATGCCACGAATTTCCGTGCAGTAATCCTGGCTTTCAGCTGCTTTGGCGAGGTCGAATATATGTGGCAGATGCGTGGGGATTTGCACCGCTTTATAGCCCAGACCCGCAGCCCAGGCCGCTAAGGTGTCGAGTGAGTTAAACGGCGGCTGGTCGGAAATAAACTGTGAGAGAAATATGGACGGCCCTTTCAGGGTTTTCATTACAACATCTCCTTAATTAAAACCGTGCGTTGCTCGCGAACGGCAAGGTCTGCCGCCAGCACTACGGCCAGGCTTTCAACCGCCTGCTGCAAGTGCTGCGAAAGATCGCTATCGTCGAAAATGGCGCGGGCAAAAAACTGTTGTTCGAGCTGGCATAAGGCAAAGTGATCGGGCTCATCGCTTGCCGTTACCCATTCATCCAGGTGAACAAACTCGCCCTGTGCGTTTAATTGAGAGTGATGAACGCGCAGTGATTCAGTGCGCGTGTGCGCCTCGACATTGGCGGATTGCCCTTCGCCAGCGGCTTCGCGGGCGACAATAGAAACAGAACCTTGTGGGCCAATCACATCTTTAATAAAGAATGCCGTCTGGCTCATCATCGGCCCCCATCCCGCCTCGTACCAGCCGACGGAGCCGTCTTCAAAACGTACCTGAAGCTGGCCGTAGTTGAACTGCTCGGATGGGATTTCATCGCTTAAGCGCACGCCAATAGCGCTCACCGACTGTGGGGTGGATTGCACCATTTGGCACATCACATCCAGATAATGCACACCGCAATCGACGATTGGCGAAAGCGACTGCATCAGCATTTTATGGGTGTGCCAGGCGCTGGCGCTGCTTTGCTGGTTGAGGTTCATGCGCATCACCAGCGGTTTGCCCAGTCCGTGGGATAACTCAATAAACTGCTGCCACACCGGGTGGTGGCGCAGGATGTAGCCGACCACCAGTTTTTTACCTGCCAGCCGCGCGGTGGCAATAACGCGTTTCGCCCCGCTCACCGTGGTGGCAAGCGGTTTTTCGAGGAACACATGGCAGCCTGCGGCGAGCGCCGTTAATGCCAACGCTTCATGAGAGTCGGGCCAGGTGGCGATGCACACGGCATCGGGCTGAGTTTGTGCAATCGCCAGTTTTAAATCATCAAATAGTGGGATATCCGCTGCGAGTTGAGCTTTCAACCGGGTTTTAGAATCCCCACGGGCCACCAGCCCACAGAGAGTAAATTCGTCCAGGTGCTGATACGCAAGGCTGTGGGCAGCCCCCATATTCCCGCAGCCCACAACCAGCACGCGCAGCGGCTTATTTGCCATGCTGCTCGCCCTCTTTATAGTTGAAACTAAAGAAGAAGATCGCCGCAATCACCACCGCTGCTATCGCTGGCATCCACCAGAATTGTTGCCATTGCAGCAAGCCTTCGGCCCCTTGTGCGGTGACCGAGCGGTTAAATACCGCGCCGCTAATTTGCGAACCGATCAACATCCCCAGTCCGTAAGTGAACAGTACCAGCAGGCTTTGCGCCTGGCCTTTCACTTTGTTGCCCGCCACTTTATCGGTATAGATAAAGCCGATCACAAAGAAGAAGTCGTAACATACCCCATGCAGAATGATGCCGATGTAGATCATCCAGCGTGTCTCTTCGGTGATGCCCAGAGCAAACATCGCGTAACGTGCAAACCATGCCAGCATACCGATAAGCAGCATCATTTTGATGCCCAGACGGCGGAAGAAGAACGGAATCAGCAGCATAAACAGCAGCTCAGACATCTGCCCTAATGCCATCACTCCACTGACGTTCTCGAAGCCAACAGCGGAAATAAACGGTGCGGCGTAAGCGTAATAAGCCGCCAGAGGAATAGAGATAAGCGTGGCGCAGATGATAAACACCATAAAGTGGCGCTGTTTAAGCAGTGCGAAAGCATCTGCACATACCAGGTCGCGCATCGACAGCGGCTTACCACGATCTGGCGCGGGCGTATTGGGCAGCGTAAAGCTGTAAATCCCCAATACCACGGAAGCGACTGCCGCCAGAGTGAAGATGCCAGTGCTGTCTGAAAGGCCGCTGGTGCCGACAATCAGCCCCGCCACAATCCAACCGATGGTGCCGAACGCACGCACAATCGGGAATCCTTTTTCGCTGTTTGCCAGGCTGTGGAACGCTACATTGTTGCTCAGCGCAATGGTTGGCATGTAGCAAAGCATGTAGCCGAAGATTATCCACAACAGGCCGCTTTGCCCGCTTTCAAACGCGCCCGGCAACCACCACAGCAATGCCGCGCCAATCAGGTGCAACACGCCGAGGACTTTTTGCGAGGCAAAGAAACGGTCCACCAGCATGCCGAGGACAAATGGCGACAAAATGGAAGCAATCGGCCCGGTGGAATACGCATCGCCAATCAATGCGCTCAGGCCGTATTTACCCATCACCACTCCGAGGGTCACATACCAGGCCCCCCAGACGAAAAACTCAAGAAACATCATTAACGACAGGCGTGGGATCACCCATTTATGGGTAACCACTTGTGCCCCAACGGCCGAGTGAGAAGACATAAATCCTCCGGTACAGAGTTTGCATTTGTTATTGTTGTTTACCCTAAATAATTCGTGACGCAGGAAGGCGGCAATCGAAGGCATCCCGATGAGCTTACTCAAGTAAGTGATTCGGGTAACTGAGTGCGGCCAACGAATCTGCAACGCGAAGTATGACGGGTAAATTTTGTAATCGATTACATTCGCATATCAATAAAAATGTAATCGATTTCATTGAGACTTCCATCATGCGGGTGAATTATTTGGTAGTATTGATTCGAATCTGGAATGTGGTTCACAAATCAACCGATCGTGCAAAGGATCAACATGTCGATAGATAAAGTGGCGCGAATTGCTGGTGTTTCTACCGCGACCGTTTCCCGGGTATTAAACGGCAACCCTGCCGTTAAACCGGACACGCGCGACAAAGTGCTGGCGGCGATCGAGGCGTGTGAATACCAACCTAACCTGCTGGCACGCCAGTTACGCACTTCGCGCAGCCGCATGCTGCTGGTGCTGGTGTCGAACATCACTAACCCTTTCTGCGCGCGCGTGGTGCGCGGCATTGAAGAAGAAGCGGAAAAGCACGGCTACCACATTCTGCTGTGCAATTCTGAATCCCGCCTGACGCGTGAATCGGCCTATTTGCGCCTGTTAAGCGGCAAAGTGGTTGATGGTGTTATCACTATGGATGCCATCAGTTGCTTGCCAGGGTTAACCACGCTGATTGGCGATTCGCCGTGGGTGCAATGCGGCGAAGGCGATCCAGGTTATAACGCATCATCGGTGACCATTGATAACTTCAAAGCGGCTTCCGCCGCGGTCGATCACCTGATGACCTCAGGTTATAAGCGCATTGCGCTGATTAACGGCGATTTGCGTTATCTCTATTCGCAACAGCGTGAAGCCGGTTATCGCGCAGCCTGTGGCAAAAACTGGCAAGCGGTAGTCTATGCCGACAGCCTCGAATACCAGGCTGGCATACAAGCGATGGCCGAACTGTTTACCCTGCCGGAACCGCCAGATGCGGTATTTGCCATTTCTGACGCACTGGCAGGTGGTGCGCTGCATTACGCCCACGAACGAGGGCTGCGCGTGCCTGAAGATGTGGCAATTATGGGCTTTGACGGCGTGCCGTTTGGCTCCGTCACCTACCCGCCGCTCACCACCATCGAACAGCCGATGCACCAGCTCGGTGTTCGCAGCGTGCAGTTGCTGCTCGAGCGCATTGATAACCCGGAAGTTGAAACCGTGAATGAGATTCTGGACTGGAAGTTATTGGTACGGGGATCGGTGTAGGTTTTTTTTAAAATATAAACGCTGAATCTGCATTCAGCGCTTTACTTATATTCCGTTATTGATAGTCAATAATACCAACCTGCTTCGCCATGAATAATTCATTTCTCTCGACGATCTCTTCGACTACTTTCCCTTCGGCATTAAAGCGGAAATAAGTCAGTGCGGTCCACGTCACATCTTTGCCATGGACATCAAATCCATGCCAGGTATTAGAACCACGCGCCACATGTTTCAGATGAACCACGACGACATCTTCAGTGATGACTTCTTTGCTGAATGTCGTGACAATAGATTCATAGCGATTAATTACATGTTCAAGCAGTGCATTTTTGAAGTTTTCAACGCCATGAATAGGTGCGTCACAATCAGGGCGATGAATAATAACGTCCTTGTCAAAATACTCTTTAACGCGATCTGCATCTTTTCCATCAACGCAATATTTAAAGTATTTTTTCACTGTCTCAAGATTATTTAAACTCATCGTAATAACTCCGGGGCGATTAATTAAAATCGAGTATATGGATGTTTGTGATATTCGTAAATAACATATATATTGCATGTGGTATGCAAAAAATGGATATCTTATGAAACTCGATAGACTTGAACGCTGGGCAACAGTCAGGCACTTTCGCCTGGCAATCGCCCTTTTCGAATACGGCAGTGTTCTTCACGCTTCCCGATCGCTGAATGTCTCGCAACCTACAGCCAGTAAGCTACTTCTCGATCTTGAAGATGCGGTCGGGGCAAAACTATTCCTAAGAAATCGCCGTGGGGTTACCCCCACTGAACTGGGGCGCGCATTTGTTGACCGCAGCAAAATGGTGCTGGCACAGCTCGACCATGTCTCGCAGGCCATCAGTGCGTTGGGAACGGGTCATGCCGGAAGAGTCGCTATTGGCAGTTTATTAACCGGTTCGAGTTATCTGGTTCCCGCAGCTATTGCTAAGCTGAGTATTTCACGGCCCGAAATACGCATAAAAATTATTGAAGGTGTCAGCGGAGAGTTATTACCGCGACTGGTTTCTGGTGAACTGGATTTTTTAATTGGTCGATTATCGGATATTAGTTCCAGTGCTGTAGTTTCTCAGGAAGCCTTATTTAGTGAAAACGCGATAGTTGTCGCCCGTAAAGGCCATCCATTGGAACAAAATCTACACATATCCCTTGAAGAATTAAAAAAGGAAGCATGGATATTACCGCCAATTGAAACCACTCTACGTAAACAATTTAATAATACATTTTACAATGAAAATATCGATCCGCCCCATGCCACTATCGAGACTGTTTCATTCTTTAATATATTATGGCTTTTAAAAAAGACTGACTTATTAGGTATTCTGCCACATTCCATCGTTACGGATATTACTTATAGTAATGATCTTGTGCGCTTGCCGTCATTTGAACCGCTGGTTCTTGAGCAGATAGGTATTTCCAGGTTGATGGGAAGTGAACTCTCACCTGCTGCAACGGCGTTGGTGGAGTCCATTCGAAATGTAATGGCAAGTTCATCGGCAGAATAAGTAAAGGGCAACGTAGTCGTTGCCCCTGTAAAAACTACTTTAACGCTTCCGGTAGCTTAATAACCCAAAGCTCATTTTGTGACTCGGGTTTTTCCAGCGGTTTTAAGGATATTTTTGTCGCGACTTCTTTTCCTTCGCGAGTTAAATGCCCTTTGCCATCCACTTCGTAATCGTCGGCTTTTTTTGCATCGGCATCAGGGTTTTCCAGCACCGGCTGTAAACCGAAATCATTGTCGTTAATCACCGCAATAGTTTGGTTATCAATCAATGTCATCCCTTCGGCTTTTTCCTGCTGCCAGCCCAGTTTGCGCAAGTCGACGACTTCTTTTTTCTCCGCCAGTTTGATGCCACGCGCTTTCAATTGTGCGGCGTCGTCAAACTCGGGTGCTTTGTCTTTATCAAACGAACTCAGATCGCTGGCCTGGCTAAGATCAACCACATAAACCAGGTTGCGCATGACTTTGTTTTTGTCGCCACCCTGCTCAATCAGCAACAGGCGGTTGTTATCCAGTGCGACGATGTCACCAATTTTAGCGTCTTTGGCTTTCTTATAGACATCTACGTCAATCGGATAACCGTACATTTCCGTTTTGCCGGTTTCCGGGTTAAAGCTCACCAGACGGGTAAACTGTGCGCTGTTTTTGCTTTTCCCGTCGATATCCAACGTACTTTGCACGGCGGCGATAATACGCCCGTCGGGCATGCGTGTAATCCCTTCAAAACCACGGTTAGCCTGACGCCATTTGATAATATTCGGCAAGCCACCCGCCACACCCTGCTCACCTTGTTCTGCTTGCGGGCCATATTTTTTGAGGATTTTGCCATTAGCGTCGATATTGATGATGAACGGGCCATATTCGTCACACAACCAATAACCTCCCTTGCCATCCGGGGTGATCCCTTCGGTATCCAGGCCACGTTTATCACTCGATAACTGCTGCAAGGTATCGCTCAGAGCGATTTCGTTGGTTGCACCAATCAAGCCTTCCGGCAGCGGTAAACCGCTGATAGGGCCATTCTCATCATGTAACGCATGTGCATCGGTAGCCTGGGCTTTGCCATCAGCAACGCGGATGGTCATCAGTAATGGTGTAAATTTCGGGTTGGCAAAAATCTTCGAGTCTTTTTTACCGGCTTTCGGGGAATCGGCATTCGGACCGCGATCCGTCACCGTAGCAAACACCAGTGCATCGCCATCTTTACGAATAAATTGCAGCCCCGAACCCACGCCAACCGGTAAACCATCCGGGAAGTTGCTGGCATAAGCCCCGTTGTATTCAACATGGTCACCTTGCGGAAATGTGACAACGTAACGGTCAACCTGCGGTTGTGCTGCCTGACTTGCCAGAGGAAATAAAGAGGTCAATAACAGCGCAAATGGTTTTAATTTCATGATGTTCGCATCCCTTATTTTGGTCATCGATTTATAAAGCAGCCTTATGACAGAAATATGACGAAAATAAGTCCGCTAAATTTCTCGCCCCGAATGCCGATAACCCACAAGCACTGGCTGAAACGAGTCAGGTTTATTTCTAACGATAAGGGTATTTTATGTCCGTAAGGCGTTTTTCTATTTTAGTTTTCAGCACATTGCTGCTTATTTTCTTAGCCAGCACAGCCTCCAACATCTGGTCACTCACCCGTAGCAACCAATCTCTGGATAATGTAAATCGCGAAATCCGTGTGGTGTTATCGGTAATCGACCCAATCAACCACAGCCGCACCATGCGTGTTCGTGCCATGGAAGCGTTAGAAGAGCGTGAACAAGGGTTAAACGATCAGGGGCAACAGGCACTCAACGGCGCACAATCGGTACTTGAGAAGGCAAACGCCGCATTTCAGGCTTATCTTGAGGAACCTAAACAACCAGGTGAACAGGTCTTGACTGATTCCTACCAGAGCGCGTTTGTGAATTATCGTGAGCAAGGCTTACAGCCCCTGCTGGATGCTGCCCGCGCCAATGACATTCCGCGTGCTCGTGCACTAGTGACATCCACCCTGCCACAGCTGGATAAACAATTTGAAGTCGCACTGGATAAATTACTGGCATTCCGCCAGCAGTATGCGCAGCAGCTCAACAAAGATGCTCAATCTGGTTTCAAACAGAGCCTGATGAGTATCGCGATTTTTGCACTGATCTTCGCCGTTATTCTCGGTGCCGTGTTCTGGCTGCTAAAAAAACGGGTACTCAACGAACTGGATAAAGCCAAAGAGCATTGCACTGAAATCGCCAGCGGTATGTTGCATACGCCGATTGTTGCCAGTGCCAATGACGAGATTGGTGCGATGATGCGCGAGCTTGAGCAAATGCGTGTATCACTGGCAAGCATTATTGGCCAGGTGCGTGAGTCCAGCCAAACCGTGGCATACGCCTCCGAAGAAATTGCCGCCGGTAACACCGACCTTTCTGCACGCACCGAAGAGCAAGCGTCATCGCTGGGTGAAACTGCGGCCAGCATGGAACAGCTAACCGTGACGGTGAAATCGACTTCCGACAATTCTCACCAGGCAAATAAGCTGGCAAATGGCATGTTGATAGCCGCCAATGACGGCAACGAGATTGTTAGCGAGGTGATTGATTCAATGCGTAATATTGAGTCCAGTTCCAGCAAAATCGACAACATTATCAGCATTATCGAAGACATAGCTTTCCAGACCAATATTCTGGCGCTGAATGCCGCGGTTGAAGCTGCGCGCGCAGGCGAGCAAGGCCGCGGGTTTGCAGTTGTAGCAACAGAGGTACGCAACCTAGCTCAGCGTTCATCGGTGGCAGCGAAGGAGATCAAAGAGCTTATTGAGCTTTCTGGCGAGCAGGTCAATATCGGTAGCAATCTGGTGAACCGTGCGGGCGAAAGCATGCAACGCATTTCCAACGCTATCAAAGAAGTGACCGGGCTGATGGAAGAGATTGCGGTGTCTACAGGCGAGCAAAGCCGCGGTATCGAGCAGATTAACCAGGCTGTGGTGCAAATGGATGTGGTGACGCAGCAAAATGCCGCGTTGGTGGAACAAGCGTCGGCGGCGGCAATGTCGCTTAAAGAGCAGTCGCAAGCGTTAAATGAAACGGTAGCGGTATTTAAGCTCGCGTGATGTGTATTAGCTCAGACCTGAGCTGACATCGTCATACCATCGAGCTTAACCTTATGTGACAGTCCGCTCTGTGCCTGGAGCGGACGTTTGAGAGACATCCAAACCCATCTCCTGTACGCTATTGTTCATAATTTTTATGGTCGATAGGTGTCGGTTTATGGTTAGCCCAAAAGAAATAATGCAGCATTATGTCATTGATCCTCAGGATAGTTATTTTGTTAATGGCGTACCGCCGATTGAGAGTGTAGTGGTCGTTGCGTATGATCCTTTGTGGCCGGATATATATTCAACACTGGCATCTAAAATTAAGAATAAATTAGGTTCGCATGTACTAAAAATTGATCATGTGGGTTCTACAGCAGTACCTGGTCTCGCTGCCAAACCCGTTATTGATATTGATTTGACAGTTGCTGACGCTACAGATGAAAAAACTTATGTGTTAGCACTTGAGAGTCTTGGGTATAAACTAATTGTGCGTGAGCCTCGCTTCCATGGACATCGTCTTTTTCATTACGATAATCCCAGAGTTAACCTTCATGTTTTCACTCAAGACACTCCTGAAACAATCCGACATGTGCTTTTTCGAGATTGGTTGCGACAGTCAAAGAAGGACTGCCAGCTATATGCTGACGTTAAATTAGATGCAATTAAAGGTTGTAGCTTAGATATTCAACAATATCACGAAAATAAAAGCAAAGTGGTGCGTGAAATCTATCAGAAAATATTCAAACATTTAGGCTATATCTAATATGTTTCTTGATCGTTATTGTTTGATATTTACTGCAAATATTATGGTTGAAAATCAAAAGCTGAAAAATACAGATAAAGAGATGTAGGGAGAATGATGCAAATTTCTTTAAGAATCGCCACCAACGCTGATCTCGCCATCGTTAACGAGCGCTATGCTGAGATTGATTTTGTTCCGTCACATGCAGGGGAACTAATCGTATTGGCGACTGATGGCGATAATATTGTTGGTCAAGGTAGAGTTGTAACAATCGATACAGAAAACGGCGAGCTTGGGGGAATTTATGTTTTTCCCGGCAATGAGGGTCTGGGGATCGCCCGTAAGGTGGTAGATTTCCTAATTAAGAACTCAGGTCTGTCAGTTCTTTACTGTTTACCTTTTGCTGAGCTTGAAGGTTTTTACGGGTCAATGGGATTTGGTACCGTCAAAGATATAGAGAAAGTCCCACCGGCGGTTATCAAAAAGCATGAGTGGTGCCTGAGTAACTACGATAAAACCGTACTACTTCTGAGTAAGGGGATGAACGTATGCAGATCCCCAGACTAAAAACAGCTCGCTTGCTGTTAAAACCATTAGGCACCAGAAAGTACTGTACTACCGACAGGTTATAAAACTGAATATCCGGGAAACAGCAGATGCCACAGGCTATAGTTGCTCTCAAGTATGTAGCATCCAGACCCTTTACCGGCAGGCAGAACGCGTTACGACTAACGAGGTTTTATGAAAATCAGAAGGTTCACTAATGGGGATGAAATTGCGTTATTCAGGGTCTTTTTATCTTCTGTACATACCATCGCATCACACTACTACACACATGAACAAATAGAGGCCTGGGCTCCACCAGATATCGACCCGGAACAATGGGCCAATTACATGGAGGAGCTGCGCCCCTTTGTTGTTGAAGTGGATGGGGAAATAGCTGGATATGCAGATGTTCAGCCGAATGGGTACATTGACCATTTCTTTGTCTCAGGAACCTACCCGAGACAGGGAGTAGGGATGCTACTGATGAATTGCATTCATGAAGAAGCTAGACAACTTGGAATTGCTGAACTTACTTCAAATGTGAGTAAGGCTGCGGAAGAGTTCTTTCTACGACACGGCTTTCATGTAGTGGAACGGGGTTTTCCTGTCCGTCGTGGCGTGACACTACAAAATGCACTGATGCGGAAATATTTGGCGAAACAATAGAAAGCTGGTTGAAGGAAAGTATTGACCTTTTCGCCTGATTGAAATCAGTCAGTACAGAAAACCATCATAACGTACAATATTTTCCGTTTCCCAAACGGAGTCCTGAATTGGCGCAGTCAATTAAGTCAACGGGAGAATAACGTCGGCATCCCGTTCAACGCAGTCCCTGGATTTTTTCACAGGCAGGTCTGTGCCAGGAGCGGAAGTTCTATATTCACTAGAATATGGCAAGTTCAGGCATGGTGATTCATCATTAAGCGCAGTTACCGTTCTATCAGCGTAATATCCTGGAAAGGATGAAATCCACACGTTCCTCTACAGAAACGCATGGTAATTCAATCAACTGATAGTCATATATACGGTATGCTTTCACCATCGCGTGATATGTCTCGACGGCGACATCGAAAGATTGCTTGCGCTCTGTATCCTGTACATATATGTCACGCCAGGGTGGTGCAATAAATACGGTACGGTTATAACGAAATTTCGCGATGGCGTTATCCAGATGCCTCGGTATGGTAAGCTCTTCAAGGCTTAAATAACCCGCAACATCAGGAACTCCACGATCGAAGAAGCATGGTCGTGTTTGCGAGACTGTAATTAAAATTGTGTATCTGCCTGTTTTTGATATGTTCACTCCAACAACGGAGACAGGCAAATTATGGACGAAAAGAAACTTAAAGCCCTTGCGGCTGAACTGGCTAAAGGTCTTAAAA